>NZ_JQJT01000027.1:0-128080 GCF_000745665.1 Burkholderia sp. WP42 | reverse complement strand
CACGTCATACCGTTCTTCGTGTTTCCGCCGGAGATTCGACGAGTTGTCTACACAACGAACGCCATTGAAAGTCTGAACATGCAGTTGCGCAAGATCATCAAGACTCGTGGTCACTTCCCGAATGACGAGGCCGCGATCAAGCTGCTCTGGCTGGCGCTGCGCAACGTGCTGGCCAAGACCGTGCGGGCCGCCTTCGACTGGAAATCAGCGATGAACCAGTTTGCTATCCTGTTTGGCGAGCGATTCACGCAGGCGCGCGGATAACGCGCTGTTCAACCGCCTCGCCCACAAAAATGCGGACAGGTTCAAAACGTTCACACAGGACGCAAGCAGAACAATAAAACATTCATTGACGGACTTAATAACTGAAGGCAGACTCTCTATCCATGCAAGCCTTCACGTCCTTCGCTGTTGCGCCCCACCATCATGCGCATTCCCATTCGGGACTGCCGCCGGGGACGTGCATACGCTAGAAATTCGCAGCGACATGCGCTTCGAAGCCCCGCCGACAACGACGGGGCTTTTGTCTTTCTGGGTGCTCCATCGGTCGTCGGCTCAACGAGAGAGCAAAATCAGATGACTTCTGTATCGAAAACCTTTGCGACCCCCCTCGACTTGTACAGAGCAATTTCACGTGTTTGGGCGGGAGACACGTCAAGCCCGACCGATGCTTGGTCACCATCGAATCCAGCGCAGAATCACTGCAGTGTTACCTCGCTTGTCGCCCAAGATTATTTCGGCGGTCAAATTCTCACTACGCGGACATCGTGTGGCAAGCACTTCTACAATCTTATCGACGGAAAGAAGTGGGATCTGACGGTGAGCCAGTTTGCCGAACCGGTGCCGTATGACGACACCCCATCCACTCGCGATGAGGCGTTGGCAGATACTTCGCAACAAAAATACGAGCTTCTAACGTCGAGACTGGAAGAAATAAATAGATAACGTGAATGCGCGAGGGATGTAACGCCACTTAGCATTGCGGCCCGCCGACGGCGATGATCGCCGTCGGCAGCGTTCGACGTTTCGGTAGAACAGGGTGTGACGATCTCGGACACCGTGTCGACCGTCCAGTTGTGGCCGACCGGCGACGCCAACAGAGTAGCCGCACCGATGCAGCGCTCATTTCGCGCTAGGCACGAAGCACATCGGTGTCTGTCCTGGTATCGACCACAGCCACCACAGATGAAGCCATGCATCGAATCACGTTCCCTTAGCATCATTTGCTCGCTTGCGCGTCTTTCAGACATCCGACGTACGCGGTTCTTGTGGCGAGTTGATTCGCCGCCCGTGGATTCGGGCCGAACAGCAATTGAAGAAACTGGGCGTAGTTACGTACGTAACATGCGTCAACACGATCCTGAGAGGCTCCGATTATCTTTGCGACACAGGCAACGTGCGATTGTCGAATTTCTTCGGGAATCTCGCCCTCTCCGAGCCTATAGAAATTAGTTAGGAATCTGTCGAAATCAGGATTACTCGCCACCTGATCGGACAATTGCTCGCGTATCTGGTCCAGAGTCACGCCGTTCGCTCGCTGTCTTGCCAGACTCTGCTCAATTGTTGATCTCGCGAGACACGGGGTGATGTGCACCCAGAGCGGATCGACGCCTGTCATTCGACTCAATTCTTCTTCCGTCATGTCGGCGCCTTGCGCAAATGCCGCAACAGTGCACACGCAGTTGAGACTGGTCGACAGAATGAGCAGCAAAAGAAGGTTACGCATGCATTGTTTGACAGGGAATTAGATTTGGAAGGTGAGTGAGCGTTTCGCCAAACGCCCCAGATCCGCCATCCCGCGCGTGAAAGATTGGCCGTCGCCGCTCTGTTAATGTCTCAGGCGCGGCACGCCCTAAAGCGGAAACGCGACGTCGACACAAAGCAATACCTTGGCCTAACGGCCGTTGCAACGAAAACTTGAGCCAGGGGAGTCGCACGACCCAGAAGGATGACGTCGCATGTTGTTCCCGACGGCACCGCGACGCCGACCGCTCACGTGAAATTTTCGACGATTTACCTAAGACCGTCGAATGTCTCAAACTGGCCGAACCGAGTCAGCCGATCTGGTTCTGTCTATTTGGTTTAGCCGGCCTTAATACAGCTAACGGCAATCGGCTGCGACCGCCGGGGATCAGCTGCCGCAGCAGTAGCCGAAGCCCAATCCCCAAGCCGACTGCCCGTTCAACCACGCACCGCACTGCCGCGCGAGCGACGGTGAGGTGCGGCACCTCCCACCCAACCCGCCCATCAGAACGTAATCGTAGTGCGCACCCCGATCACCGTTTCATCCCCGATGCGCGCGCCGGCCGCGTTCGGGTTCGGGATCCCGCCGCCCGGCCGGAAGAAGTGCTGCAGGTCGGCCTGCAACTGCCACCACGGCGCGACCTGATACTGGTAGGTCGCCTCGATCACCGTTTCCGCGCGGCGCACCGGGTAGCCGGGCGTCTGATACGTGCCGGTGTCGCCGTCGAGCGCGCGCGCATGCGAGCCGATCTTGGTATAGCCGATCGCGATGCCGGCCGTGTCGTCGTCGCGGCCGCGGAACGGCGCCTTGAGCGTGATGCCCGCATTGGCCGCGAAATCGACGATATTGCGATCGCCCGGCGCGCCCATCACGCGCGCGAACACGCCGACCGAACGCGGGCTGTCCGGCGCCGGCCGCCAGATCATCTGGTCCGCGCCCGCATAGAAGCCGTAGTTGCCGTGATGCGTGGCCGCAATCCCGTTGCTGGCGGGGTTCGCGAGCGACAGCCCGTCGGTGCCGACGCGCGGATCGTTCGCGTGCTGCGTCTGATACCAGAAGCCGATCTTGTAGGTGCCGGGCAGGCCGGCCGACGGCGGCGCCTTCGGGTCGGACGACGGCGCGTTCAGCGCGTACTGCAGCTCGCCGATCACGAATGCGCCGCTGCGCAGGTTGAAGTTGGTGCCGTGCGCGTTCAGCGTCTGCGCATCGCCGTCGCTGCGGCCGGCCGCGTTGCCGTCGTAGACGCCGATCATTGCGGTCCACGCGTCGGCTGGCTTCACGCGCAAGCGCACGCCGAGCGACGACAGCGGATACGCCGGGCCGCCGGCCGGCAGGTCGGTGGCCGGCAGCACCGGCCAGCCGAACGTCGAGTTGATGAACGTCGCCGCGTACTGGCTGACCATGAACTCCTGGTCGACGCTCTGCTGGCCGATCCGCACGTCCGCCTTGCCGTCGAAAAACGCCTGCTGGTACCACAGCTCCCACAGGCGCGTGGTCGAATTCGCCTCGATGCCGGTCGCCGTCTGCAGCGTCTGCAGATAGCGCGACGTGAGGTTGGTGCCGTGGATCTGCAGCCCCGACACGTTGAACGTGCCGCCCGGCAGCCCGATCGCCTTCTGCGCATCGACGGTGAAGCCGAACTGCGTGAGCCCCTGATAGGCGCCGCCGCGCTGCGTGCCGCCCGCGGCGTTGTACAGGTACTCGCTGGTTTCCTGCAGGTTCAGCGTGACGCCGTGCTCGCCGAGCACGTCGCGCAGGCCGCCGATGTTGCCGAACAGGTTCGACCGTTCCCACAAACCGGTGGGCTCGGCAGCATCGGCGGCCTGCGCGGGGGCAGCGGCGCCGCTCGCGCCGGCAGCCGGTTCCGGCGCGGCGGCGGGCGGCAGTGCCTGCGCGAGCGCCGGAGCGGACGCCAGCGACAGCAGCAAGGTGGCGAACGCCGGCAGGCGTGGCTTGCGAGCAACGGGTTCGAGATGGTTCTTCATGTGATTTCCGTGTGGCGGTCCGATCAGTGAGATTGACGAAGAAGGATTGCAGTGCGGCGCGCGTCGCGAAGCGCGCGCGGCAACGCCCTACGGCAGCCAGCCGGCGACGCGCGAAACCTGCGCGAAGCCGACTCGCGATGCGCTCGCGCAGAGCAGCGCGCCGAGCGCGACGGCCGCGGCCATCGCGGCGAGCAGCGCGCAATCGAGCGCGCGCCACGCGGCACGCAGCTGCACGCGTGCGGCGTCGCGCCGGTGGCGGCGTGCCCGCGCAAGCGGCGAGCGCCTGCGGAGCGCACAGCGCGTGCGTCCTGCCTGCAAGCATCGCTTGAGTCTGAGTGAAAACGATTGAACGACCATGACGCTGCCTCCGGCCGCACCGGCGCATGCCGGACGGCGTGATCGAGCGCGGGCGCGGCACGCGGCCTGCGATCGGCGATTGAAACGTAACGGAGCGTGCGACGGACGTACCGGCAATGCCGGCCGAAGGAAGCGCGCTAACCCGACTGATGCGAGCTAGCGGCGAAAGACGTGAGCCTGGCTGCTATCTCGCGATGGCTTGGCCGGCCTGAACCGGCACCGAACTGCAACTGGAGCTAGTGTCCACGGAGGGGACTCCCGTGATGAATTTGGGGCGGATTGTAGTCGCGACTTTTGCTGCGGTGCAAGCAAAAATCGCATGAAAGCTGCGGTCGCGGCGCGCCGATGCGCGGTGACGAGCCCCTGGCGGCGGCGCGACGCAGCGCGTCAAAGCGTGCCCCGGCGGGCGTTGCACCGTTGTTCGCGCGCATCGGCGCAACGCCGCGCCGCGACGCGCTGAAAGGTTGCGCCGCGTGATGTCGAGCGCAAATCTTTCAGCGTCGGCGGCCGCGAAAATTATTTCGGGAAATGGCGTTTCCAGGGGTTGACTTCACTTTCGGGCGATCCATAGAATCCGGCATCTTCACTCTTGGGGCCGCCGCCTTGGACGCCTGCAGTAGTCGATCTTCGAACGAAATTTCCGCCTGAGCGACCGACGTCCGCGCCTCATCGAAGCCGCCGTTTGTCCGTCAGGCAAACGGTGCGCGCAGCAGTTTCCGCAGTAACTCCCTACGTGCACCCTGATTCGCGCCGGTCGGCGTGATGCGTTCGCGCATCCGCATTCCGGTTTCGCCGCCGCCCGTTGCGCGGCCGCGTTCGCGCATGCGTTTCGCCTGCGCCCGAACGACGGTCCGCGCGCCGCGCGGCGGCCAACCGTGTTCTCCGGAACACCGCACAGGAGCCGCCATGAACGACAGTGACAGTTGTCCCTTATGCCCGTTGCACCCACCGACCCAATTGAACCGGGATCGCAGGGACTTTCCGGCCGACTAGCCTGACGCATCGTTCAGCCCCGGACTGGCCCCGCGCCCACCACGCGGCCCGGCATGCATGCCGCCCGCCAAGGAGCCAGATCATGAACTTCGGCCTTCTGCTGTCGAACCTTCCGCACGTCACGGAATCGCGCCGTCACTACGACGCGATGCTGACACTCGACGCCCGCCCGCGGGTGTTCTCGCGCTTCATCTCCCGCTTGAAGTCGCTGTTCCACTGAATCGCAGCACCGAGCAAGCCTCGGCATGCGCGCGGCGGCCGCTCCGCGCGCGTATGCCAAGGCCACGCGCTTGGCCAAACACATCTGCCGTACGGAATTCATCATGTCCACGCCATCGAACGTCTCTCCACCGATCGCCGTCGAACGCAGCGCCGTGCTCGACGAAGCCCACCTGGGCGACATCCGCGGCGCGCTCGGCACGATCGCGCATCACGACACCGCCGCGCGCGGCACCTGGTGGGCGCGGCTGCGCACGCTGCTGGCGATCATCGGGCCCGGTCTGATCGTGATGGTCGGCGACAACGATGCCGGCGCGTTCGGCACCTATACGCAGGCCGGCCAGAACTACGGCACGACGCTGCTGTGGACGCTGCTGCTGCTCGTGCCGGTGCTGTACGTGAACCAGGAAATGGTGCTGCGGCTCGGCGCCGTCACGGGCGTGGGCCATGCACGGCTGATCTTCGAGCGCTTCGGCAAGTTCTGGGGCGCGTTCAGCGTGATCGACCTGTTCCTGCTCAACGCACTGACGATCGTCACGGAGTTCATCGGCATCACGTTCGTGCTCGCATTCTTCGGGCTCCCGAAGGTGGCTGGCGTGTGCGTCGCGGCCGCGCTGACGATGGCCGCGGTGAGTACCGGAGACTTCCGGCGCTTCGAGCGCTTCGCGATCGTGCTGTGCGTGCTGAGCCTGCTGCTCGTGCCGGTGCTCGTGTCGATCCATCCGCCGGTGTCGCAGATGTCGCGCGACTTCTTCATCCCGAACTGGCCCGCGCACGCGAAGCTGTCGGACGTGATGCTGCTCGTGATCGGCATCGTCGGTACGACGGTCGCGCCGTGGCAGCTGTTCTTCCAGCAGAGCTACGTGATCGACAAGCGCATCACGCCGCGCTTCATGAAGTACGAGAAGATCGATCTGTGGATCGGCATCGCGTTCGTGCTGATCGGCGCGGTCGCGATGATCGGCTTCAGCGCCGCGCTGTTCGGCGGCCATCCGGAAGCCGGCAACTTCACCGATGCGGGCGGCATCATCGCCGGCCTCGAGAAATACGCGGGCCGCACGAGCGCGACGCTGTTCGCGGTCGCGCTGCTCGACGCATGCATCATCGGCGCCGCGGCCGTGTCGCTGTCGACCGCGTACGCGATCGGCGACGTGTTCAAGATCCGCCATTCGCTGCATCGCGGCGTGTCCGACGCGAAGGGCTTCTATCTCGTCTACTTCGGGATCGTCGCGGCCGCGGCCGCGCTGGTGCTGATTCCGGGCAGCCCGCTCGGCCTCTTGACCGAAGCGGTGCAGACGCTCGCCGGCGTGCTGCTGCCGAGCGCCACGGTGTTCCTGCTCGTGCTGTGCAACGATCGCCAGGTGCTCGGGCCGTGGGTCAACTCGACGCGGCTGAACGTGTTCACGGGCGCGGTGATCTGGGTGCTCGTGCTGCTGTCGATCATCCTGACCGCCTCGGTGATGTACCCGGACATCAGCGGCGAGGCGATCGTCGACGTGCTGGTGGGCGGCACCGTGCTCGCGATCGCCGGCTATCTCGCGACGGTGCTGATCCGCCGCAACCGGCGCGTCGTCGAGCCTGGCATCGATCGCTCGCTGCGCGACGCGTGGCGCATGCCGCCGCTCGATTCGCTCACGCCGCAGAAGATGACCGTCGCGACGCGCGTGTGGATGGCCGTGCTGCGCGGCTATCTGGTGGTGGCGGTGGGCTTGGTGATCGTCAAGGTCGTGCAGATGACGTTGCTGAAGTAGCGCGGCGCGCGGTGGTCGCGCTACATGCGAACATGCCGGCCCGCGAGGCCGGCATGTTCGTTTACGCAGTAGCATGAGCGGTTGCTTACGCCGCTGCGTTGCCCGCGTCAGATCAACTCGAGCTTCGACGTGAGGTACGTGAGCTGAATCCGGTTCGCGACGCCGAAGCGCTTGCGCAGCTTGCGCAGGTGATAGTCGACGTTGTGCGCGCTGGTGTCGAGGCGCCGGCCGATCTCCTTGTCCGAGGCGCCTTCCGCGATGCCCAGCAACAGTTCCTGCTCGAACGGCGTGAGCCCGTTGATCGCGCGTTCGCGCGACGTCGCGATCAGCTGCGGCGACGCGAACTTGTGCACCGACAGCCCGATCGACAGCGCCTGCTCGATCGTCGTCGGCGCGATCCATTCGCGGGTGCGGCGCGGCGCGGTGAAGCTCATGAACGCATGCAGCCGGGTGCCGGGCACGGCCATCGAATACATGATGCCGCTGCACATCCCGTCGTCCTGCATCGTCTGCAGGAAACCGTCGAGCGCGGCCGACGTCACGCACGGGCCGCCGTCGCGCTCGCGATGCTCGCGGCGCAGCTGTTGCAGATCCCACACGATCGGCATGTTGCACACGCGCGCGCCGAGCGTGCGCGGATCGACGTCGTGATGGCTCTGGCGCACGTAGTCGCCGCGGTAGGTGGCCGGCGTGAACGCCTCGTGCAGATAGAGACTCTCGACGCGCTCGCGCGAGAACTCGAGCGCGAAATACGCGAAGGTCGAGAAGCCGGTCAGGTGCAGCAGGCTCGCGACGATCCGGTTGCGCTCGGCCGTGCTTTGCGCCTGCGCGAGCGTATCGGCGACGCCGAGCTTCGGCGCGTTCGGCTGCGCGACCTCGCCGAGCTTGACGTCGTCGCACCAGACGACCTGCACCGGCCGCTCCCTCGACGCATTCGCGTTCGCGATCGGACGCTGCGACGAACGGGCCATGCTGCCTGGGGCGACCGCTTCTTCATGCAATGCAATATCGGACATGAGCCATCCCTCGGAATCGACGCGCATCGCCGGGCAGTTGCCGTGTCGTACACGGTGTGCGCGGCGTGCGATCGAGCATCGTTATGATTTGCGCCGATCGTCATCCTGACGAAACGCGGGGGCATTGTACAAAAATGCCTGGGTACGCGTAATATGCCGTAATACTAATCGCCGCGAAAGGTTCATGCTCGCGTGCGCATACAGCCGACCAGAAAATCATAAATAAAAGACCAGATCGTGACGGGGCATGTTCACATATTGGGAAAGGGTGGGCGCCTCATGACACATGCTGACGACGCACCGCGCGTCGAATGGTTTTCGCAAACGGATATCGCGGCCGCTGCCGCTTATTCGACGGAAATTCACGCCGTCGAGCGCGACGTTTTTACCGGCGCGCGCATTCCATCCGGTAAATCGGACACATCTACGCTCGATTTCGCGCAATGCCATGCGCGCTTGAGACAAATCGGATTCAGCACGCTCGGCTACGGCGCATACGAGATGATCGGGCGGCGCATTCTGTGCGCGCATCTGTTGCGCGATCTTGCGCCGCCGACCTTCATGCAGCCGTATATCGAGGGCATGCTGTACGAGAACGATCCGCGCTTCGCGCAGGTTCGGCAAAGCGGTTTTCCGGTCGCGTGGCGGCTCGACGACATCGAAGGCGTCGCGCACGCGAGCGGCGATCGCAAGGTGCTCGCGCTGGCCGGGCACCTGCGTGCGCATGCGATGAACAGCGGCGTGATCTTCAGCCTGTCGGCGCCGCGGCTCGATCTGCGTGTCGCGGTGAACCTGACGTCGGAGAGCCACGGCACGGAATGGATCGACGATCGCGTGATCGGCGGCGCGCTGTCGGTGAGCCTCGCCGTGCATCGCGTCGCGTTGCCGTTCCTCGAGGCGCGCGTCGCGCGCATGCGCGGCTTCGCGCTCGGCGACGAGCAGCAGCAGGTGCTCGAGCGCCTCGTGCACGGGCTGTCCGACCAGGAAATCGCGAGCGCGCTGCGCACCTCGTTGCACAAGGTCGGCCACCACATCCGCTCGCTCGAAAAGCTGTTCAACGTGCGCAACCGCGCGCAGCTCGCCTATCTCGCCGGACGTCGTCTGGAGTCCTGAGCCCGAGGTCATGGGAGGCCCGCGCGGCGCCCGCCGCGCGATGGAAGCGGTTCCGGCCGCGCGCCGCGACGGCCGTCATCGGGTTTCGTAGTCCGTTTCGGCGGCTGCCGTAAAACCGCCGGAACGCTACGAGGCGCGCCCGTTTTTGCGCGGTTGCGCGTCGCTACACTCGTCCCATTCAACGGTCCGCACTGCGGGGCATGACGGCCCGCGTCGCGCGACGACAACGACAGGACGACGGCACGATGGCAGAACCCAAGGCGCTTCCCCGCGACTGGCAGCGGATTTTTTCCGCCGGCCGGGGCGTGTCCGGGCAGCGTCTCGGCGCGTCGCCGCGCGCCGATCTGTTTCTCGCCGCGTTCATCGTGTCGGTGGTCGCGCTGTTCATCCTGCCGCTGCCGCAGGCCGCGCTCGACGGGATGATCTCGCTGAACCTCGCCGCCAGCGTCGTGCTGCTGACCGTGTCCACCTATGTGCCGTCCGCCGTCAGTTTTTCGGCGTTTCCGGCGCTGCTGCTGTTCACGACGCTGTTCCGGCTCGCGCTGAACATCGCGTCGTGCAAGCTGATCCTGCTGCATGCGAACGCCGGCCACGTGATCGACGCGTTCGGGCGGCTGGTGGTCGGCAACAACGTCGTGGTCGGCGGCGTGGTGTTCCTCGTGATCGCGGTCGTGCAGTTCATCGTGATCGCGAAGGGCTCCGAGCGCGTGGCCGAAGTCGGTGCGCGCTTCTCGCTCGACGCGATGCCGGGCAAGCAGATGAGCATCGACGCCGACCTGCGCGCCGGCATCATCAGCGCCGACGAAGCGCGCGAACGCCGCGAGAAGCTCGAGCAGGAATCGCAGATGCACGGCGCGATGGACGGCGCGATGAAGTTCGTCAAGGGCGACGCGATCGCGGGCCTCGTGATCGCGTTCATCAACATCGTCGCGGGGATCGCTGTCGGCACGCTGATGCACGGGATGGACATCGGCGAGGCGCTGCAACGCTACGCGATCCTGACGGTCGGCGACGGCATGGCGTCGCAGATTCCGTCGCTGCTCGTGTCGATCGCGGCCGGCATCGTGACGACGCGCGTCGCCACGCGCGATGCGCGGCAGCGCCAGCTCGGCGAACAGCTGGGCGAGCAGCTCGGCGCACATCCGCGCGCGCTCCTGATCGCGGCGCTGGTGCTGGGCGGCTTCCTGGTCGTGCCCGGCTTCCCGAAATGGTCGTTCGCGCTCATCGCGCTCGGCCTCGGCGCGTTCGCGGTGGCGCAGCTGAAGCGCAAGACGACGGCGCCGAGCTTCAACCTGATCCACGTCGCCGGCCGCATCGGCGCGGCCGACGACGGGCAGCCGGCGAAGGTGTCGCACGCGGCGGGCGTCACGTCGCTGATCGCGGTGTCGCTGTCGGACGATCTGCGCGCGGCGCTGAACCTCGCGCAGCTGCAGACGGCGCTGTCGAGCGCGAAGGCGCGCGTCGATGCGGACATCGGCACGGTGTTTCCGCGCATCACGTTGAACGACGACGAAGGCGCACCGGCGTCGAGCTACCGGATCTACCTGCAGGACGTGCTGGTCGCGCACGGCGCGCTGAAGCCGGGCTGGCTGCTGTGGGATGGCGTCGCGCCGCTGCCGGAGCGCGCGGAACGCCAGCCGGCCGAAGCATTCGGCCCGTTCGCGACCGCGCTGTGGATCAAGCCCGACGGCGCGGCGCCGGACGGCAAGTGGCTGACGAGCGAAGCGGCGCTCGCCGCGCACGTCGAGCAGATCGTGCGCCAGCACGCGGACGAACTGCTCGGAATCCAGGAGACGCAGGCGCTCGTGCATCTGGTGCGCCGCGATCATCCGGAGCTGGTCGGCGAGCTGACGCGGCTCGTGCCGCTGCAGCGCATCACCGAGGTGTTGCGCCGGCTGCTCGCCGAACAGGTGCCGATCCGCAACCTGCGCGTGATTTTCGAAAGCCTCATCACGTGGGCGCCGAACGAGCCCGACGACGTGATCGCGCTGGTCGAGCTGGTGCGCGTCGACCTGCGCCGGATGATCACCGACCGTCATGCGGGCGCAACGCGGCAACTGCGCGTCGTGCTGTTCGAGCAGAACCTGCAGGAGCGCATCGAGAACGCGGTGATGCGCACCAAGCAGGGCAATTTCCTCGCGCTGTCGAGCGCGGTCAAGCAGGACATCGGCGAACAGGTGCGCGCGATCGCCAACACCGCACAGGCCGCACCGGCCGCGCACGGCGCCGCCGCCGGCACGCCGAGGCTCGCGGTGATGGTCGCGCTCGGCGCGCGCCGCTACGTGAAGACGATCCTGCAGCCGGTGCTGCCCGATTTGCCCGTGCTGTCGTATCAGGAGATCGAGGAGGACGTGCAGCTGCACACGGTCGGGTGGGTGAAGAACCCGCCCGACGACGGCACGGTCGGCGCGGGCGCCGGCGTGCGCGCACCGGGAGCCGTGCAATGACCAGCTCGACGATTCTCGACCTGACGCGTCAGGCGCTGATGCTGGTGCTGCTGCTGTCGCTGCCGATCGTCGCGATCGCCACCGTCACGGGCCTCGTCGTCGCGATCCTGCAGGCCGTCACGCAGGTGCAGGACGCCAACATCGGCATCGCGGTGCGGCTGATCGCCGTGATGGTCGCGCTGGTGCTGCTGTCCGGCTGGCTCGGCGGCGAAGTGCTGCGCTTCGCGCAGCAGGCGCTGGAACGCATGTTCGTTTCTTCCACAGGAGTGCTTTGATGCGTCGACGCGTCGCCCCGATCCGGATTCAACCGCGCCGCCTGCAACGCGCCGCGTTCGCGATGTGCGCGACCGCGCTGCTCGCCGCGGCGCTGTGCATGACGGTCGCGCAACCGGCGCGCGCGGCGGACCTGCGCTGGCGCAACAAGCCGTTCACGATCGTCGCGAACGGCAAGAAGATCGGCGACTTCATCCGCGAGCTCGCGTCGTCGCAGGGCGTGACGGCCGTGGTCGATCCGAAGGTCGACGGCGTGATCAGCGGCCGCTTCTCCGGCACGCCGCAGCAGACGCTCGACACGATCTGCTCGACCTACGGGCTCACGTGGTACTACGACGGCTCGTTCCTGTACGTTGATCCGGCCGACCAGTCGCAGACGCAGATGATCCCGATCCCGCCGAACGCGGCCGGCGAGATCGGCCGCGCGCTGCAGGCGATGCAGATTCCGGACAAGCGCTACACGCTCGTGATCAACGATCGCGCCAACAGCGTCTACGTGGCCGGCCCGCGCCGCTACGTCGAGCTGGTGCGGCAGGCGGTCGGCTCGGTCGGCGATCCGTCGGCGAACGGCGCGCACGCGGACATCCGCGCGTTCCGGCTGAAGTACGGCTGGGCGTCGGACTTCACGATCAACCGCTCGGGCAAGGAGGTGACGGTGCCGGGCGTCGCGTCGATCCTGCGCCGGCTGTTCGGCCGGGACGGCAGCACGAGCGCGTTGCCGTCGAGCACGCCGCTCGGGCAGGCCGCGCGTCAGGTGAAGCTCGGCTCGGGGCTCACGATCGCGGTGCCGCGGCTCGACTTCCCCGATATTTCCAGCGGCCCGCGGCAGGGCGGCTACGGCGGCGCGGACAGCGCCGCGGGCGGCATCTCGCCGTTCTCGGCCGGTGGCGGCGGCGATGCGCTGCCGCAGATCGTCGCCGATCCGGCGATCAACGCGGTGATCGTGCGCGACCTGCCGGAGAACATGTACCGCTACCAGTCGCTGATCGACCAGCTCGACGAGCGGCCGCGCATCGTCGAGATCAACGTGACGATCATCGACATCAACGAGGATTCGCTCGACAGCCTCGGGATCGACTGGCGCCTGCACACGACGCATGGCGACGTGCAGATCGGCAACGGCCAGAATCCGCTGAACGGCAACACGCAGTACAACGGCGCGGGCAACCCGCCGCTCACGTTCGGCATCGGCGCGTCGGAAACCGGCCAGACCGGCACCTTCATGCCGACCGGCATCGCGTTGACGGCGTCGATCGGCGGGTCGCTGCGCAACTACCTGCTCACGCGCGTCAACGCGCTCGCGCAGAAGGGCCAGGCGCAGCTGCGCTCGAAGCCGAAGGTGCTCGCGCTCGACAACACCGAGGCGATCCTCGAGAACCTCACGCAGTTCTACGTGCAGGTGCAGGGCTATCAGGATTCGTCGCTGTACAGCGTGACGACGGGGACGAGCATCAAGGTCACGCCGATGATCGTCGACGAGGCGATCCGCCATGCGGCCGCGGTGTCGGGCACGCCGCAGAGCGTGATGATGTCGATCGACATCCAGGACGGCAACATCGTGCCGGGGCAGGCGGTGTCGAACGTGCCGGTGATCCAGCAGCGCAACATCGTCACCAAGACGATGATCGACGAAGGCAAGAGCCTGCTGATCGCCGGCTTCAACGACGACGAGGTGCGGCTCAACAAGAGCGGCGTGCCGTGGCTGTCGGACATTCCGCTGATCGGCAACCTGTTCAAGTACACCGACAAGTCGGGCAACCACATGGAGCGCTTCTACCTGCTGACGCCGCGCGTGGTGACGAACGCGTCGATGTATGCGCCCGACGGCTCGCCGGTGAATCCGGGCGCGGACGCGCCGGCCGACCCGAACGCGATGTCGATGTATCGGCCGCCCGACAACGACGTCGCGGTGCCGCTCACGCCGCGGCCGCTGCCGGGCACCAAATTCGGCCCGCCCGCGCTGCCGCCGCCGCCCGATGCGGCGTCGCAGCCCGTGGCGGCGACTGCAGGAGCACCTGCCCATGTCGACGACCATCATTGAACCGCACGGCGACGGCCCGTTGCCCGGCGGCGCGGCAGGCGGCGCTGCGGGCGTCGTCGGTGCAGGCGGTGCAGGCGGTGCCGCGGCCGCGCTCGCGTCGCCGTGGAATCTGTGCTTCCTCAGCGGGCCGATGTACGGGCGCACGATGTCGCTCGCGCGCGGCGCGAACTGGGTCGGCACGGCGGCCGATTGCGAGGTGATCCTGCCCGATCGCGAGATCGGCGCGAAGCAGGTGTGCCTGCAGGTCGGCGCGCTCGCGGTGACCGTGCAGAACCACGGTGGCGAAGGCGCGGCGCCGGTGCTGTTCAACGACGCGCCGATCGGCGCGGGACGCCGCTCGATGACGCCGCAGGACGTCGTGACGGTGGGCTCGATCAAGCTCGGCATCGCGCGCCACGCGCAGGCTAGCGTCGCGGTGCCCGACGACGCGGATGCGCCGCACGCCGCGCACGACGCCGCCTGGCTCGCGTGGCTCACGGGCGGGCTGCGCCGGCTCGGCGGCCGACGGCTCGTGATCGTGCTGGCGGCGCTGTGGACCGGCGTGCTGCTCGGCGCGCTCGGCTACGGCTTCGTCGCGTGGTCGGGGCGGCTGCCGTGGCAGCACGAGTCGGTGCTCGCGCGCACGCACCGGTTGCAGCAGCTGCTGCACGCGTATCCGGAGCTGGCCGTCGCGCCGCGCGACGACGGCGTGATCGTGTCGGGCTACGTCGCCGATCCGGCCGCGCGCGAACGCGTCGCGCAAATCGTCGCGGGCGTCGACAACGCGGCGCTCGGCAACATCTACGTGGTCAGCGATCTCGTCGCGACCGCGCAGACTTATTTCAGCGACACGCCGCTGACGGTCGCCTATCTCGGCCGCGGCCGCATCGAGCTGACCGGCGCGGCCCAGCGCGCGCAGATCGAGCCGCGCATCCGCAACTACATGAAGGACGCGCGCCCGGCGCTCGAGGTAGTCGACCACGTGCGCGACGCCGATGCCGGCGCGCCGCGCACGGCGACGACGCTCGGCGGCGTCGCGGGGATTCCGGAGATCACGACCGTGTTCGCTGGCGACGGCGACCAGCGCTACATCGAGACGGTCGACGGCAGCCGCTATTTCGAAGGCGCGCGGTTGAAGGAAGGGCCGACCGTCGTGTCGATCGGCCCCGACGAGGTGGTGTTCGAGCGCAACGGCCAGCGCATCACGATGCCGCTCGGTGGTCCGCAGGCGAGCGCGCCCGAGCGCGTGCCGGCGCCGCCCGTGGCGCCGCTCGCGAGCGGCGCGGCGGCCGGCGTCGCGCAGCCGGTGCCGGGGCCGACGCTGGTGCCGGAAGCGCCAGCGACGCCGACGACGACGTCCGCCGTCGCCCCGGCCGGCGCGGCAAAGGACGTGGCGAAGGACGCAACGAAGGACGCAGCGCACTAGCGCCGCGACAGGTCATGCGCATCGCGCGAGCGGTGCGCGCATCACGCGACGCGCCGCACGCATGCGGCGTGTCACGTCGCCGGCGCGGCATGGGGCCGCGGCCGGATCGGGAATCGTGGTTCACGTAAAGGAGCGCAGCATGGGTAACTCGACAGGCAGTGTGAGCAACACGGGCGACGTGCAGAAGCAGGCGGACGACCTTACCAAGACGCAGCTGGAACTCACGAAGATCAACTTCCAGGTCCAGCAGTCGACCGCGACGTTCGAAACCAGCAACGCAGTGACCGCGCAGGAAGGGACGGCGAACGCCCAGGTTGCGCAACACCTGAGTTCGGCCGGCCGCGCATGACGGCGGTCGCCGGCCGCGCCGCGCGACGCCACGTGCACGGGCTGCCCGCGACGGGCGCCCGAGCGGACGCGGGCGCGCGCCGGCCGGCTCGTTTCCGGCTTTGCCGGTCAAGGAGGACACGATCATGTCGGTAACAGGCGTAGGCGCGGCGCCGCCGGGCGCGACCGCGCTCGCGGGCGCCGCACAGCAGGCGGGCGCGGCGTCCGATCCGGCGCAGGTGCGCCAGTTCGATGCATTGATGCAGCCGGGGGCAGCGGGCGGGTCGTCGCCGTCGGCGGCGGGCGTCGCGATGTCGCGCGCGCCGGCCGATGCGGCGCCGGCCGTGCAGATGACGCCCGCGACGCCTGCGCAGGCGAACCATGCGTCGCTCGTCGAGCGCTTGCGCACGTACGGCAACGATCTCGACACGCGGTACGCGAACATCGACAAGCATCGCGCCGAGATGCTGACGTCGATGGCGGACAACCGCCGCGACCCGCTGATGACGATGGTGCAGGCGATGGACTTCCAGTGGACGGCGACCACCACGATTTCGGAATACCAGTTGAGCCTGTCGGTCGCGCAGGCGGCGAACGGCTTCACGCACACGGTGCTGAAGACGCAGGAGTGACGACGGCCGGCTCGCGGCCCGACGCGGCCGCGGGCCCTGAAGCGGACAAACGATGACGACGATCGATTCGACGCCGCGCACGCACGCGTGGCGCAGCCGGGCGGCGCGCGCGCTGCTCGCGGGGCTGCTCGCGCTGCTCGCGGGCTGCCAGAAGGAGCTGTACTCGGGCCTGTCCGAGCGCGACGCGAACCAGATGGTCGCCGTGCTCGGCGATGCGGGCATCGGCGCGTCGAAGGACAACGACGCGCGCGACACGTCCGATCGCAACGCGTGGCAGGTGAGCGTCGCCGATGGCGACATGCAGTCGGCGCTGACCGTGCTGCAGGCGAACGGGCTGCCGAAGCCGAGCTACGCGAGCCTCGGCGAGCTGTTCCAGAAGCAGGGGCTGGTGTCGACGCCCGCCGAGGAGCGCGTGCGATATCTGTACGGCGTGTCGCAGGACCTGTCGCGCACGCTGCAGGACATCGAGGGCGTGGTGGTCGCGCGCGTGCAGGTCGTGATTCCGGAGAACGATCCGCTCGCCGACAAGATCAAGCCGTCGTCGGCCGCCGTGTACATCCGCTACCGGCCCGGCGTCGACCTGCGCGCGATGGCGCCGATGGTGAAGGATCTGGTCGCGCACAGCATCGAGGGGCTGCAGTACGACAACGTGTCGCTGTTCCTGCAGCCGGCCGCCGCGCGCGCGACGCGCGTCGACGGGATCGGCAGCGCGGTGTCGGACCTCCTGCGGCTGCGCTCGCCGCTCGGCTGGCTGGTGTTCGCGCTGATCCTGCTGACCGGCGCGGTGATCGCGCTGTCGGCCGCGCGGCGCGGCATGTTCGGCGCGCGGGTCGCCGCGCTGGTCGGCACGCCGCGCGGCGTCGCGGGCGGCAATGCGGCAGGCGCGGGCGCTGCGCAGACGGGCGGCGGCTTGCGCACGCCCGACGGCGCGCGCGACGGCGCATGAGCGAGGTGCACGCCGCGTCGCCGGGCGCCGCGCCCGACGCCGTGCCGCTGCCGTGGCTGCAGCCGCTCGGCGCGCCGCCTGCCGCGCGGCGCGCGGCGTTTCACGCGCTCGTGTGCGAATTCAATCTGCGCCCGGACCGCTATCTGCACGTGACGCGCGTGCCGGCCGCATGGCCTGCGCGCTACCGTTCGCTCGACGCGTTCGGTCCGGCCGGCCGCAGGCTGCTCGCGCGACATCTGCTCGACGCGCACGGCGTGGCCGGCCGTTACGACTTCGACGTCGCCGATCCGTGTGCGCGGCTCGCGCTGCTGCCGGGCGCGGCGCTCGGGCAGCTCGCGGCGTACGCGGGGCTGCTGCTGCATCGCGGCTGGCTGCGCGACGCGCTGAACGTGCGGCGCATTCGCGCGGAAGTCGCGGCGAAGCTCGGCGGCGACGCGCTGGAGCTGGCGCTCGAGCGCGCGCCGGAGTTCGGCGCGCTCGCCGACACGCTCGAGCCGTGGCGCGCCGATCCGGCCGCGCTGCCGGCGGTGATCCGCGCTCGCGGCGCGCGGCTGCTGGCCGATTTCATCGGCGTGGCCGGCGACGCGGTCGGCGTGCGCGCGCGGCTGAAATTCAACCGCACGTGCGACGACGAAGCGCCGTACTGGCTCAATCGCGCGCAGCGCGACCAGTTCGGCGAGTTGCTGTTCCTGTTTCTGATTCCCGAGAGGCTTGCGTCATGGGACTGGCTTTTCTGATCACGAGCGACAACCTGCAGCTGCTGTCGGAGCGCAAGGTGCTCAAGGAGCGCGAATACGCGGCGCTGCTCGACGCATCCGCGGTGATCGCGACCGCGCGTGACGAGGCGGCGCGCATCGTCGCCGACGCGCAGCGCGAGTTCGACAGGCGTCAGGCGGCCGGCTACGACGAAGGGATGCGCCGCGCGCAGCGCGAGCATGCGGCGCAGGCCTACACGCAGGCGCTGGCCGCCGCGCGCACGATGGAGTCGATGAAGGACGCGATGGCCGACATCGTCGTGAAGGCCGTGCGCGCGATCGTCGGCGAGATGAGCACGCAGACGCTCTACGAGGCCGCGCTCGCGCGCATCGCGCCGCTCGTGCGCGACGAGGCGTTCCTGATCGTGCGCGTCGCGCCGGGCCGTCAGGACGAGATGCGCGACGCGCTCGACCGTGCGTTCGCCGGCCAGTCGAACCGGCAGCGCATCCGCATCGTCGAGGATGCGCAGCTGGAGCGCCATGCGTGCACGGTCGAGACGCCGTCCGGGCGCATCGACGCGAGCCTGGACCTGCAGATCGACGCGCTGCGCCAGGCGATTCGCCGGGACGTGCCGCGATGAACGCGCCGCTCGACGAACCGCGCCCGTTCGGCGGCAGCGGCAGCAGCAGCGATGACGGCGACGGCGCGCCGTTCGATGGCGGCCGTCTGGTCGGCGACCTCGACGCCGGGCTCGCGTTCTTCTCGCCGGTGTCGGTGCAGGGCCGCGTGAATCACGCGGTCGGGCAGATCCTCAATGCGACCGGCATCCGCGCGCGGCTCGGCGAGATCTGCGAGCTGCGCACGCCGAACCAGCCGACGCTGCTCGCCGAAGTGGTCGGCTTCTCGCGGCAGACCACGCTGCTCACGCCGCTCGGCGACGTGGCCGGCCTGTCGCCGGAAACGACGGTCGTGCCGTCCGGCCGCGAGCACGTGTTCGCGGTCGGCGACGCGCTGTTCGGCCGCGTGCTCGACGGGCTCGGGCGGCCGCTCGACGATCTCGGGCCGGTGACGGGCGCCACCTGGGTGTCGACCCAGCAGGATCCGCCGAACCCGCTCGCGCGCAAGCTGATCGACACGCCGTTTCCGACCGGCGTGCGCGTGATCGACGGGCTGATGACGCTCGGCGTCGGCCAGCGGGTCGGCATCTTCGCGCCGTCCGGCGTCGGCAAGAGCACGCTGCTCGGGATGATCGCGCGCGGCGCGCAGGCCGACGTGAACGTGATCGCGCTGGTCGGCGAGCGCGGCCGCGAAGTGCGCGAGTTCATCGAGCACAGCCTGTCGCCGGAGGTGCGCGCGCGCTCGATCGTCGTCGTGTCGACGTCCGATCGCCCGGCGATGGAGCGCGTGAAATCCGCGCTCGTCGCGACCGCGATCGCCGAGCACTTCCGCGATGCGGGCAAGCGCGTGCTGCTGCTGGTCGATTCGCTGACGCGCTTCGCGCGCGCGCAGCGCGAGGTCGGCCTCGCGAGCGGCGAGCCGCCGACCCGGCGCAGCTTCCCGCCGTCGACGTTCGCGGTGCTGCCGCGACTGCTGGAGCGCGCGGGGCAGGGCGCGCGCGGCTCGATCACCGCGCTGTACACGGTGCTGGTCGAGGGCGACGAGGAGTCCGACCCGATCGCCGAGGAGGTGCGCTCGATCCTCGACGGCCACATCGTGCTGTCGCGCAAGATCGCGCTCGCGAACCGCTATCCGGCGATCGACGTGCTCGCGAGCCTGTCGCGCGTGATGCCGCTCGTCGCGAGCCGCACGCATCAGCATGCGGCCGCGCGCGTGCGCGAGCTGATCGCGAAGTATCAGGAGATCGAGCTGCTCGTGCAGATCGGCGAGTATCGCGAAGGCAGCGACCGGCTCGGCGATCTCGCGCTGCGCGCGCGCGACGCGATCGGTGCGTTCTGCGCGCAGGCGTCGCACGAGGACGTGCGCTTCGACGCGCTGCTCGCGAAGCTGACGCGGCTCGCGAACGATCATGTCTGAAGCCGACGACCGCATCGTGCTCGCGACGCTCGCGCGGCTCAGGCGCGTGCGCGAGATGCGCAGCCAGATCGCGCGCGTCGCGGCCGCGCGCCAGCAGGGCGTCGCCGCGCAGAGCCGGCGCGCGCTCGACGCCGCGCAGGCGCAGCTCGCGCAGCAGGTCGCCGCGAAGGCGGCGATCCAGGCGCGCCTCGCCGACGACGTGCGCGAGGCGCGCGCGCTGCAGAACGCGGCGGCCGACACGCGCACGTTCGACCGCCATATCGGCGTCGCGAACGCGTCGGTCAGCGAGGCCGCGCACGTGCATCGCGACCACGAGGCGACGCTCGCCGACCTGCAGCGCGCCGCGCGCAAGGCGAAGGCGGCCGAGGACAAGCTCGACAAGGCCGGCGAGAAGGCGCTGCATGCGCGCGCGGCGCGCGTCGAGCGCGAGGCCGACGAAGTCGCCGATGCGCACGCGGTGCGTCGCTTCGCGACGGCCGGCGTGTGGGCCGCGGGCGGCGCGGATCGCCATGCTGCGCGCAGCCAGCCGGAGATGACGGCGGCGTTCGATGCGGAGATGGTCGGGGGCGCGGCGGAGGCGGGGGGGGATCTGGGCGATGTAGCCAATGCAGCCAGCGCAGCCGATGCAGCCAGCACAGACAACGCAGACAATGCAGACAATACGAGCGATGCCGCAGATACGGCAGCTACCTCCGCCCACCCATCTCCGCACTTCGACGACACGGCACCCGCACCCGCGCCCGTGCCCACGGAGCGCCGATGCTAGATCAAGCGGCGAACTTCAACGACATCGCCGGCACGCTGCGTCCGCTGCTTTACGTGATGCCGCGCCTGTTGCCGATCATGCTGATCGTGCCGGTGTTCAACGAGCAGATCGTCACGGGCCTCGTGCGCAACGGGATCGCCGTCGTGATCGCGGCGTTCGTCGCGCCGGCGATCGATCCGGCACAGGTCGCGTCGCTGCCGTTTCTCATGTGGTGCCTGCTCGTCGCGAAGGAGGCGGTGGTCGGCCTGCTGCTCGCGGGCGCGTTCAGCGCGGTGCTGTTCGCGATCCAGGGCGTCGGCTTCCTGATCGACTTCCAGACGGGCAGCGGCAGCGCCGCGTTCTTCGATCCGATGGGCGGCCACGAAGGCGGCCCGACCTCCGGCTTCCTCAACTTCGTCGCGCTCGCGCTGTTCGTCACGGCGGGCGGCCTGCAGGTGCTCGTGCAGCTGTTCGCGCAGTCGTATGCGTGGTGGCCGATCGGCTCGCTCGGCCCCGATCTCCCGTCGATGCTGCAGACCTTCGTCGTGCGGCAGACCGACACGATCTTCGAATGGATGGTGAAGCTCGCCGCGCCGGTGATCATCGTGCTGGTACTGGTCGAGCTCGGCATCGGGCTGGTCGGGCGCGCGGTGCCGCAGCTGAATGTCTTCGTGTTCTCGCAGCCGCTCAAGAGCGCGCTCGCGGTGCTGATGATGGTGCTGTTCCTGCCCGTCGTGTACGCGTCGCTGCATGCGCTGCTGAGCCCCGACAGCGGCTTGATGGCGCTGCTGCGCGCGCTGTTCGCCGCGCACGGCGGCGCGTGACGGCCGGCGCGGCGACGGAGCGACGATGGCCGAAAAGAACCAGCAGCCGACCGCGAAGCGCCTGCGCGAGGCGCGCGAAAAAGGCGACGTGCCGAAGAGCGCGGAGACGGTGTCGTCGGCGTTCTTCGTCGGCGTGTGCGTCGCGCTCGCGGTCGGCCTCGGCACGCTGTTCGCGCGGCTGCAGGCGCTGTTCCGGCTGGTGTTCGACGCGGCCGGCGCGGCCGACCCGGCCGCGCGGCTCGCGGTGCTGGTGGACGGCGCCGCGCGCGACTGGGCGCTGCTGTCGGCGCAGATCGTCGCGGCGGGGCTGCTCGCCGGCCTGCTCGCGGGCTTCGTGCAGGTCGGCGGCGTGATGGCATGGAGCCGCCTCGTGCCGCAGCTGTCGCGGCTCAATCCGGCCGAGGGGCTGAAGAACATGTGGTCGATGCGCAACCTCGTGAACCTCGCGAAGATGCTGCTGAAGACCGTGCTGCTGGTCGCCACGCTCGGCTGGCTGATCGTCGAGTCGCTCGATCCGTCGGTGCAGGCGGGCTTCACGCGGCCGGTGTCGATCCTCGCGCTGATCGTGAAGCTCCTGATGCTGCTGTTCGGCTGGGCCGCGCTGATCTACGTCGTGATGGCGCTGATCGACATCGTGCATCAGCGGCACGAGTTCAACCAGAAGATGAAGATGTCGATCGACGAGGTGCGGCGCGAGCACAAGGAGGACGAAGGCGATCCGCATATCGCGGCGAAGCGCCGGCAGCTCGCACGCGAAGCGCAGTTCGCGGCGCTGCCGGACCGCATCGGTTACGCGTCGGTGGTCGTCTATTCGCCGCGCGTCGCGGTCGCGCTCTATTACGGCGGGATCGGCTCGTTGCCTTGGGTGCTCGCGCGCGGCGAAGGCGAGGCGGCCGAACGGATCGTGCGGCTCGCGCGCGACGCGCTGCGCCCGACGCTCGCGAACGTCGGGCTCGCGCATGCGCTGTACGAAACCACGCCGGAGAACGGCACGATCCAGCAGCAGCATTTCCGCGAGGTCGCGCAGTTGCTCAAATGGGCGACCGGCGCGTAGTGGATGCGCGGCTCATGCGAACGAATCCATCATCGAATGCAGGGTCGCATCCCGCGCGCGCAGCGCATGCTGTGCGAATCTCCGCGCCCATTTTCGCGCACGGTGCGGCAGCCGCTTGACGCCGTTTTTTTTCGGTAGCAGCACCGTTTCGCGCGGGAATTATTGCTGATTTATTTCTTCGTAAGATGGCTCGACCGTCAACCGGGCGGCGGGCCGCGAAGTCGCGCCGCCGTTGCCGGATCGGGTCAACAGGGGCAGACAAACCAATGTGCGGAATCGACGGCTTTCTGAATAGCGTCGCCTTCGATGAGGAGACAGCGCGCGGCACGCTTGCGCGCATGACGGCGAGCCTCGCGCATCGCGGGCCTGACGGGCAGGGCATGTGGGTCGATCCGGAGGCCGGCATCGCGCTCGGCCACCGGCGGCTCGCGATCGTCGATCTGTCGGTGCAGGGCCGGCAGCCGATGGCCTCCGCGTGCGGCCGTTACGTCCTCGTCTTCAACGGCGAAATCTACAACCATCGCGAACTGCGCGCGGAACTCGAACGCACGGGGCGCGCCCCCGCGTGGCGCGGCCGCTCGGACAGCGAAGTGCTGGTCGCGGCGATCGCCGCGTGGGGCGTCGACGCGACGCTGCGGCGCGCGACCGGCATGTTCGCATTCGCGCTGTGGAACCGCGCGTCGCGGGTGCTGACCCTCGCGCGCGACCGGATCGGCGAGAAGCCGCTGTACTACGGCCGGATCGGCGACGCGCTGGTGTTCGCGTCCGAGCTCAAGGCGCTGCGTGGCTATCCGGGCTTCGACGGCGCGGTCGATCGAGACGCGCTGTGCCTGTACCTGCGCCAGTCGAGCGTGCCCGCGCCGCATACGATCTATCGCGGCATCAGCAAGCTGCCGCCCGGCACCTTCATCCAGTTCGAGCATGCGCGCGACACGCCGCGCGTGCGCGCGTACTGGACGCTCGAGCAGGCGATCGAAGCCGGCCGCGAGCGGCCGTTCGACGGCAACGCCGACGACGCCGTCGGCCAGCTCGACGCCGTGCTGCGCCAGGCCGTCGCGCGCCAGATGGAGGCCGACGTGCCGCTCGGCGCATTCCTGTCGGGCGGCATCGATTCGTCGGCGATCGTCGCGCTGATGCAGGCGCAGTCGGCCAAGCCGGTCGACACGTTCACGATCGGCTTTCACGAGGCCGGCTACGACGAGGCCGGCTATGCGAAGGCGGTCGCGCGCCACCTCGGCACGCGCCACACCGAGCTCTACGTGACGGCCGACCATGCGCTCGCCGTCGTGCCGAAGCTGCCGTCGATCTACGACGAGCCGTTCTCCGATGCCTCGCAGATCCCGACCTTTCTCGTGTCGGAGCTGACGCGCCGGCACGTCAAGGTGAGCCTGTCCGGCGACGGCGGCGACGAGCTGTTCGGCGGCTATACGCGCTACTTCCTCACGCCGCGCCTGTGGCGCAAGCTGCATCGCGTGCCGGCCGCGGTGCGCGCGCGGATCGCGGCCGCGCTGCACGCGCTGCGGCCCGATCACGCGGACCAGCTCGCGGCCGTCGCGCAGGGCGCCTGGGGCGGCGTGGACGCGCGCGACGGCGCGTCGCGCATCGGCGACCGGCTGCACAAGCTCGGCCACGTGATGACGGCCGAGAGCCGCATCGGGCTGTACCGGCTGCTGATGTCGTCGGTCCATCATCCCGAGCGCCTCGCGCTCGCCGGCCAGGAGCCGCCGACGCCGCTCGACACGGTGTCCGCGTGGCCCGCGCATCTGAGCTTCGCCGAGCAGGCGATGGCGATCGACACGCTCACGTACCTGCCGACCGACATTCTCGCGAAGGTCGACCGCGCGGCGATGGCCGTCGGCCTCGAGACGCGCATGCCGTTCCTCGATCATCACGTCGTCGAATTCGCGTGGCGGCTGCCGGCCGCGGTGCGGCTGCCGCAGGGGCAGCCGAAGGCGCTGCTGCGCCGGCTGCTCGATCAGTACGTGCCGCGCGCGCTGATCGACCGGCCGAAGCAGGGCTTCTGCGCGCCGGTCGATCATTGGCTGCGCGGCGCGTTGCGCGACTGGGCCGAAGCCTTGCTGGAGCCGTCGCGGTTGCGCGCCGAAGGCTTCTTCGACGCGGCGGCGGTCGAGCGGCTGTGGCGCCAGCATCTGACGGGGCGGATGAACTGGCAGCATCAGCTGTGGACGGTGCTGATGTTCCAGGCGTGGCTCGAGGGACAGCGCGCGGCGTGACGGCCGGGTGAAACGCGATGCGCAACACGCGGAGGCCCGCGAACGGCCCCCGTCCTTGCCGGTTCAGGCCGTTCGAGGCTCACACTCCCACGCCGCTCAACCGATGTTCAGCGGCGTACCGACCGACAACTGGTTCGGATCGCCGGCGACCGACGGATTGAGCTGCAGGATTTCGGTCAGCGCGCGCGCGTCCTGCTGGTCGCGCGTCAACCCTTGCTGATCGGCGCGCGACACGTGCGCGGCATCGAGCAGCGACTGCCGATGCCGGTCGGCGATCACCCACAGCGAATCGCCGGCGACGACGATGTACGGCTGCGCGGCGGCCGGCGTCTGCGGCGTCTGCGGCGTCGTCGGTGTCGTGGGCGGCGCCGCGGGCGCGACGTGCGCGTGCGTGCCCGATGGCGGCAGGGGCGGCACGGCCGGCGCGGAAGGCGCGCTGCCGTGGTGCGTGGTGCCGTTCGACGGCGGCGTGTTGTTGTTGCCGTTGTTACCGCCGTTGCCGCTGCTGCTGCCGCCGCTGACCGCCGTATAAACCCAGTTGCCGACGTAGATCCCGATCGGCGCGAGCAGCAGGATCGTCGGCATCTTGCCGGTGACGCGCTTGGTCAGGTTCGGGAAATGCGTGTCGGCGCGGGCGAGCGCGAGCAGCGTGGCCGAGCTGAGCGACGCGATCGCCGTCGGCAGGTTGGTGTGGATCGTCGCGGCCGCGCCCACGAACGGCGCGATATAGCCGCCGGCGATGCTCGCGAGGTCGGACGCGGTGTCGATGAAGCGCACGAAGCGGCTGCGCCGTTCGATGCTCAGGTGGGTGAACGCGCTGGCCTGCACGAGGCCGGTGTAGGTGAGGCCCAGCACCGCGCCGGTGGTGCCCAGCAGCGGCACCAGCGACGGATCCTGCAGCAGCGTATGCAGCGACATCTCGCCGAGGCTCGCATAACCCGCGATCGCGGCCGTGCGGCCCACCTTGCCGAGGAAGCGGCGCGGATTGCCGTGGTGCAACTGCTGGATCGACGTGCCGGCCAGCACGCCCTGCATCTGCTGGATCATGTCGTTCGCGAGCAGCTTCGTGTACTCGACCGTCTTGTCGGCGGACAGCGCGTTGCGGCCGTGCAGTTCGAGCTGCAGGTTGATCTTCGCGCGGCCTTCGCCCGCCAGCCGCACCAGCGACGCGCGACGTTGCGCCTCGTCCATCCGGTGCGCCGACAACTGGTTGTTGAGCCCGTTGATGAAGCGATCGATCACGTGGTTGAACAGCCGCGGATCGCCGCTTTGCAGCGCGCGCAGCGTGTCCTGATGCAGCGCCTGCACGAGCCGGCCGGTCCGCACGCCGACGAAGGTCGCGTTGGCCGCCTGCTTGTAGTCGGTCGGCGTCAGGCCGATATGGTGGACGGCGATGCCGGCGCCGATCCCGACCAGCCCCGACAGCACGTTCTTCCAGCTGAGCACCGACCACGAGCGTTCCATCTGCTGCAGGCGCAGCGCATTGAGTTCCGCGAAGGCGGCGAGCGGATCGCCCGGCTTCACGTAGTCGGCCGCCTGCGCGCTGATCAGGCGGCTCTCGCTGACCGGCAGCGACGCGTCGACCATCAGCGCCGGCCGTCGGACCACTTCGCGCCACGGTTCGAGCCCCGCCGCGACGGTGCTGCCGTCGACCAGCGTCGTATCCTGCTGCGGCGCGCGCAGCCGGGCGCCGACGTCCTTCAGCCAGGCCTCGTTGAACTTGCGCTCGCGCGACTTCTCGGACGGCGCATGGCTCGGGTCGGCGTGCCACGCGTCGGTCGCGAACTTCGCCGTCGCATAGCGCGCGCGATGCAGCAGGCGCGTCGTGTTGCCTTCGTACAGGCGCTGGCGCAATTCGGCGATCTGCGCGGGCGTGAGGCCCTTTTCGCGGCCGATCCGCTCGATCTCGGCCAGCAGCATCTGGTGCTGGTCGGCCAGCGTGTCGCGGTCGACGCGCTCGAACACGCGCGTCAGCGCGTCCGTGCCGTGCAGCCGCGCGAGCTTGCTGCGCGGTGCGTCGAGGCTGTCGGGCTGCGCGTATTCGTCCACGGCGCGCTCGACGAGCCGCTTCGCCAGCGCGGTCGTCAGCTCCTGGTTCGCGATGAAGTCGGCGCCGTGCGTCGCATACGACAGGCCGACGTGCACCCATTCGAGCGTGGGGCGATCGAGCAGCGAGTCGAGCAGCTCGAGGTGCCCGGCGCCGGGCACCGGCTCCGGTACCGCGTCCCAGCCGTGGAACGTGACCATCACGTGCGGCGCGGGTTCGCCCTCGTGCTCGGCGGCCCACGATTCGAGCAGCGCGCCGAGGCGTGCGTGATGGTGATAGCCGTCGTTGGTGCCCGCGAGGTGCCGGTAGTCGGCGGCCGACACGAGCGCGCGCGCGGGCGCCATCTCGAGGCGCAGCAGGAAGCCGGCCTCCGACGCCGCGTCGAGCCAGCGGTGCAGGTTCTCGCGGGTCAGGTCGTCGAGGTGCATGACCTTGCCGTTCTCGCCGGTGATGGTGCCTTCCCAGTAGTCGATCTTCGCCTTGCGCTGGTCGCCGATCGATTTCACGTCGCCGACGAATTCCGGGTCGTGCTTCGCGCCGCGCGTCGCGTTCAGCGTGTGCGGATCGATCGGGATCGTCACGACCGGCATGACGCCGCCGTGGCGACGCGTCTGCGCGACGAATTCGGCCGGATCGTCGGACAGCCGGTACGCACGGCTCATCGGCACGAGGCGGTTGCGCACCGCGTCGCCGGCGCCGAGCACGGCGCGCCGCAGCGCGCGGTCGGTGGCGGCGGCCGTGCTGAGGCCGCGCTGCGCACGCCTGGAGAACGGCACCGGCGCGTAGCGCGCGCCGCCGCCCGACCAGTCGCGCGCCACGTACAACGGCAGGCCGGTGCCGCGCCATGCGGCGGCATCGGCCATCGTCGCGGGCGGCGGCGTCGTGGCCGTCGCGTCGGTCAGCTCGAGCGGCGGCAGGCGCGAATCGCGCTCGTGCTTCGCGAGCGCGTCGATCCGCTCGAGGTGCGCGAACAGGTCGGGCACGTTGCCGTCGCCATACAGGCGCTTCCATTCGACCAGCGTCGTGCTGACGAGCGACGGCTGGTACGGGCGCAGCTTGAGCTCCGGATAGGCCGGCTCGGGCAGCCCCTGGCGCTTCGCGGCCTTGGTCGCGGCCTTGATTTCCTTCTTCAGCGCCTTGCGTGCGCTGCGCGTTTCGCGGGCCGCGTCGCTTGCCCAGTTGCGCAGCGACGCGAAGGTGCTCGGCGACGTGTCCTTCGCGATCCCGTCCAGATACTCGACGCGCCGGTTCAGCGCGGCAAGGCGCGTGCCGCGCGCGTGGTCCGCGAGTTCGGCCGGCGTCAGCTCGGTGAGCAGCAGATGGGTGTCGGCGCCGTAGGGCCCCGCGCCGATCGGCGACGATTCGAGCGGCACGCCGGGCGCGCCCGGATTCTGCCAGTCGTGCCACGTCAGCTTGCCCTTCGCGTCCGGCACCAGCACGCCCTGCGGCGTGTCGAGCCGGTGGGTGAGCGGGTCGCTCGTGTCGTACACGTAGATGTGATGCTTGCCCGCATCGAGCGCGCCGAACTCGGCCGCACTCAGCAGATGCACCGCATTGTGGCCGCTGAAATCCAGCGCCGCGTGCTTGCCCGACGGCAGCAGGTTCCGGTCGAACAGCGGCACGCTCGCCGCCGCCGCCCCGGCAGCAGGCAGCGCGGCGCCCGTGCGGGCGCGGCCGAGCAGCGCCGCGGTGCGGTTGCGCGTCAACAGCGCGACGCGGCGCGGCGCGTTCAGCGTCTTGGTGATGCCGAGCTGGCCGAGGTAGCGCAGCCCGGGCCGCGGCAGCCTGTCCGGCTTGTCGGCCTTCGGCGGCTTCGGCGCATCGAAGCGATTGCCGACCTGTTCGAGCATGGCCGGATCGATGCTGCTGACCACGAACGACACGCCATGCCGGCGCGCCCGCGTGAGCGGCACGCCGTGCGGTTTGCCGTGCGGCCGCACGCGCACCTGCGCGCGGCGCGGATAGGCGTCGCGCAGCGGCCGCTCGCCGATGCGCGTCTGCGCCAGCGGCGCCTTCTCGTGGTAGTTCCACGAACCGCTCGCGGCATCGTAGGTCGCATGGCCGCGCAGCTCGCCCGTCGTGCGGTCGATCGCGTAGATGGTGTCGGTCCGCCCGGCCGCGCCGATCGCCTTGTGCGCGCTGCGATAGTGCTTCGCATCGGCGAGCGCGCCGATCGCATCGACGTAGCGGCTGCTCACGCGGCCGCGCCGCGTGAATTCGACGACCTTGCCGTCGCCCGCGTACTCGATCTTCGCCATCCCGCCGAGCGCCTGCAGCTGCTTGAGCGACACCGGCGACGCATGGAACGCGAAGCCCGCGCGCTCGGCCGCGGCCGGTGCGGGGTCGGCCGCGTCGTGGGCGGGATCGAGCGCGGCCGTGAGCGATTGCTGCTCGTCGGGCGTGAGCTTGCCGCCGACGAACTTCGGTTGCGCGATGGCGCCGTTCGCATCGATCCGTGCGGTCGCGACCACCTCGGGCACCGCCGCGGGCGTGATCTTGCCGGCGCGCGTGATCAGCAGCACGGTATCGGTGCCGGTCTGGCGCACGAGCGCGCGCAGCGACGCCGCATCGGCGCCGTCGACGCGCTTGAGCGTGCGCATCCCGCGCGCGTCGAGCCACGCGCGCGCACGCGTCATCTCGGCGCTGTCGAGCGCGTTGCGGCCCGACCGGGCGCCGCCGCGCCGCCCGCCGCCGCGTCCCGTGGCCGGGGCCGCCAGCGTCAGCGGCGCCGGCTCGCCCGCGAGCTCGGTGCGCGCCTGCTCGCCGTACAGCGCGCGATAGGTCGGCTTGCCGGGCAGCGACGTGCGGATCTCGCCGAACGCGTCGGCGAGCGCATCGAGCGCGGCCGGCTCGCCGCTGGCAAACGCGTGTTCCGCCGCGCGCGCGAGCGTCGCCGGCAGCTGCACGTGCGCGGCGACGTCGGGGCCGCCCGCCGCGAGGATTTCGGCGCGCACGCGATACGCGTTGAGCTGCGCACGCGCTTCGGCGAGCAGCAGGCTTTTCACGTACGCGTCGGGGCCGCTGCGGTCGAGGCCGAGCGTGTCGGTGGCGAGGTCGACGCTGTGCTGCGCTTCATGCGCGAGCGCGAACACCAGCGTGCCGGCGCGGCGCGTGTTGCCGTCGAGCACGATCCTGCGTCGCGCCGCATCGACATACTGACCGCCGCCGGGCGCGCCGAGCTTCACCTTCCAGCCGTCGGCGCGCGCGAGCCGCAGCTGCGCGCGCAGCGTCGGCGAGCGGCGCGCCAGCGCGTGGGCCTGCATCCTCAGCACGATGCCGCGGAAGGTCATGACGACGTGCGCGATCGCGCCGCGGCGCGGCGCATACGCGCCGGCCTCGTCGAACGCGGGATGCGCGAGCTTGATGCGGCCGTGCCTGAGCCCGGAGTGGATCTTCGCGGCGACTTCGTCGATCCGCGCGAGCACGGTGCCGTGCGGATCGCCGTGCGGCAGCACTTCGCCGGGATCGTGCAGCATCACGTCGCCGTTGCGGCCGAACAGCACCTGGAAGTCGTACAGCAGATGGTGGTCCTGCGTGACGCGACGGATGCGGGCGAGATCCGTCAGGCCGCGGCTCGACACCACGGTCGGCAGGCCGATGTCGAACTCGACGTCGACGCTGCTCAACTGCGCGGACGGCTTCAGCACGACGCCCACGCGGTTCACGACCGAGAACGGCCCGTCGGTGGTGCTGGTCGGCAGCTCGTAGACCTCGCTCAGCGTCTTGAGCCCGCCTTGCTCGAGCTCGACCGCTTCGTACGCATCGGCGAGGCCATCGATCGAGCCGTCGCGGTAGACGCCGAGCGCCTGGCCGGCGCCGCCGTCGAACACCGTCTTGTACGCGCCCGAGCCGAGCACCGGCCCGAGGTAATCGGCCGGATCGACCGGCCGACCGGGCGCGCCGTCGAGATGGAGCGTGCCGTGCGCGCCGTCGACAGACAGCTCGCCGAGCGACGGCTGGCGATAGCTCGCCGGCACGTAGCGGTTCATTGCCGACAGGTCGGTCGGCATGCTGTCCGCGCCGATCGCGTCGGGATGGACGGTGTAGATCGCGCGCTGCCACAGGTTCGCGAGCTGCGCGGCGCCGCCTTCGTTCGCATGCCGCGCCGCCAGGATCGTCGTGTAGCCGTAATCGGACGGCGGCGCGTTGAGCAGCGTGAACTCGTGCGGACCGACCGGCTGCCCGTCGGGGCCGAGCAGCATGCCGTCGCGTAGCGTGTCGGCCGGCACGATCGCGATGCGCTGGCCCATGTCGAGCAGCACGCGGCCGTCGCGCAGCAGCGCGAGCGTGTCGACCGGCGGCGCTCCGCTCGCGCCGAACGGCGACGCGTCGCGTTCCGCATGCGCCTGCGACCATGCCGCGCGCTGCGCCTGGATCTCGCGCATCGTCGTCGGCGCGTCGCGCTCGCCATCGCCGTCGTGCGCGGCGCGCGTCTCGGGCGCCGGCATCGCGCGCGCGCGCCGGCCGGGGCCGCGATCGTACGCGTCGCCGTAAAACTCCGTGTAGGTCTTGCCGCGCGCGCCCGACACCGGTGCCTCGGCGAACGCGTCGGCGAGCCGTGCGAGCGCGCCGGCGTCGCCGCGCGCGGCCGGCCATGCGTCGGCTTCCGCCTGCAGCGCGTCGGGCAGCCGCACGTTCGCGGCGATGTCGATGCCGCTCGCCATCCGGATCTCGTAGCGGGCCTCGAATGCGTTGAGCTGCGCGCGCGCCTCGGCTTCGAGCGCCGTGCGCGTGAAGCGGCCGCGGCCGCTGTAGTCGAGGCCGAGCGTGCCCTCGATCGCGTCGACCGCATGCTGCGTTTCGTGCGCGAGCACGTAGGTCATCCAGCCGGGGCCGGCCGCTGCGCCGTCGATCGTCACGCGCCGGTGCTTCGTGTCGATCCGGCTGCCGCCGCCGCGCTTGCCGACGCGCACGCGCCAGCCGTTCGCGTCGAGCATGCGCAGTTGCGCCGCGAGCGTGCCGGAGCGCTGCGCGAGCGCGCTGACCTCGGCCGGCAGCGGCGCGCCGCCCACCCGCATGCGCACGCGCGTGATCACCGACGGCTTCTGCACGAACGCATCGTCGGCCAGCGGCGTCGGGTCGCGGGTCGGATCGAGCGCCGAATCGAGCGCGTCGACGCCATGCTGCTCGATCCAGCGGTGGATGCCTTTCTCGATCTCGAACAGGCGCGACAGCGACAGCGTGTGCGCCGCGTAGGTGTTCAGGATCGGGCCGGGATCGCAGACCAGAAAATCGCCCGAGCGCGTGAAGATGCCTTGCAGGTCGAAGCCGACCTCGTGTTGCTCGAGCACCTCGCGCGTCTTCAACACGTTCTGGATGGCCGCGCGCGCCACCGCGGGCGGCAGGCGGCCGCTCGCGAATTCGTCGCTGTGGAACACGCCGAGCGGGAGCGACAGCGCGGAGACGCGGTCGCCGAGCGCGCGGAACGGGCCGTCCAGCCGAACGGTGCGGATGCCCCACTGTTCCAGCTGTGCGAGCGCGCGTTGCTCGTCGCGCACGAGCTGCTCGTCGGCGGCGCGCTGCGCTTCGGGCGTCAGCGGTTCCTGCGGTGCGCCGGGCGGCTTCGGGCTGCGGTCGACGGTGGCGAGCGCGGCGTCGTCGCCGAGTGCGAACGCCGTCTTGCGCGCGCCGGCGCCGAGCAGTTCGCCGACGTTGCCGTCGATGTCGATCCGGCTGGCCGGATCGCCGGCCAGATGCACGCCGTCGGCGTCGGCGGCGAGTTCGCCGAGCGCGTGCGGCGCGGCGGGCGCGGGATCGAAGCGGTGGAACATGCGCGTGTCGTGCACCGTCGCGTCGGCGCCCACCGCATGCTCGGGCGGCGCGTAGACGGCGCGCTGCCACACGTTCGCGAGCCGCGCGGCCGCTTCGTAGCCGCCTTGCCCGGCGGACAGCACGATCGTGTCCGCCCGCCTGAGCGTGGGCCACGGCGCCATCGCGAGCGCGTATTCGTGCGCGCTCACCGGCTTGCCGTCGACGAGCAGCGTGCCGTCGGGCAGCGTGTCCGCATGCAGCACCAGCACGTCGCCGTCGGCGAACGTCGACATGTGGCCGTCGCGGCGCGCCTGCAACGTGGCGGCATCAGGCGCCGGGCGCTCGCCGAACGGCGACTCGAGCACGGCGTGCGCGTAGCTCCACGCGGTGCGCGCGTCGAGCTGCTGCCGGCCGGCCGGCGCGCTGCCGTCCTGGCCGTCGGCGGGCTGCATCCGCGGCGCGGGCATCCGGCGCGGGACGCCGCCGCGGCGCTTCTGGCGCGCCCACACGTCGTCGTAGAACTCGCTATAGGTCTGCGCGTCGCGAGCGGCCACCGGCGCATCGGCGAAGTTTTCGGCGAGCCGCGCGACCGTGCCCGTGTAATCGCTCGTCGGCCCGTGCCAGTCGACGCCTTCGCGCGCGATCGCATCGGGCAGCTGCGCGTGTTCGGCGATGTCGACGCCGGTCGACAGCGCGATCTCGTAGCGCGCCTCGAACGCGTTGATCTGCGCGCGCGCCTCCGCTTCGAGCGCCTTGCGCGTGAAGCGGCTGCGGCTGCCGTAGTCGAGGTCCAGCGCGCCGGCCATCGCCTCGACCGCCTGGCGCGCCTCGCTCGCGAGCGTGTAGGTGATGCTGCCCGGCTCCTGAAGCGCGCCGTCGATCGTCATCACGCGCTTGCGCACATCGATGTGGCTGCCGCTGCCGCGCTTGCCGACCTTCACGCGCCAGCCGCCGTCGCTCAGCATGCGCAGCTGCGTGACGAGCGTCGCCGACTGCGAGGCGAGCGCCAGCACGGTGTCCGGCACCGGCGCACCGCCGAAACGCATCTGCATCCGCGTGAACCAGCCGGGGCCGGACGCGGCCGCTTCGGGCGGCGCGGCTTCGGTGATCTCCGGATGCGCGGCCACCAGGTCGGCATCGTAGGCGAGGGCGACGTCGTGGTGCGACACGGGCCGCGCGGCGCCGCCTGCGCGCTCGCGCGGCGGCGCGGTCTCGCCGTGTGCCGGCGCACGCTCGGGCGCGGCGCTGCGCTCGGACTTGACCAGCACCAGCACGCGGTTCGGCGCGCTGAAGCGGCCGTCGAGCGCCTTCAGCGGCCGCGGCGTCGCGGCGGGGCGCGGCAGCGCCGGCTCGTTCGGCCCGCGCTTGCCGGCGAGCACGATCACCGGCGCGTCGCCTGGCGCGCGGGCCGGCGACGTGTGCGGTGCCGCTTCGGCGTCGCCGGCGAGCGCGACGCCGTCGGGCGCCGGATCGAAACGCAGCGTGCGCGCGTCGGCGCGCAGCTGACCGTCGGCGTCGAGCGCCTCGGGCGTCGCCGCATAGACGGGCTTGTCCCAGCGGTTCGCGAGCTCGGGTGCGAGTTGCGCGTCGTGCTCGCCGGCGATCACGACGATCGGTTCGTCGAGCTTCGGCGTGCGCGCGGCGGCGGGCGACGCGCTATGCGGCGCGTCGCCGTCGCGCACGATGTAGAGCGTGCGGCCGCCGACCTCGAGCGGTTCCGCGCTCGGCCCGCGCGGCACCGAGATGCCGGCCGGATCGGCCGTCGCCGCGCGGGCGGCAGGCTTCGCGCCGGTCAGGTCGACGACCCGGACGTCGACACGCGGGCGTGCCGCGGCAGGCGTCGTGCGCGCGCCCGCGCCGGGCGACGCGTCGGCGTCGAGCGGCCGGTAGCGCAGCGCCTGGGCGTCGGCGCTGCGCCGGTCGAGGTTCGCGTCGGTCGCGCGCTCGGCCGCGGCCTCGTCGCGCTGCGCGTCGACGCGCGCGCGTTCCTGGCTCGTGCGCCGCGTGCTGCGCGCGTCGTTCGCGGCGCTGGCCGTCTCGCCTTGCTCGGCCGCTTGCGCGAGGCTGCGCGGCGCCTGTTCGTCGCGGGCGGCCGCGTATTCGTCGCGCGCCTGCTGCAGCGTGCGGTCGAGCAGTTCGAGCGGCGTTCTCGCGACGACCTTCGGCGTCGTGCTCATGCCGCCGCCGTCGCCGAACGACAGCCGCTCGCCGGTGTCGGTCACCGAGTCGATCCGCGTGCCGTTGGTCCAGCTCTTGTCGGAGGCGGAGACGACCGACAGCTTGCCGTCTTCGCCGAGCACGACGAATTTGCCCGCGGGCAACGCGTTGCGCGACGTGCGGTCGAGCACGCGAATCGGCTGGTCTTCGTAGGTCAGGATCTTGTCGCCGACGCGCAGCGTGCCGTCCGGCGACACGGTGACGGCCTCGCCGTCGAGCGTCACGCGCGTGCGGCCGGCCGCGAGCGACGCGTCGTCGCCCTTGTTGAGGATCCGGCCGATCGTCTGACTGTCCACGCTGACGGTCTTGCCGTCCGCACCGCGGATCGGTATCGGCCTGCCGGTGCCCGTGCGCACCGACGTGACCACGCGCTCCTTGAGGCCGCCCGCGGCCATCAGCGCGACGTTCGTCAGCCCCGACTTGAGCTCCTCGCCGGCGGCCTTCTTGTCGCCGGTGACGAAGTAGTCGTAGCCGGCTTCGCCGAACGCCTCGAAGCCGGCGCCCAGACCGGTCACGACCGCGGTGGCCTTCGTGCCGCCGGCGAGCACCGACGCGACTTTCGGCGTGCGCGTGAGCGCCGTCACGGTGCGCGTGAACAGCTTGGCGCCGGCCAGCTTCGCGGCGCCCGCGGCGCCCATCGGCACGAGATTGATGAAGTCCATCCGCGCACCCGCGTCGGTGAACGGATTGGTGCTGCGGCCGTGGTCGGCGCGGTTGGCCAGATCGAGCCCGGCGCTCGTCACCGTCGCGCCGATCGCGGTGTACATCATCCCCGCGCCGAGCAGGTTCAGGGGCACGCCGACGACCGCGCCGACGACGGTGCCGTCGAGCAGCGTGCCGAGGCCTTCGAGCGCCATCCCGCCGACCATCATGCCGATGTTCAGGCCGGTGCTGGTCAGCGTGTTCATGAAGCTGTCGAAGCCGCTCTCGTGGTGCGCGGCCTTCGAGACGAGCTGCAGCGTGCCGTCCGCGTTGTGGCCGGTCGCGATGTCGACGGTGCCGTCCTTCGACAGCTCGTTGTTGTCGATGTAGTCGTTGATGTCGTCGTAGGTGCTCGCCGTCTCGTCGACGTACTGCGTGCCGTCCTTGCCGCTGACCTTGAACAGCGCGCTGGTGGTCATGCCGGCATCCTTCGCCGCATACACCATCGGCAGCACGCTGACCTGCGTCGTCGCGCCGCCGCCGACTTTCAGCAGCTGGTCGCGCACGCTGTTGATCGTCGACAGCTTGTCCTTGTTGGTGAAATGCGTCTGCGTGTCGGTCGCGATGGACGTGTTCGACGACGCGTCGCCGCCGACGTCCGGCGCCATGCCGAGCGCGACGCCGATCAGATTGCGCTGCTGCGTGTCGCTCAGCTTGCCGAAGTCGATGGTCGCGCCTTTGCCGGTGCTCGCGCTCGCCGCGTCGAGCAGCGTGTTCGACAACTCGCTGCGGTGTGCCTCGTAGAAATCGTGCTGCGCGCTCTGGTAGTCCTTGTACGCGTCGGAATTCGGATCGGCATAGCGCAGCCGCTCTTCGAGTCCCGCGTCGAACTGGTCCAGCAGCACCTGCTGGTGGGCCGACTCGCTCAGCAACTGCAGCCGCTGCACGGTGTTGTCGGCGTTCTGCGCATCCTTCTTCGCCTGATCGAGCTGGGTCTGGTTCGGGTTCGGCAGCGGCGGCGTATACGCGGGCAGGATGTCGCCGTCGGCGAGCTGCCGGAAGCGCGTCGGCGCCGGATGCGAGGCCTGCCAGTCGTCGTATTGCTGCTGGATCGTCGCGAGCGTCGCGTGCTTCTGCGCTTGCTGGTTGCGCGCTTCGGTGAGCGCCGCGCCGGTCGCACGCTCGTTGACCAGATTCGACAGCCGGTTGCCGGCGGCGCGGATGGCGCCCGCGGTGACGCGCAGGCGTTTCGCGTCGAGCAGCGTCGGGCCGGACGGCGTGGCCGGGTTCGCCGCCGCATCCGCCGGCGCGAACGACAGCGGGCCGTTCAGCAACGGCGACGTGTTCCACAACGGCTGGCTGCCGTTCGGCGCGCCGTTGGCGTTCGGCGCGCCTGCGGCGTTCGTCTTCGGCAACGGCGACGAAAACAGCGGCGCCGCGTTCGCGGGGGTGCCGTTCGCTGAGGTGCCCGTCGTGTTCCACGGCGGCGGCGCGAACAGCTGCGACGGGTTCGCCGTGTTGAACGGCGAGGGACGCGCGGGCGGCTTGACGCTCGCCTCGATCTGCGCGGCCTGGTCGTCGTACTGCTGCGCGAGTGAGGCGCCGTACGCGACCACGAACGCGTCGTGCGCGATGCCGGCCTGCTGCTTCGCGAGCTGCAGCTGCTGGTACGGCTCGCTCGGATCGTCGGACAGGCGAGCGAGCTTGCCGTGGTAGTTCGCCTGCAACGTGTCGGCCTGCTGCTGCGCGGCCAGCATCTGCAGATAGCTGCTGCTGGTGCCCGCCGTGACCTGCGCATGAGCGAGCGCCGTCTTGTCCTTGGCGATCGCGTCGGGCACGATCACCGTCGGCCCTTCCTTGCCGTTGTCGGCATCGGACTGCTGCTGCGCCTGGGCGAGCGTCACGTTGTCGTTTGCCGCCGCGAGTGCGGCATTCGCGTAGTTCGCGTCCTTGGCCGCGGCCGTGACGGTCGTCTGCGCCGCATCCGCGGAATCCGGCGCGTCGGGCATCGACACCTGCAGGTCGAGCGGCTGCAACGCATCGTTGAGCCGGCCGACGCCCGCATCGAGCGCCGCCTTGTAGTCGGGATCGGCGAGGTACGACTGGAATTGCGCGTACGCGAGATTGGAGTTCGCGACGTCCGCGAAAAACTTCGCCGAGCCGGCCGACGCATGCGCCTGCGCCTTCTGCCAGTCGTCATAAAGCCGGATCTGCAGCGGGTTCTTGCAGTCGCTCGCCTGCGGCGCCCAGTTCGGATCGTCCGGGTGATCGGGGAATGCCGCGATCAGCGTCTTGAGCTGCTGGTCGGCCGCGTGCTGCGCGTCGCCGGGGTCCGTCACCTTGCCGGAATCGTCGAGCTTCATCCCGGCCGGCATGTCGGCGTTCGCCTGCTCGCCGTACAGGATCATGTAGCCGGCGTCGGTCGTCACGTTCAGCTCGCGCTGCGCGTCGTCGGCGGCCGCGCGCGCCTTCGCATAGTCGGCCTGCGCGCTCTTGCGCTCGGCGGGCGTCGACTCCGGGTCGCGGTTCGCCAGGTGCAGCACGTTCTGCGCGCCTTGCAGCGCCTGCGACGCGTTGTCGTACTTGGTCTGCGCGCCCTGGATCGCCTTCTGCACGGCGGTCGTCTTGTCATTCTCCACCGTGATGTCGGGCGGCGGCGCCGTGTACTGCGCGGCCATGCTCTGGATCAGCGACGTGGCCGACTGGATTTCCGCGTTGGTCGGCTTGGCCGGGTCGGTGCCCAGCGACGCGGTGACGGGGATCGGCGGCGTCACGGTCGGATTCGCGGGGCCGGCTGCCGGATCGTCCTGCTTCGGCGGCGGGGGCGGCGGCGCGACGACCGGATTCAGCGTTTCCGACAGGAAGCGCTGCCAGTTGACACCCAGTCCCAGCCCGTCGATCGACAGCATGCTCGTCTCCGTTGAGCCGCGCGATGCGCGGCGCGCACGGCGCGCCACACGCCGCGCCGCGATCGTTCGAGTGTACGGACGCGCATCGCGGCGGGCGCACGGCTGTTTCGTAGCGCGGCGAGGCGCGCGGCGCGACGGCGCCGCACGCGCTACGAGAGCGGCGCGGGCTGCGGTGGTGCGGCGCGGCAGCGTCGTTCGACCCCTGAAAACGACCCGCATCCGGCGATGCGCCGACGCGCGCTCAGCCCGTCACTGGTCGAGGCATCGCACGCACAGTCGCTTCGCCTGGCTGGCCGGCAAGCCGCGACACATCATCACGACCGGGCGCGCATGGCACGACGGCGCGTCCGCGGCGGCGGCCGCCGACGGCAGCCGTCGCGCGCGCTCGGGCGGCGTGGTCGCGACCGCGTCCATGCGCCGCTGCCGCGCCGGCGGCGGCACGTCGCGCACGACCGGGATCGGCTCGACGCCGCCCTCGCGCGCATTGCGCTGTGCGCTGGCGACGACGCGGCTCACGTAGCCGCTCGAGAAGCCGGTCGTGAAGTTGCCGCTGTAGTAGCAGGACAGCGCCGCGCGCAACGCGGCCTGCGGCGAGCGGCCGGTGTTCGACGAGCGCGCGAAGCACTCGGTCAGGATCGCGCCGCCCGCGCGCAGGTTGCGGCACGGTTCGAACATCGTCGCGTCGTCGAGCCCGTACTTCGCGAAGTTGCGCTCGTTCACCTGCGCGAGCCCGACGCTGTAGCTGAAGCCGCGCGCGGCCAGCTCGCTCGCGGTCGCGCGCGCCTCGTCGAGCGACGCCGGCTGGCGCGTCAGATGGCCGCCGACCACGCCGATCGCATACGGATTGAAGCCGGATTCGGTCCGCACCAGCGCGGCGAGCGTATCGGGATCGACGTTCGGCGCGCACGCGCGCGCAAGTTGCGTGAAGGCCGCGGCGCTGCCTGCCGCGCGCGCGTCGCGCACGTTCAGGCCCGAGCACGCGAGCATCAGCGCGGCCAGCGCGTACAGGCCCGCGGCGACGCAGCGCAGCGCGCGCGCGTTCATCCCGCCCCCGCCACGCGGTACGACAGCACGAGCCCGTGCACGAGCAGCGACCAGCCGTCGAGCGCGACGAACAGCAGCAGCTTGAACGGCACCGAGATCGTCGTCGGCGAGATCATCTGCATCCCGAGCGCGAGCAGGATGTTCGCGACCAGCAGGTCGACGACGATGAACACGATATAGATCACGAAGCCGATCTGGAACGCCTTGGTCAGCTCGGCGAGCGTGAAGCTCGGCACCAGCACGAGCAGGTCGTCGTCCTTGATGCCGTCGGCGCGGTTTTTCGGCCACACCGACGTCGCGGTGCGCACGAAGAATTCACGGTCGCGCTGGCGCGTGTGCGAGACCAGGAAATCCTTGATCGGCGGCAGCGCGGCGTCGGCGAGCACGCCGATGTCCGCGGTCGACAACTGCCCCGCCGCGTCGAAGTGGCGCGCCTGCAGCGCGTCGCGGATCGACATCCCGACCGGCGCCATGATGAACAGCGACAGGATCAGCGCGATGCCGTTCAGCACGAGGTTCGGCGGCACCTGCTGGATGCCGAGCGCGGAGCGCAGCAGGCCGAGCACGACCACGAGCTTCGTGTAGCTCGTCACCATCAGCGCGGCGAACGGTGCGATGCCGAGCGCGGCGATCACCGCGATCAGCGCGACCGGATTCGGCAGATTGCCCATCGCTCAACGCTCGCGCGGGGCCGGCTGCGTCAGCGTGACGACGCGCACGCCGAGTTTCTGGCCGACCGCGATCAGATGCCCGGTGCCGATCAGCATGCCGTTCGCGACCAGATGGATCACGCTCTGGTTGATCCCTTGCTGCAGCTCGATCACCGCGCCCGGCTGCAGCGCGCCCAGTTCGCCGAGCGGGATCGACGTCGGCGGCAGCTCGAAGCGCAGGTCGACCGCGAGGCCGTCGAGCGAGCGCGGTGCGTCGTCCGGCGGCGCATCGTGTGCGGTCGCGGGCGGGGTGTCGGTGCGGGTCGGTTCCAAAGGCATCTCCCTGATTCGTTCGACGGTCAGCCGGGTGCCGGACGGCCGTCCGGTGATCTCCCACGCCGGCGTGGCCGGCACGCGCGCGACGCACAGCAGGTTCTGCTCGTGCGCGCGCCAGCGTTCGATCGCGATGATGTCGCCGCCGACGACGTCGGCCAGCTCGGCCGTCGTCAGTTCGGTGCGGCCGATCTCGAACACGAGCGGCACCGGCAGGCTCGCATAGGCCGCGTGCGGGGCCGGCCGCGCGGGCGCCGGTTGCGCGAAGAACACCGCGAGCGCGTCGGGCGCGTCGAACAGCAGCGCGCCGTGGCAGCGCCATGCGCCGTCGGCGCGGCGCAGCTCGAAGCGCAGCGCGGCCGGTGCGGTGTGCCATGCGGGCACGCTCGCGGGCGGCGGCAGCAATTCGACGCGCTGCCGCGTCGCGGCCTGTATCACGGCCGCGAGCGGCGCCGCGAGATCGGCCAGCAACGCCGCTCGGATCACGGCCGGCACGGCCGGGTCGGCGGCATCGCCGAGCCATTCGGTTTCGGCGAGCGGGTCGAGCCACAGCGTGCCCGTGGCCGGGCCGACGACGAACCGGTATGCATGGGCATCGGCAACCGGCTCGGCGGCGACGCGCCAGCGCACCTCGTACGCGTGCTCGCCGAGCGTGACCGGCACGGCGGCCGGCGCGCCGTATGCATGCGACAGCCCGCGCGCGGCGGCCGCGGACAGACGCGGCAGATACGGCGACGCGTCGAGCGGCACCGCGACCGGCGCGGGCGGCACGGCGGCGGCGGTCTGCGCGGCGGCCGGAGCGGCGGCGGGCGCTTGGTTCGCGGCGTCGCCGGTGTCGGCATTCGTCAAAGGCAGCGCAGGCACGGCGGGATCGGGGCGGATTCGGCGATGGTCGACGGGTTGTGGTGGCCGGCGGCGCGGGGGGCGCGCGGCTGCTGCGTCGATTGTAGGGACGGTGCCGGCCGCGTGCGGCGCCGGAATCCGTAGTCGCGGACGGCGCGCGGCGCGGCTCGTGGTGGCGAGCTACGAAGCGTGTCGGGGGTGTGGGGGCGGGTGAGGGGGAAGGTGGGTGGGGCTTGGGGCGTGGGGTTGGGGTGGCGCAGGGCGGTGTCGCGAGGACGCGGCGCGGTGTGGGGCTCGGGTTGGCGCTTGGGTTGCCGTGGCAGGGCTTGGCTCGACTCGACCGGGCTCGGCTCAGTCCGGCACGACTTGGCACAGCTCGGCTCGATGCGGCTCGGCATGGCATGGCTCGGCACGCCTCTGCTCAACGCGCCCGATGTACCGCGCCCCACCCAACCAGAAAACCGGCCGGCGCGCCTCGGGGCGCCGGCGCGGCCGCGGGTCACGCGTAGTCGGCGGTCACCATCGGCTGCGGCGCGGCGCGCAGGATCGGCGCGGCATCGTGGCGCTCGACGTGCGTCATCGCCGCGCCGAACAGCACGAGCCGATAGCCGACCGCATAGATCGGGATGATCCGCAGGTTCTTGTCGTGATCGAGCTGCAGCTTCGAACGGATCCGCGAGATGTGCGTGTCGAGCGTGCGCGACGACACGCCGAGCTCCCGGCCCCAGACCGCTTCCTGGATCGCTTGCCGCGGAACGATCTTGTTCATGTTGTCGAGCAGGAACTCGACGACGTCGAATTCTCGCGGCGTGACGTCGACGACCTTGTCGTCGATTTCGATCGTCCGGCGCACGAAGTTGATTTTTATGTTGTCGATGTACAGGTATTTGCAATCCATGGTGGCCCTCGCATGTCCGTAAAGGAGTGTTGCGAGTCATGTACTGCAACTTCCGGGCCAGTGATGGAGCCGCCCCAGCCGTGCGGCGGGTCCCGGCGCCCGCAATCGCGCGCCGGTGTTGAATCTAAAAGAATTTTTAACGGTGCCGCAGCCGCGTGCCGCGGCGCCGGCCCGACCGATATTGAAGAATTGTTACGTAGCATCGCGCGGGAACGTTACGGGCGTTACGTGCGTAACGTGCGTTACGGGCGGCGTTACGGCGCAGTCACGCGCAGCACGATGCGGGCGCGGCGGGGCGCCGCGCCGCACCGACGCACCGGGCAACAACGCCACACCGCACCGCCCGATGCGTCACACGTCGGTCAAGCCTTCGCGCCGCCGGCCGAATCGAACGGCAGCACGTAGTGCCGCTTGCCGGTCGCCGCGAAGATCGCGTTGGCCACGGCCGGCCCGACCGGCGCGACACCGGGCTCGCCGACGCCGGTCGGCGCCTGCGCGGACGGCACGATGTGCACCTCGACCTTCGGCATCTCGGCCATCCGTAGCACGTGGTAGCCGTCGAAGTTGCGCTGCTCGACGCGGCCGTCCTTCAGCGTGATCGCGCTGTGCAGCGCCGCGCCGAGCCCGAAGCCGATGCCGCCTTCCATCTGCGCGGCGACGATGTCGGGGTTGATCGCGATCCCGCAGTCGACCGCGCACACGATGCGCTCGACCTTCACGTTGCCGTCCGCGTCCACCAACACCTCGGCCACCTGCGCGACATAGCTCTTGAACGCCTCGGCCACCGCGATCCCGCGCCCGCGGCCCTTCGGCAGCGGCTGCGCCGGATCCCAGCCGGCCTTCTGCGCGGCCAGTTCGAGCACGGCGCGCATGCGCGGCTCCTTCGCGAGCAGGTCGCGGCGGAACAGGTACGGGTCCTTGCCGGCCGCGTGCGCGGCTTCGTCGATGAACGCCTCGACCGCATACGCGGTGTGCGAGCTGCCGACCACGCGCCACCACAGCACCGGCAGGCCGACCTTGGTCGTGGTGAGTTCGACCGACACGTTCGGCACCGCGTACGGCAGGTTCGCCGCGCCCTCGACCGACGTCGCGTCGATGCCGTTCTTCACCATGAACGCGGCGAACGGCGTGCCGGCGAGGATCGACTGGCCGACGATGCGGTGCCGCCAGCCGACCAGCCGGCCATCGGCGGTGAGCCCCGCATCGAGCTTGTGGAAGTACATCGGGCGGTAGAAGCCGCCCTGGATGTCGTCCTCGCGCGTCCACTGCAGCTTGACCGGCGTGCCGTCCGCGCCGAGCGCCTTCGCGATCGACACGGCCTCGACCACGTAGTCGGACCACGCGTTCGCGCGCCGGCCGAAGCTGCCGCCCGCATACAGCGTGTGGATGCGCACCTGCTCGGGCTCGAGCCCCGCGACCTTTGCGGCGTTGCCCTGGTCGATCGTCTGGAACTGGTCGCCGGCCCAGATCTCGCAGCCGTCGGCCGTCAGCTTGACGACCGCGTCGAGCGGCTCCATCGGCGCGTGCGCGAGATACGGGAATTCGTAGGTCGCGCTGAGCTTGCGCGCGGCGCCGGCGATCGCCGCGTCGGCGTCGCCGTCCTTGCGCGCCGACACGCCCGGTTTCGCGGCGAGCTGGCGGTATTCGCGCATGATCTCGTCGGAGCCGCGCTTTTCGGCGTGCGTTTCGTCCCAGTCGATTTTCAGTGCGTCGCGGCCCTGTTTCGCGGCCCAGAAGCCGGTCGCGACGACGGCGACGCCATTCGGCACCTGCACGACGGCCAGGACGCCCGGCACCGCCTTCGCGGCCGTCGCATCGAACGACTTGACGGTCGCGCCGAAGCGCGGCGGCCGCTGCAGCAGCGCGACGCGCATGCCGGGGAAGGTCGTGTCGAGCGTGAATTGCGCGGTGCCGTTCGACTTCGCCGACGCGTCGACGCGCGGGATGCGATGGCCGATCAGCTTGAAATCGGCCGGCTGCTTCAGCGTGACGTGGTCGGGCACCGGCAGTTTCGCCGCATCGGCGACGAGCGTGCCGTAAGCGGCCGTCCTGCCGCTCTTCGCGTGCGTGACCACGCCGCCCGCGGTGCTCAGCTCGCCGGCCGGCACCTGCCAGCGCGCGGCCGCGGCCGACACGAGCATCGCGCGCGCCTTGCCGCCGGCTTCGCGCAGCTGCTGCCACGAGTTCGCCATCGCCGAGCTGCCGCCCGTGCCCTGTATCGTGCCGAACGCGAGGTTCGCGTAGCGCTTCGCGTCGGCCGGCGCGCTTTCGACGCGCACGCTCGACCAGTCGGCGTCGAGCTCCTCCGCGACGATCGTCGCGATGCCCGTGTACGCGCCCTGGCCCATTTCGACGTGCTTGGCAATTACCGTGACCGCGCCGTCGGGCGTGATGCGCAGGAACGCGTTGGGCGCGAAGTCGGCGGCGGGCGGCGTCGCGGCGAGCGCGCGGCGGCCGAGGCCGGCCCATTCGAAGCCGATCGTCAGGCTGACGGCGGCTGCGGCGCCCGCGGTTTTCAGGAAGGTGCGGCGCGACGCGCGCACCGAACCGGCGTTGTCGAGTTCGATCGTCATGGTCACGCTCCCAGCGTCGCGGCCGCGTCGTGGATCGCGGCCCGGATGCGGGCGTAGGTCGCACAGCGGCACAGGTTGCCGTTCATCGCGGCGTCGATGTCCGCGTCGGTCGGCTTCGGGTTCTGTTCGAGCAGTGCGGTCGCGGACATGATCTGGCCGGACTGGCAATAGCCGCACTGCGGCACCTGCAGTTTCACCCAGGCGGCCTGTACGGCCTGCGCGGGCTTGCTCTGCAGGCCTTCGATTGTCGTCACCTGTTTGCCCGCGATGCCGGCCAGCGGCAGCACGCACGAGCGCACGGCCTGGCCTTCGAGATGGATCGTGCATGCGCCGCACTGCGCCATGCCGCAGCCGAACTTCGTGCCGGTCAGCCCCGCATGCTCGCGGATCGCCCAGAGGACGGGCATCGACGGATCGGCGTCGAGCGTGACGCTCTTGCCGTTGAGGACAAACGTGGTGGGCATTTTTTTGTCTCCGTGGGGAAAACCCGGCATGCGCCGGATCAGGTGGGAGTGTGCGCGAACGGCCCGTCGTTACGGCTATCCGATCCTGCAAATTTATTGAACAATCCTGCAAATCCCGGGCACGGCGGCGCGCGTTTCGCTATGCTCGCGCGATCCGCAAAACGACACGAGGAACCGCCATGGACATGACCGATATCGCGGCATCGCGCGAATCCGGGCGGCGCGAGCTGGCGTCGCTGATCGGCCGCTTCGCGCCGGCGGACGGCTCGCACGCGACGGCCGTGCCGGCGCTGATGCTGCACCGCCATACGCGTGCGGTCGATCTCGGCTGCGGCGTGTCGCGCGCCGCGCTCGTGATCGCCGCGCAGGGCGCGAAGCGCGTGGTCGTCGCGGGGCAGGCCTACGAATACGACGCGCAGCACTGCCTGATTACGTCGATCGACTTGCCGATCCTGTCGCGCGTCACGCAGGCGTCGCCCGACGTTCCTTATCTTTGCCTGTCGCTGACGCTCGACCTGCAGCGCATCGTCGAACTCGCTGCCGAGATGCGTCTGCCCGAGCCGGAGGCCGGCCCCGAAGGCGAAGGCATCGCAGTCGCCGAGCTGACGCCGCCGCTGCTCGACGCCGCGCTGCGCCTGTTGCGGCTGCTCGATACGCCGGCCGACATCCCGGTGATCGCGCCGCTGATCGAAAAGGAACTGCTGTACCGGTTGATGACGAGCGGGCAGGGCGCGCGCCTGCGTCACATGGCCGTCGCCGGCAGCCACACGCACCGGATCGCGCGCGCGATCGAATGGATTCGCGCCCACTACGCGGAACCGATGCGTGTCGAGACGCTCGCGCAGGCCGTCAACATGAGCGTGTCGTCGCTTCATCATCACTTCAAACACGTGACCACGCTCAGCCCGCTGCAGTATCAGAAGCAGTTGCGCCTGCACGAGGCGCGCCGGTTGCTGCTGCGCCAGGGCGGCGACGTGGGGTCGGTGGCCGCGACGGTCGGCTACGAGAGCGCGTCGCAGTTCAGCCGCGAATACAGCAGGCTGTTCGGCGCGCCGCCGATGCGCGACGTGGGTCATTTGCGCAGGAAGGAATTGCTCGGTACGTAGTCGGCGCCGTCGTCGGCCGATGTGGTCCGATGTGGTCCGACGCGGGCCGGGTGCGCGCGATGGTGCTGCGCGCACGGCCAACCACGCAGCGTTGCAACCGGCATGCCAGCGGCGCGCGCGTCATATGCGGCGCGGTATCGCGTCGTGCCGCGGCGCGGCCGGCGCGCCGCTGTTCCACCCGTGTATCCCGCGCCGCGCCGCACGCATTCGGCGCTCGCGGCGTCGCCGCGTATCGACGCGCCGAAAATGCGAGAAACGCCATACCACGATGATTTTTTCGCGCCGAAACGACGCTTGCGCGCGCCGCTTCGCGCGCGGGAAAGCGGCGTCGACGTCGTTTCCGAGTTGTTTCTCCGGTGTATCGCGCGCCATGCGGAATCGCGTGACGCCCGCATGACGCGCACATCGAAATGCAATGCGCCGGCGATCATTACCGGACGATGAAATGAATGTGCAACGTAATAAAACGCCCGATGTGCTGGCGGATACGCGTGAATGCCAGGCGTTTTTCATCGAATATGTGGGCCGGTAGAAAGCGGTGCGGCCCGTACCGGTTTTGCGATTCGTCGCTCTGCGGCATTAACCACCGATGCGCGAGCGAGTCGGGATTTTCGCGGATGAATCAATCGCATTTTCGGGTAATCGGTTTGCCGTTGCATGCATCGCGCAATCGGTCCCTTGCCGTATGCGCGCACGCTTTGCGCGAAGGCGCACGACGCGCGAGCGACCCGTCCGCAACTTGCCGCAAGCCCGCGAAAGCCCGGTGGCAGGCCGTTTTCGGGCGTTGACGTGTCCATTGTTCCGAACCGGCAGCGCGCGATTCTCAACTCTGAAACAGACGTTCGGTAGCACACACATGCGGCGCCGCGCACCGCGTCGCGCGGCCTTCGGTGGGATTGCTTCTCGTCAGTCGATGATCGCCGCAGGCGGCCACCTGTTGCCGCGATACATTCCTGAAACGAAAACCGCATGTTTCCGCGCTGCCCGCGCGCCGTGCCACCCGCAATCGTCGGCGCAATCGTGCGTGGCATGCCGCTTGCGGTATTGACCGCACCGGCGGGCAGTCGACCTGATGCAGTGAAGATTGGGGGGGCGGCAGTCTCGTCAATAAGCAGTCGGGGAACAGCGATGAAGACCACAAGCAACGGCTTGATCCGCGCATTCTCAGCGCAACGATGGGGTAACCGTACGACTCGCGGCGCAGTGCCGGCGTCGCGAGTGCGTCGTTGCCGGCGTTCCGGTATCCGCGCATTGCGCGTGCTGGAGCAGCTGTCGTTTCGCGCCACCACTGATCGACAGCGGCGCTCTCGTCGACTCACTTCACCCTGATGGACCAGCAGTTCGTATCGGGCCGCTCGATGCCGATGCGCGCGTGCACGTCCATCGACATTTCGATCGCATCGCGGCAATAGCGGCGCGACCCGGACTGTACCGAAAACCCGCGAGCCGGATTATCCGCATGATCGGCGACCGGTAACTCACGAACAACGTTGCTGCGTGACGGTCAGGCGCGCGTGCATGGTTGCGCATTGTTGTCGCGTTGCCGCGATTACGCGGCGATTTTCAGCGGCAGGGCGTTCGCCTTCGGTAAACCGGGTCGTGCATTTTCGCTCGCCGGCAGTGGCGAGCCGCATGCCGGCGCGCGGCGCCGCCCGATATCGAACGACGCACGACGAACGATACGGAACGATGCATTCGTTTTCCGGGTTCGAGACTCGGTTTATTCCGGTGACTTCACCGGTGCGCAAGCCGGTATTCAAAACGATGAATCGCAGGGCCAATAAAACAGCGAATGGGATTTAGGCAATGAGCCGAATTGCGATCGGAGAAACGCTCGTTGCCGATTGAATGGCGGTCCTTGTGTTCAGGGATTGCTCGACGCAGGCAGGCTGAAGGCGTGCAGCTTCCTGCGCTTGTTCCGTCCACGCCGTTTTGGAGTCGACCATGAAGAAGCTTCTGATTGCAGCAGCAGTGATGGCGGTTTCGGGTGCAGCGTTCGCAGCGAGCGGCACCCAGTCGAGCAGCAGTTCGTCGAGCGGCGGCCAGACGATGGCGGGGGTGACCGGCTTCGGTCACTTCACCGCCACCGATTCGGGTGCGGCACTCGGCGCGGCCGGCGCGATGGCCGGCGGCGGCACCAGCGCGGCGGTGTCGTACACCGATCACACCAACACGTCGACGGTGGGCGGCTTCGGCTTCGGCGGCTCGCAGTCCGGCGGGCTGAGCGGCGCGAACGCAGGCTCCAGCGCCTGGACGTTCCGCCACTACTAAGCCGCCGCGCGCAGCGCTCGTCATCGAATGGTGGCGCGGACGCCGGGAATCGCCCCGCACGGGGCGGCCCGGCGATCCGGCCACCGACCTTCGTCATCGCAAGGAATTGCTATGAAAGCCAACGTCTTTTTAGCGACCGCGCTCGCCGTGCTGTCGTCGGCCGCAGCGGCCGCCGGCACGACGACCTTCAACCAGACTCAGTCCGTGGCGTCGGGCGTCTCGGGTTCGGTGCTGGTCGGCACCGGCAGCTATACGAGCAACACGACTTCGGTCGCAGGCGCGAGCGCCGGAAGCACGGTGACGCCTGCGGGCTCGACCGGCACGGCGTCCGCGTACCACGACTCGACGTCGACGGCCGGCGGGTGGGGCACCAACGGCGGCGCGTTCGCGGCTGGCGGCGGGATCGGCGCCGCGGGCTCGTTCGGCGGCACCGCCAATACGACCGAGAACGCGAATGCGTTGTCGGGCGGCGTGACCGCCACGATCGTGCTCGGCGCGAACCACTACACGGCGAGCGGCGGCAACGACGCCGGCATCGCGAACGCGGGTGCGAGCGGGCTGGCCGGCTTCGGCGGATCGTCGACGATCGCGGGCTCGAACCACTACAACACGTCGACCGTCTGGAGTACCGGGCCGGCCGGATCGCCGTCGGCGTCGGGCGGCAGTCAGGGCAGCTCCGGCGCGACGGCCGGCACGCCCTGATTCGGGTGGAAGGGACCAGTTTCCCGGTGACGCTGGTCTCTGTTGCGCCGTTGTCGTCACCGTAAGGAGCTGGCATGAAGCAGAACCTGATTGCCGCCGTCGTGATGCTCACGTCGCTGACGGCGTATGCCGCCGACCGCGCGACCGACGACGTGCAATCGAACGTACAGACGTCAAGTAACACTGAGCAGACAACCAAACCGTCACCGCAACACACGCTGTCGCCGGGCAATGCCGCCGGCGCGCCCGCGGCCCCGCCATCGCAGGGCATGCCGGGCGGTTCGTGGTCGCAGTTGGGCAGCGGCTGGAAGCAGTTCGGGGAAACAGGCAAAGCGGCAGGAACGCAACGGGATTGATGCGGTTGCCTGGGTGGGCGGTCCAACCTCGTCCGGAGATCAAAATGAACAGCAGCAAGATCAGGGCGGCCAGTGCGGCGATGTTCGCGCTGGCCACGATCGGCGCCCATGCGCAGACCGCCGACTCGACTTCAAGCGCGCAGTCCTCGACGTCGTCGACGGCCATCGGCCAGGGCGGCGGCTCGAGCATGAATACCAACGTGACGAGCTCGCGCGGCGGCAATGCGACGAGCGGCAGCACGAGCGGCGTGCGCGGCAGCGGCAATTCGAGCGTGCAGGTCAACTTGACGCTGCCTTCGTCGACGAGCGGCGGCTCGACCGTGACGCCGCAGAGCGCGAGCTCGCTCGCGGCCGGCGCGCCGGGCTCGAGCCCGTACAACACGCAGGTGGCGGAGAACGTCAACTACTCGGGCACGCAGACGATCAAGACGAACCCGGCGATCCAGGCGCCCGGGCTGACGACCACGTTGTCCGATACCTGCATGGGCTCGGTGAGCGTCGGCGTGTCGTTCCCGGGGTTCGGCGCGACCGGCGGCACGACGCTGGTGGATCAGGCGTGCGTGCGACGGCTCGATGCGCGCGAATTTCGCGCGATGGGCTTGACCGACGTCGCGCTGGCGCTGCTGTGCCAGAGCGACGCGAACCGCCGCGCGGTCGAGGCGACCGGCCACCTGTGTCCGGGCACGACCGCGCCGCTCGCGCGCTCGAACGTCGCGCCTGCCGCCGATGCGACCGTCGCCGACGACTTGAAGTACCGCGATCCGCTCGTGCGCAACCGGATGGGGCTGCCGCCGCTCGATGCGGCTGGGCCGGCGCCTGTGCAGATGCGGGCGGTGGCGGGGAATGCTGGGCAGGCGGGGGCGTTCGTCGCGGGAGCGCCGATCGGCGCGCCGGCTGCGGCGGCGATGCCGGGTGCGGCGCAGGCGGCTGCGGGGAATGGTGCGCAGGCGGTCGCGGTCGTGCCGGGCGTGGCCGCGGCGTCGGCTGCGATGAGCGCGGTGCCCGCTGCAGCGACCGCTGCCGTGTCGCCGAGTGCCGCGACGGTTGCGGACAACGTGTCACGGCCTGCACCGGCACCGGTCGCGGGGGATAAGGTGCCCGCGCCTGCGTCGGTGATTGCGGAGAAGGTTTCGAAGCCTGCACCGATGGTTGCCCAGGAGGCGTCGAAGCCCGCACAAGTGGTTGCGGAACAGGCACCGGCACCCGTCCCGACGGTTGCGGAAAAGGCACCGGAGCCCGCGTCGACGAGTGCAGACAAGGCATCGACGCCTGCACCAGTGGTTGCGGAAAAGGCATCGGAGCCTGCGTCGGTGATTGCGGAAAAGGCCTCGACGCCTGCACCAGTGATTGCGGAAAATGCGTCGGCACCCGTCCCGACGGTTGCGGACAAGGCACCGGAGCCTGCGTCGACGATTGCGGAAAAGACCACCGAACCCGCGGCGACCGCCGCCGACAAGGCCCCGATGGTCGCCGACAAGCCCGCAGACCCCGCCCCGTCGCTCGCCGCCAACGCGTCAGCGCGCACGCCGGCCGCGACCGACACCGGCGCACCGGCCATGCCGACGGCCGACGCCAACGCAGTCGACCACGCGCCGCAAGCGCCGCAAGCGCCGATCGCCTCGGCCATGCCTGCCGCCGAAGCCGCCCAGCCCGTGGCGGCGACGGCCCCGAGCGCTGCCGACGCAACGGCCGTGGTCGAATCCGCAGCCGTGCCAGCCGCGGACGTGCCCGCGACAGCCACGCCGGCGATCGACCAGCACGCCGCCCCGTCGGCGCCGCTCGCGCCCGCGCCGACCGTCGTCTCGACGAGCACGTCGTCGTGACCGGCAGCGCGCTTCGATGCAACTGGTATGCCGCCTGCACGGCAAGCGCCGCAACCGGTTGCGCGATGCGCGCGACAGCTTTGACGGGTGTTGGTTCTACCCCGAGGCCAACACCTCTTTTTGCCTGTCGAGGGGACAGGAGGCGCGGATCATGAGGTTCCTTTCGATCGTTCTGCTGCTGGTCGGCGCACACGCCGCCGCGCAGTCGCTGTTTCAGAATCCGGCGGTGTTCGTGATCCTGAACGAACAGAGCGTCGCGAACGCCGCGAGCATCCAGCAGTCGCTGACGACGCTCGGCCGCCCCGACAACACCGCATGCGTGCCGATGATGATGGTCGGCGATCCGCAGACGATCTACATGGTGCCCGAGGAAGGCCACGCGCCTTCATGGCAATCGCCGGTGTACGGCCGCGCCGCGCCGTTCGTCGCGCAGAGCGGCCCGACGCCGACCGGCAAGACGGTCGGCGCGATGCAGCACGCGGACGACATGCAGACGCAGCCCTGGGCCGACGGCAGCACGGTCACGCAGACGATCGCCGGTGCATCGAGTCTGTCGGCATCGGCGCGCGTCGACGACTGGCAAAGCCACGCGCTGGCCGCGATCGAGACGGCGCGCGCCGGCGACGTGACCGTGGACGGCAAGACCTACCGCCGCTATCGCGACGAGCTGGACCGGTCCGCGCGGCCCGTCGTCGAACCGCAGATCTATATGCGGCGTGTCGTGTTCTGCCGATAACGTCATTTTCCCGATCGGACCGGCAGGCCGCGCGCCATGTCGCGCGCCCCGCTCCGACCGACAACGCCATGTGACGAGGCCATCGTGAATCAATGCTGCCGGATCAGACTGTCGAGCCATCCCGAAACCGAGCGGATCGCGTGCATGCCGCCGCCGGTCGCGGCGTCGCGCCATCATGCCGCGCCGTCGCGCCCGCTCGTCTACGTGTCGCCGTATCCGGACGCCGCGCTCGTCGACTGTCTCGCGTCGCGCGGCTGGGACGTCTCGCGCGCCAAGTCCGTTGCGGACGCACTCAACCTCGTGAAGGCGAACCGCCTGCATGCGGGAATCGTCGACTTCACCGCGTTCAATATGCGTGACGCGGCGCGTGACGCGGCCGCGTTCGAGGCGCTGCTGCGCGACCCGCACGTCGGCTGGGTCGCGCTCGCCGACGACGCGCTGCTGCGCGATGTCGCGCTCGCGCGCCTGATCCGCCAGTGCTGTTTCGGCTTCGCGTCGCGCGCCGCGGGCTGCAAGACGATCGGCTATCTCGCCGGCCATGCGTACGGGATGCTGAAGCTCGCGCACGCCGATCCGGCCGCGCTCGCGATGCCGCCCTGCGACACGATGATCGGCGCATGCGACGCGATGCGGCGCCTGTTCTCGACCATCCGCAAGGTGGCGAACACCGACGCTGCGGTGTTCATCGCTGGCGAATCCGGGACGGGCAAGGAGTTGACCGCCCGCGCGATCCACCGGCATTCGTCGCGCGCCGACGCGCCGTTCGTCGCGGTGAACTGCGCGGCCATTCCGCCGACGCTGCTGCAGGCCGAACTGTTCGGCCACGAGCGCGGCGCGTTCACGGGCGCGCACCAGCGCAAGATCGGCCGGATCGAGGCCGCGCACGGCGGCACGCTGTTTCTCGATGAAATCGGCGACATGCCGTTCGAGAGCCAGGCGAGCCTGCTGCGCTTTCTGCAGGAAGGCACGATCGAGCGGCTCGGCGCGCACGCGTCGGTGCCGGTGGACGTGCGGATCGTGTCCGCGACGCACGTCGATCTCGAGGCGGCGATGCGGGCCGGGCGCTTTCGCGCCGATCTGTATTACCGCCTGTGCGTGCTGCGTATCGACGAGCCGCCGCTGCGTGCGCGCGGTCGCGACATCATGCTGCTCGCCGATCACGTGCTGCAGCGCTATCGCGGCGACAGCCCGCACCGGATTCGCGGCTTCATGCCGTGCGCGATCGAGGCGATTCACGACTATGCATGGCCGGGCAACGTGCGCGAGCTGATCAACCGGATCCGCTTCGCGGTCGTGATGACGAACGGCCCGCTGATCTCGGCCGACGATCTCGAGTTGAGCCAGTACCGGTTGCGCCGCCCGCCGACGCTCGTGGAGGCGCGCCGGCAGGCGGAGCGCCGTACGATCGAGGAGATGCTGCTGCGGAACCGTCGCCAGCAGCATGCCGACGTCGCGGCGCAGCTCGGCGTGTCGCGCGCCACGCTGTACCGGCTGATGACCACGCACGGCTTGCATGGGTGACGCGGCGTGCACGCGCAGCGGACCGCGTTAGGGCCTGTTCGGAAGAACGCGTTCGTGGGGCCAGCGCAAGCCCGTTATCGGCGTGAACAGGCCCTAAGCCGGGCGCTCGAAATCCGATTCGATCCAGCGTGCGGCGCTGGCCTTGTTGAGCTTGAATCCCGCCGACACCTTCGCGTCGGCCAGCAGTTCGCCGTACGGGTCGAACGCCTTCAGTTCGGCATACGGCTCGAACTCGTCCGGCACGATGTCGAGCGTCACCGACACCTCGATGCCGTCGTCGCGCTGCACGGTCACTTCCTTGTGCAGCATCGCGCGGCGCTGCTGCTCGTGACGCATCAGCACTTCGGTCGCGGTTTTCACTAGCGTGCGGAACGCGTTCGCATCCATCGGCTTCGGGTTCTTCTTGTCGCGGCCCATCGTCCACGGGCCGACGAGTGCGGGCTCGGCCTCGCCGTCCTTGATCATTTCGACGGCCCAGCCGTCGTCGTCCTCGTTCTTGATGATGCGGGCCGTCCAGCCGTTGTCGCGCCAGAGGCCGTCTTCGTGGATGGTGGTGTCGTCGGAGTGCAGATCGGATTCGGTCATGGAAGAAGCAGGGGGCCGGCCGGTGGCGCACGGCCGGGCGTGCGCTGCCGTCGGCCGGTCGTCCGGAATGGCATGCTGGGCCGCAATTTTACCGCGCCGGCAGGCGGCGCGGCCCGCACGGCCCGCAACGTCGGCCGTCCGGACGATGCGCGCGTCCGCGATCGCGTACGACGATCGAAATATCAAACTCGTATTACGTCCCTGGACGCCCATCTATACCGCGTCCGATATCCCGGCCGCGCGCCGTTTCATAGAATGACGGCGGGATAAAAATATCCCGCCCGCGGAGTCACCGCCCAACCGGCCGCGTCGCGACGTGTCGCGTCGCGCGGCCACGCGACCTTCAGGAACCACGCATGGGGAAATTCAACATTCGCACCGTTTTCGCGTACGACTGGCCGCTGACGCTGGCCGGCGTCGAGCATATCGCCGGCGACGCGTGCGCGATCGAGCTCGTCGGCGCCTACCGGAGCCCGTCCGACATGGTCGCGGCGCTGGCCGATGTCGACTGCGATATCGCGCTGGTTGACTATTCGATCCGCGGCGGCCCGCCGATGGACTGTCTGGCGCTGCTCGCATGGTTGCGGCGCATGCGCCCGGGCGTCGGGACGGTCGCGCTGGTCGGCAGCGAGAGCCCGGTGATCCTGCGCTCGATCGTCGCGCAGGGCTGTCCGAGTCTCGTCAGCAAGTTCGACGATGTCGGCCACATCGTCACGGCGATCCATTCGACCTACAGCGGCGGACGCTATGTGTCGCCGCTCGTGCGCAGCGCGCTCGATGCGATTGCCGAACAGGACGGGCCGCCCGTCAAGCTGTCGACGCGCGAAATCGAGGTGATCCGCCTGTATCTCGACGGCATGCCGATCAAGACGATCGCGCAGCGGCTGAACAAGGGCAAGCAGACGGTCAGTGCGCAAAAGATCAGCGCGATGAAGAAGCTCGGCGTGAACAACGATGTCGAGCTGATTCAACGGGCGGCCGCACTCGGCTTCGGCGGCGGACAGGCTGCAGGGCGGCTGCGCGGCGCGGGTGCGGTATCGGTGATGCAGCGCGAATGACGATGCCGACGCGTATGCGCGATGTCGATGGCGGCAAGGTCGCGCGGTGGGGCGGTATGCGATCGGCCGTGAACGCCGATCGGTGGGAAGGGTGAATGAGCGGAGTGGGCCGAATGCGCCGAGCGGGCTAAACGGACGAAGGGATCTGAACGGCCGCGGCCGATACATCTTCGATCGACGTGCGCCCCGCGGGGACGGCCGGGCAATTGCGTAACCGGCCGCGACACGAGACGCCAGTTCGCCGCGCGATCGTCGCCGCGCAAGGGGGCGTTCGCGCCTATGAAGCGCACGTGCGTGCGTCGTCGCATCGACACCGCACGCAACCGAATGTGAGCCCCGGCCAGCCACCCGACGCGAGCGCGCCGGGTGCAGCAGCGCGCCGCAAGCGCGCCGGTATCAGGCCGGTATCAGCCCGTCATGCCGGCAACGAGAACCGCGTGACCGCGTCGCGCAGCGCCTCGGCCTGGTCGCGCAGCGAATGCGCGGCAGCGGCCGCCTGCTCGACGAGCGCCGCGTTCTGCTGCGTGACCTGATCCATCTCGCCCACGGCGCGGTTGACCTGTTCGATCCCGGCGCTTTGCTCGCGCGACGCGTGGCTGATCTCGTCGAGGATTTCGTTGACGCGGCGCACCGACTGCACGATCTCGGTCATCGTTTCGCCGGCGTGCGTGACGAGCGTCGCGCCGTGCTCGACCGTTTCGTTCGACGACACGATCAGCGACTTGATTTCCTTCGCCGCCGTGGCCGAGCGTTGCGCGAGCGAGCGCACCTCGGCCGCGACCACCGCGAAGCCGCGGCCCTGTTCGCCCGCGCGCGCCGCTTCGACGGCCGCGTTCAGCGCGAGGATGTTGGTCTGGAACGCGATCCCGTCGATCACGCCGATGATGTCGCCGATCTTGTGCGAGCGGGCCGTGATCTCGTTCATCGTGCGCACGACGTCGTCGACCACCTCGCTGCCGCGCGTCGCGACCTGCGCGGCCTGGCCTGCCAGCGTTGCGGCCTGCGCCGCGCTGTCCGCGTTCTGTTTCACGTTGGCGGTCATCTCGTCCATGCTCGATGCGGTCTGCACGAGGGCGGCCGCCTGCTCCTCGGTGCGCTGCGACAGGTCGGTGTTGCCCGATGCGATCTCGCTCGCGCCGACGTTGATGTTCTCGGTGCCGGCCCGCACCCGCGACACCATGTCGATCAGGCCGCTCTGCATCGAATGCAGCGCGTGCAGCAGGCTGCCGCGATCGTCCTGCTTCACCGTCACGCGCGTGGTGAGGTCGCCCTGGGCGATGCGCTGCGCGGCGTCGAGCGCAGTCTCGAGTTCGCCGCCGAGGTTCGCACGCACGCTCTTCAGCACCAGCACCATCACGACGGTCGCGGCCGCGCCGAGCACGGCCGTCATCACGAGCCAGCGGCCGACGCTCGCGAGCACCGCCGCATAGACGTCGTCCATGTACATGCCCGTCACCAGATACCAGTCCCACGGCGCGAAGCGCTGCACCGCGCTGGTCTTGGCCTGCGGCTTGTCGGCGCCCGGCTTCGGCCACATGTATTCGACGAAGCCCTTGCCGCCGTCCGCGTTGCCGGCCTTCACGATCTCGATGAACAGATGCTTGCCGTCCGGGTCGGTGAAGTTCGACACGTCCTTGCCGTTGAGCTCCGTCTTGATCGGATGCATGACGATCGCCGGCTTCGAGTCGTTGATCGAGATGTAGCCGTCGGTGCCGTAGCGCATCGCGGCGATCGCTTCGAGCGCCTTCTGTTTCGCGTCGGCTTCGGACAGCGCGTTCTGCTGCGACAGCTTGTAGAAGTGATCGGCGACGTTGGTTGCCTGCGCAACCAGCGTGGACAACTGGTCGCGGCGGTCTGCCGTCATCGACGTGCGCGTCTGCCACGCGCCGATCCCGGCGATCATGAGCAGGCCGAGCCACAGGATGACGATCATCGAAGCGAGTTTCTGGTTCAGGGAAAGGGTGCGCATGGGTATCAGGTCGGTCGGTCAAGCAGGCGCGCCGGGACGGCCTAGCGGTTTACTTCTGGTTTACTTGTTTGTCGGCTCGACGCGACCGTTCCCGTAGGCGGGAAATCCCTTAGATGTCTTGCGAACGTCGCATGCCGGCCTGCGGTCATCCCTGCATATGCATAGGTTGTGTGGCTATACTGTCTGACGATTGCGGCCATGCGCCGGGCCGGCGAGCGGCCCGCGTGGCGGCATTGAACGAGGCGAAAGGAGGCAGCGATGCGGATTCTGGTGGTAGGGGCCGGCGCGGTCGGCGGATATTTCGGCGGACGCCTCGCGGCGGCCGCGCGCGACGTGACGTTCCTGGTGCGCGAAGGTCGCGCGGCGGCGCTCGCGCGCGATGGTCTGATGATTCGCAGCCCGCGCGGCGACCTGACGCTCGCCAATGTGCAGACGTTACGCACCGGCGACGCGGCCGCGCCGTTCGATCTGGTGCTGCTCAGCTGCAAGGCGTACAGCCTCGACGACGCGATCGCGTCGTTCGCGCCGTTCGTCGGGCCGTCGACGTTGATTCTGCCGATGCTCAACGGGATGCGTCATCTCGACGTGCTGCGCGAGCGGTTCGGCGCGGAGCGGGTGCTGGGCGGACTGTGCGTGATCGCGGCGACGCTCGATCGCGAGCAGCGGATCGTACATCTGAACGACACGCACGGCCTGTCGTTCGGCGAACTGGGCGGCGGCGAATCGGCACGCGTGCGCGCGGTGGCCGACGTGCTCGGCGGCGCGGGCTTCGACGCGACGCTCAGCGACGACATCGTCGCGCGGATGTGGGACAAGTGGGTGTTCCTCGCGACCCTGGCCGCGAGCACGTCGTTGTTTCGCGGTTCGGTCGGCGATATTCTCGCCGCGCCGGACGGGCGCCGCCTGCTCGAGGCCATGCTCGACGAGTGCAGCGCGATTGCCGCGCACAACGGTTATCGCCCGGAGCCGGCCGCGATCGAGCGGATGCAGCGAATGGTGCTGACGCCGTCGCCGCTGACCGCATCGATGCTGCGCGACGTCGAGAACCGCGCGCGCGTCGAAGCCGATCACGTGCTCGGCGATCTGCTCGCGCGCCGCGACCCGCATGCGGCGGATGCACTGTCGCTGTTGCGCATCGCGTACAACCATCTGAAGCCTTACGAGGCGCGCGTCGCGCGGGAAAGCGCGGCCGCTTAATGGCTGTTGCGGGTCACACGATGCGCGATGCGTGCGCAACCGTCGGCTAAACCGGATCCTTGCTCGGCGGCCCGTCCGGTTGTTGCGGATTCTCGTGAGGGTGGCCGGGCGCCGGCGGCGACAACGGGTCGTCTTCCGGATCGCGGTTCGGGTCGGCCGGGGGCTCGGGCATCGGGGTAGTGTGATCCATGGAGAGCTCGCGCAATGCGTGACAGGGGAAGCGGACGGCGCGGTGAGCGCGCCTCGTCTTCGTTATAGGCAATCGGGCACGCGTTTGCAGTGCGATTGCCTGCGATATTCGCTCGGCGGTTGATATCGCACCGAATCTCGGACCTTGCGCTGGCGGCGCGCGTCGACGTCAGCGCAGATCGGCCGGCGTATCGACGTCGCGCACGATGCCCGGATCGTCGACGTCGAGCAGCTGCACCGGCGCGCTGGCGAACAGCGCGCGGGCGCCCGTATCGCCGTCGAGCGCGGCGAGCGCATCGTAATGGTGCAGAGCAAAGCCGACCGGATGACCGCGCACGCCACGATGCATCGGCGCGACGATCGATGCGCGATCGGCATCTAGCGCGCGCGTGACGGCTTCGTAGGTGGATGCGGCGATCCACGGCATGTCGGCGAGCGCGACGAGCCAGCCGGTCGCGTCCGGCGCCGCGCGCACGCCGGCTGCGAGGCTCGCGCCCATGCCGCGCATCGCGTCGGGTGCGTAGACGACCTGGCAGCCGGCTTCGTTCAGCAACATCGCGAGTTTTTCGGCGCCGGGACGCACGACGGCGACGACGTCCGCCGTCGCCGCCGCAAGGTGCCGCGCAGCGGCGACCGCGACCGGCGTGCCGTTGGGCAGCCGTGCGAGCAGCTTGCTGTGCAGCCCCGTTGGATCGAAGCGTTGACCAAGACCGCCGGCGAGCAGGACGCCGGTGGCGAGTGACGCATAGGACATCGGCGCGGGGAGAGGAGGGCAGGTGGGCCGATTGTGCGGGAGCGGTCGGCGATCGGCAAGTGCCGATGTTACCGACGCAGGCGGATGGGTGGCGGAAAGAATGTCGGCGAGCGGTTGCGTTCGTGCATGGTCGCGTCGAGCGCAGCGGGTTGCACGTGCTGAGCCGTGCATCGCCGCGTAGGCGCGGACGCCGCTCGCGTTACCGATGATCGTGACGATAGTTGTGCGGCTGGCGGCTGGCGGCTGGCGAGTGCGACCGGCGACCGGCGACATGCGCCGCGACGCGCGTGCTCGCGCTGCCGGCATCGGCGTTCGCGGCCGGATGCGAACGAATCCGGCCGCGCGGCGCCGCTGCGCGTCAATCGATCCCGTGGAACACCGCGTCCTCCGGCCCGAGATACGCAGGCGGGCGCCACGTCGCGTCGCGCATCGAGTGCTGAACCAGATTCTCGACGCCGAGCAGCACCGCGAAGATCGCCATTCGCACGGGGATGCCGTTGTCGGTCTGGCGGAAGATTGCGAGGCGCGGATCGCGGTTCAGGTCGACGGACAGGTCGTTCGCGCCGGGCCGGCTGTCGCGCGGCAGCGGGTGCATGATCAGCGTGTCGGGCTTGCATACGGAGTCGACGAGCGCCTGGTTGATCTGGAATTCCGGCGTGTAGCCTTCGAACGATTCGTCGGTGAAGCGCTCCTTCTGGATCCGCGTCGCGTAGACGACGTCCGCGCCGCGCAGTCCGGCCGCGAGGTCGTTGGTCTGCTCGATCACGTGACCGTTCGTCGTGATCTGATCGATGATGTACGCGGGCATCTCGAGCGTCGGCGGCGACACCAGCGTGAACTTCAGCCCGCGATACAGCGCCAGCAGCTTGACGAGCGAATGGACGGTGCGGCCGTATTTCAGGTCGCCGACGAGCGCGATATGCGCGCCGTCGACGATCTTGCCCAGGCGCGAGAATTCGCGCTGGATCGTGTAAAGGTCGAGCAGCGCCTGGCTCGGGTGCTCGCCGGGGCCGTCGCCGCCGTTGATCACCGGCAGGTTGGTCGCGCGCGCGAATTCGGCCACCGAGCCCTTCTCCGGGTGGCGGATCACGAGGGCGTCGACGTAGCCGGCCATCACGCGGCTCGTGTCGTAGATCGATTCGCCCTTGGCCATCGACGAGAACGTGAAGCCGGTGGTGTCGCACACCGAGCCGCCGAGCCGGCAGAACGCCGCCCCGAACGACACGCGCGTGCGGGTGCTCGCTTCGAAGAACAGGTTGCCGAGCACCGCGCCCTCGAGCACGCGCGAAATCTTGTGGCGCCGCGCGATGGGCTGCATCACGTCGGCGACGCGGAACAGCGCCTCCACCGAGTCGCGCGAGAATTGGTCCACCGAGATCAACTGCGGCTTGCCTTCGAACAGGAACTGCTTCGCGAGGCCTTGCTTGTCTACGCTTTGCGTATAGTCTTCGCCATCCGGGCCTGCGCGCCCGACGATTTCCGAGACGAAGCGCTCGACGATCTCGGGCATGCCGCGCGATTCCTGCGAATCGTCGGGCAGCAGCCACGTATCGAGCGCACGGCGGCTCACGCCGATGCGGCTCGCGAACGCTTCGCGCGTCATGTTGAGGCGGCGCATCGCGTCGCGCAGGAAGGCTTGCTGGGGAACGGTCATCGGCGGCACCCTGGTGGAAAATATACGCGATGCGTATATTAGTTCGGGCGACGGCGAAGTCAAGCAAAATCTGCGCGGCCGCGACGCTGCGTGCACTGGCGCGCGGCGGGCGTCTCCGTATAATCCGTTCAGGCCCCGTGTTCCGCATGCCGCATGCCGCGGGACGCGCCGCCTGACACGATCTGCCCGGTCGGGCTTGTTGACTCGAAGGAGAATGAGAATGACGCGTACGATTGCTGCAATGCTGCTGGTGGTGACCGCCGCGCTCGCCGGTTGCAATACCGTTGCCGGCATGGGGCAGGACATTTCGAAGGGCGGCCAGGCGATCAGCGACACGGCTGAGAAGGCGAAGTAAGCCGAACGGTTCCGGCTTGCGCGGAACACACCGGCCCGTCCCGCCGTCGCGGGGCGGGCCGGTGTTTTTTTGCGGCCCGCGATAGAGGCCGCGTCACGCCGAACGCGGCGTCAGGCGCTTTCGACGAAGGCGTAGCGGCCGTCGATCTTGCGCGGCGAAAACCAGCCGAAGTCGGGGAACATCCGGTTCCGGACGAACCACACGTAGCCGACCAGGATCACGGTGACGGCGAGGCTCGGCAGGGCGGCGGACGGATCGCGACCGAGCGCGGCGATGGTTTTCGGCAGTTGCAGGAGCGACAGAACGATGAACGCGTGATACGCGCCGACGCGGTGAGTCGCGAAGCCCCAGATGAACAGCAGCGACAACGACACGGTCAGCGCGCCGAACAGCAGCGTCGCGCCGATGCCGAGCCCACCGGCGGCGAACACGTAGGCGAGCGCGACGCTGATCAATAGCTGCGCGACGCCCAGCCCGACCAGGATGCGCGTGTGCACGCGGTTTCTCCGACACAGCTCGGGATCGGGGCGCGACGCGATCAGGCGCGCGAGCAACTGTTCCTTGAGGCCGTGGCCCGCCAGCTCGGCGAGCACGTCGGCTTTCCTCGCGCCCGCGGACAACAGCGCCGCGATGCGTGTTTTGGCTTCCTTCTTGTTCATGGCGATGCGTATGCGTTCGGTGGTGGTCGAATGGCCAAGCCACGCGAATATTGCATCTTGCGCGACGCGGTGCAACGGTTTTGCCGCGCGCCGACACATTCCTACAATCGTTACCGTTGGCCGGTCACGCGGGATGCGCAGCGGACCGCATCACTCGGCGATCTGCGATGCGGAGGCGTCCGCCTGCGCCGCCGGTCGATGCGTCGTCGCATCACGCCGCCGCGTCGCGCCTACGAGCATCGCCGCGACGACGAGTGCAACGCCGAGTAGCTGCGTGCCGCCGAGCGTCTCACCGAACAGCGCCACCGCGAACAGCACGGCCGAGACCGGCGCGACGGCGGTGAACAGCGCCGCTTCGGTGCCGCTCGTGCGCGCCGAACCCGCGTACCAGCACACGTAGCCGAGCACGGTCGGCACCAGCGCGTAATACGCGATCGCGCCGACGGCGCCGAGCGTCCAGCCGCTCGCCAGCGCATGCCATTCGAACGCGGCCGGCACGAGGGCGAGCACGAAGCCGAGCCCCGACATCGCGGCAGACAGCGCGAGCGGCGACAGCGGCGTCGACAGCCGCCGGTTCAGCAGGATGAACACGGCTTCGCATGCGACGGCGGCCAGCACCAGCGCGTTGCCGGCGAGCGTGCGCAGCGACGGCATGGCGTGACCCGGCGCGAACGTGACGGTCAGCACGCCGGCGGTGGCGAGCGCGGCCGCGCACCAGTCGCGCGGCGTCTGGCGCTCGCGCAGCACGACGGCCGCGATCAGGGTCGACATCGCCGGCAGCGTGCCGAGCATCACGCCCGCATCGATCGGCGACGACAGTTTCGTGCCGCCGATCAGCAGCACCGTGTAGCCGACGCCGCCGGCCGCCGCCTGGACGACCAGCAGGATCGCGTCGCGTGTCGACACGCGCGGCCATCGTGCGCGCTGGATGCGCATCAGCGCGAGCAGCAACGGCGTTGCGATCAGGAAGCGCAGCGCGGTGGCGGTGAACGGCGGCAGGCCGCCGGCCGCGATGCGGCTCGCGATGACGGTGCTGCCGACGCCCGCCATCGCGGCGGTGAGATAGAGATAGCCGATCAGTCGTGTGTTCATGCGGCGCATCATCGCGGGTGACGATGCGGCCGTCTTGAATGAAATTGCGGGGGGGTTCCGGGCGGTGAGGGGCGGCGGGTGGTGTGGTCGTGCGGGGAGGGTGATTATCGTGTGCCGGGCGTGACTGCGATCGGGACCGTGACCGTGATTGCGATTGCGACTACGACTGCCGCTGCGCTACAACTGGGAATTCGACTTTGGCTTCGACTGGGGCTTCGGCTTCGGCTTCGACTGCGATTGCTATTTCGGCTACGACAGCGACAGCGATCGTGAGTACTGCCGCTACCGCCATCACCGCTCGGCGGCGATCATTGCTACCGACGCATCGCCAGCACCGCCCGCGCTATCGCGCGGAGCGTCATCCCGCCTGCAGGAATCGCCCCGGCGTGATCCCGAACTGGCGCGCGAACGCGCGCGTCAGATGACTCTGGTCGGCGAAGCCGGCTTCGGCCGCGGCATCCGCGATCGGCCGGCCGCTCGCAAGCAGCGCACGCGCGAGCCGCGTGCGCGACTGCATCAGATACGCGTGCGGCGTGACGCCCAGCTCGCGCGTGAACCCGCGCAACAACTGGAAGCGGCTCACGCCGCCGAGCCCGGCCAGTTCCGCAAGCGATGCCGGTTCGGCTGGCGCCGCGTCGAGCCGTTCCCGCGCGGCGCGGATCGCCGGCGCGACGCACGCAGCCCGCAGCGTGCGATTCGAATGCCGCGCGAGCAGCGCGGCCACCAGCATCACGAGCGCTTCGTCGCGTGCGAGAGGCGGCGCGTTGCCCGCGACGACCCGCGCATGCAGCCGAGCGAACGCGGCTACGAGCTGCTCGTCGCGCACGGCCGGGTTCGCGAGTTCCACACCGCCGATGCCTTCTTCCGCCGCTATGCCGGCAACCAGTGCGGGCGCGAGGTACAGCATTCGCCAGCGGCGACCGGTGCCCGCATCGATCGGCATGCCGTCGTGCATCTCACCGGGATTCACCATGATTGCGTCGCCGGCCAGAGCGTCGACCTGCCCGCGGCCGCTCCACGACCTGTGTGCGCCGCTGACGATCACGCCGACGCCGAATTCGTCGTGTGCGTGCCGCGGAAACGAGCGATCGGAATCAAGGCTGATCGCCTCGATGCCTTCGTCGGTTCGTCGGTAATGCGTGACACGGTGCATGCTCGCTCCTCGCTCCTCGCTCCTCGCTCCGCCGCGACGCGGATCAAATGCACTTTAGCGCGTTCCCGTATCGCGCGTCCCTCATCCGTTCGGCCGATACCGCGCGGCACACGCAACGTGCACCATGTACACATGAGCAGCGTAGACGGCCCGCCGGGCCGGAAGCTGTGCGGGAGAAAGCAATTGCTACGACGGCACCCGGTATTCCTTCAGGTCGGCGCGCTCGCGGAAGTCTTCGCGCCACACGCGAACGTACTCGCGCCCGTGCGCTCACTCGTCGGGCAGCCATGGCCCTTGCCGACGCGCGGGACGTGTGGCGCGCCAATACGTTCGAAGCCGGCGCGCTGCAATGGCGCGACACGGCGAGCGACGCAGGCGGACGCGCGCCGTGCCGCGTCACGCGGCCGCTTGAGGACCAGTACTTCGTCGACTACGTCGATCCCACCGAGCGCGCGACCTCCGTGAGCGTCGTGATCGACGTTGCGAACGACGTGTGGACATCGGTGACCGGCACACTCCAATCGATGCCGACGCGCCGCGATGGCTGCGATTGCGCGCGATCGATCCGCCGTCGCCGTCGCCTCGGCCGACAGCGCACGGACGCGCCCGCCGCCCCAGCTACAGCCAGCCGTTGTGGATGAACTCGACGACCGAGTACCGGCGCCGCTCGAGCGCGTGCTGCCGCACCGCCTCGACGATTCGCGACACGCCGTCCGCGTAGGGCGACGCGCCGTACACGCGCGATTCGAACTGGAGGCTGCACGCGCCATCGTCGATTCGGACCCGATGGAATGCATGGCGGCCGAGCTGATCGTCCGGAATCTGCAGGACATCGCGTTGCGCGTCGGGGTCGCGCACCGAGCGGATATCATGCGCCGGCACGCCGAGCGACCGGGCGATGCCGACCGCGGTGCCGGGCACGGACGTCTTGCTCGCCTGATGCGACTCCGTCACGCTGATGCGGCAGTCGCGAAACAGATGGCCGCTGGTGTCGAGCATGCTCATGAACTTCAGCATCAGGATGTTGGTGTTCGGGCACAGCACGACGGGGAAGTCGTACGATCCGGTTTCGAGCGCGGAGCCGGTGGACAGCTCGACGAGCGGCGAGCCGGTTGCATCGCAGAAGGCGATCACGGCGGGCAGCTCGCGGCCCGAGCCCGCATGCACGACGATCGCGCGGGTATCGGGGCGCGTGCGCTGCGGCCACGCGATCACGTCACAGGCGGCGGGATCGAGTCGGTGCGACGCGAGCAGTTCGGCGGCCAGTTTGCCGGTGCCGACGACGAGTACTTGCATGGAATGGGCGCGTGAGGTTGGAGTGGTGCCGTGCGGGCCGGACGCGGCGCTCTCGCGCCCGACGCGGCCGCGGTGCGCCGTGCGGCGCAGCGGCTTCGCGCATTATGCCCGCATGCCGAGCGGCTCGGTGCGTGCGCCGACGTGGCTGCCCGATCGCGCGGAGGTGTCGAGGCCGCCCGGCGGTCCTCAGCTACGCGCCGGATCGCGCGTAGCGCCTGCATCGATCGCGCACCGCGCATCATTCGACAGGCATCATTCAACTCGCATAGACCAAGGAGAACATATCGATGGAACACGACCTGCAAGGCAAGGCCGTTGCGATCACCGGCGGATTCGGCCATCTGGGCGTCGCCACGGCCGCATGGCTCGGCGGGCGCGGCGCCCGCGTCGCGCTGATCGGCCGCGGCCTGGCGCCCGAGCCACAGGCATTGCCCGACATACCGGCCGACGCGCTGCGCATCGGCGGCATCGATCTCGTCGATCCGCAGGCCGCCGTGCGTGCGCTGGAAACGGTCAATCGCGAATTCGGCAAGGTCGACGCGCTGCTGAACATCGCCGGCGCGTTCGTGTGGCAGACGATCGCCGACGGCGATGCAGCCACCTGGGACCGCATGTACGACCTGAACGTGAAGACGGCGTTGAACGCGTCGAAGGCCGCGCTGCCGTATCTGATCGCGAGCGGCGCCGGCCGCATCGTCAACATCGGCGCGGGCGCCGCGTCGAAGGCCGGCGCCGGAATGGGCGCATACGCGGCCGCGAAGGCTGGCGTCGCGCGGCTCACCGAGGCGCTGGCCGCGGAACTGCTCGATCGCGGCGTCACGGTGAACGCGCTGCTGCCGAGCATCATCGACACGCCGCCGAACCGCGCCGACATGCCGGATGCGGACTTCTCGCGCTGGGTGCGGCCCGAACAGCTCGCGGCGACGATCGGCTTTCTGCTGTCGGACGACGCGCAGGCGCTCACCGGCGCATCGATCCCGGTGAGCGGGCGGGTCGCGTAGCGACGCGACACGCGAGCGCATTCGGCTTCGGCATCACGGCAGGCGTAAGCGCACGCGCCACCGCGCGCGACGCCTGCCGGCCGATGTGCCGGCGAGACGCTGCGTGCATGCGTGAGCCTGCGTGCAGCCGGCCATCGCCTTATACTCCGCGTTCGACATCAACCGACCGAAGCCGTGACCAAGCCTGACGCTGCGGATGCGCCCGCCGACGATCCGCGTCCCATCCCGCCCGAACAACCTGAACTGGAAGACTGCTGCAACAGCGGCTGCTCGCCGTGCGTCTTCGACCTGTACGACGAAGCGCTTGCGCGCTATCGCGCCGAGCTCGCCGAATGGGAAGCGCGTCACGCGCCGCCCAAGCCGCAATCGTGAGCGGGCCGCTCGCAACGGCTCGCTCGTGCACCGCGTTCGTCATGTCGCGGCCGGCGATGCTGCGCCGCTGACCGTCACGCGCGCGCCTGCGTCCGCCGCTGCAGCGGCCCCAATGCTGCCGACAACACGACGCACGCGAGGAACACTGCCGTCAGCGCCCACATCGTCGCGCTGAACGCGTGCACGTAGGCGGGCGGCGCCGGTCGCGCGCCGAGCCGCGCGAAGAACAGGCCACCGAGCGCCGCCGCGCCGACCGCCGCACCGATCTGCAGCATCGCCGTCACCATGCCGGACGCGACGCCGGCGCGCGCGGCGTCGACTTCCGCGAGCACGATCCGCACGACCGAAGGCAGTACGAGGCCTTGCCCGATGCCGATCGCGGCGATCCCCGCATGAAAGCCCGGCCCGGGCGCGTGTTCGCTGGCCAGCGCGGCGGCCGTCGCGACGCCGGCCGCGAGCATCGCGAAGCCCAGCGTGAGTACGCGATGGCCGCCGAACCTGCCGACGAGCCGCGGCATCAGCAACGGGCTTGCCAGGAAGCCGACGCCGAGCGGCAGGATCGCGAGCCCAGACTGCAGCGCCGACCAGTTCAGGCATCCCTGCAGATAAATGCCGTAACTCAGGAAAAACGCGCTGAGCATGTAGAACAGGAACGCGAGCGTGAGGCCGAGCGCGATGACCGGATTGCGCAGCAGCCGCACGTCGAGCAACGGGTCGCGTCCACCGGCGAGCTGGCGCGTTTCGACCGCGAGCAGCGCGCCGAGCATCGGCACCGCGCCGGCCACGCACGCGACCATCCACAGCGGCCAGCCGGCTTCGCGCCCATGCGTGAGCGGATAGACGAGCATCAGCAGGAACAGCGACAGCAGCGCCGTGCCGGGGACGTCGATGCGCTGGCCGCGCGGCGGCCTGCTTTCGGGAATGAAGCGCCAACTGCCGAGCAGCGCGAGGATCCCGATCGGCACATTGACCAGGAAGATCGCGCGCCAGCCGAGACCGAACGGATGCAGCGCGATCAGCACGCCGCCGCCGAGCTGACCGATCACGGCCGCAAGCCCGAACACGAAACCGTAGAAGCCCATCACGCGCACCTGCTCGTGCGGGCTGAACACGCTGCGGATCGTCGCGAGTACCTGCGGCGCGAGGATCGCCGCGAACAGCCCCTGCAACACGCGACCGCCGACCAGCACCGCGCCGCTGTCGGCCAGCCCGCACAGCGCGGACGCCACGACGAAGCCCGCCATCCCGGTCATGAACATCCGCTTGCGGCCGTACAGGTCGCCGAGGCGCCCGCCCGTGATCTGCACGACCGCGTTCGCGCATGCATACGCCGACACGACGAGTTGCAGCTCGGCCGGCCGCGCGCCGATGCCGTCGCGGATGGCCGGCAGTGCGAGATTGACGATGAAGTAGTCGAGCGGCGGCAGGATGGCGCCGATCAGCAGCACGACGAGAGCCCAGCCGTGATGGCTGCGTGCCGGTGCTGCGGCCGCAGTCCCGGCCGGGGCTGCGGCGCAACGGGCGAGTGTGTTGTCGGTCATGAACGAAAGTCCGAAAGAATGAGGGCCGCGCGGCATGTCGGGTGGTGCCGAAATGGAGCGACGCGGCGGTTGACCGACATTCTGACCATCGTCCATGGTTCGGAAAAGCGTGAATTGGTGGTAGCATCCATCGGGTTATTCGATGGATGGGGTACGTGATGCGAGGTTTCGATCTGGATCAGTTGCGCACGTTCGCGGCGGTCGCGGACGCCGGCAGTCTGAGTGCGGCCGCGCCGTTGCTGCACTTGTCGCAGTCGACGGTCAGCGAGCAGGTGCGCAAGCTCGAATCGCGCGCCGGCATGTCGTTGTTCGTACGCAGCAAGCGCGGCGTCGAGCCGACGCCGGCCGGCGCGCGTCTGCTGCAACATGCGCGGCGCATCGTCGCGTTGAACGAGGCGGCGTTCGACGAGGTGCGCGGTCAGGCGATCAAGGGCGAGTTGCGCGTCGCGATCACCGACTACTACCGCACGCACGAAGTGGCGGGCCTGCTCGCGCGATTGCGCGAATGCTACCCGCAGCTGAGGCTGCACGTGAGCGCAATGAAGAGCATGGACATCGAAGCGGCCCATGCGCGCGGGCAGATCGATCTCGGCGTCGTGATGCACCTGTCGCGCGGGCCGTTCCGGCCTGCGTCGGCCGATACGCGCTGGGTGTTGCGGCGCGAGCCGCTGTCGTGGGTCGCGGCGCCGGCGCTGGCCGAACAGCTTCCGCAGCCGCTGCCGCTCGTGCTGCTGCCGGACGACTGCATGATGCATCAGATCGCCGTGCGCTCGCTCGATGAACAGCAGGTGCCGTACGGGCTCGTGCACAGCGCGTCGGGCGTCGCCGGGCTGCAGTCGTTGCTCGCGGCCGGGCTGGGCGTCGGCTGCCTGTGCGCGTCTTCGATCGGCGAAGGCCTCGTGCGGCTCGGGGCGAAATACCGGCTGCCGGCGCTGCCCGACGCGGTCTTTTCTCTGACGCCGCCGATGCCCGGCGAACGCGAGACGGTGACGCAGGCGCGTGAGGTGCTGTCGCGACAACTGCTGATGTGACGTCGGGGCGGGTGAGGGCGTCGCCGCGCTCGACGTGTATCGCGATGTGCTGCTTGCCAAGCTGAAGCGGTCGAAGCAGCCGGAGCGGTCGAAGCAGCCGGAGCGGTCGAAGCAGCCGGAGCGGTCGAAGCAGCCGGAGCGGTCGAAGCGGCCGGAGCAGCCGGAGCAGCCGGAGCGGTCGAAGCGGTCGAAGCGGTCGAAGCGGTCGAAGCGGCCGAAGCAACCGAAGCAACCGAAGCAACCGGAGCAACCGGAGCAACCGGAGCAACCGGAGCAACCGGAGCAACCGGAGCAACCGGAGCAACCGGAGTAGTCGAAGCGGCGCCCGCAGCCCAATCCCTCGACATCAACACCCGCAGCCCCACATCGCAAATAGCCGCTCCGTCGCCCGCCGCACGCATCGCACCACCCGCCCAGCCATTCACGCGTACCGCAGCATCGAAGAACTCTACTCGCCGCCCCCCTCGGCATACCCGCGCAGCCCGTTCGCGAGCGCGTCGAACACGACGCGACAGCGCGGGCTCGTGCGCAGATCCTCGTGCATGACCACCCAGGTCTCCAACGCGAGCGCGGGCGTATCCGGCAGCACGCGAACGAGCCGCGCATCGCGCCTGGCGAGCGCGCTCTGACAGAAACCGATCCCGTACCCCGCACGGATCATCGCCAGTTGCGCGAGATTGCTGTCGGTGCGCAGCGCGAACGCGTCGCGCTTCCACTGCGGCATCGCGCGGCCGGCCGCGCGAATGAACGGCGTCACCGTATCGAAACCGATCAGCGCGTGACGCGCGAGCTCATCGACCGTCGACGGCGCGCCGTTGCGCGCGAGATAGTCGTCGCGCGCATGCAGCGCGACCTCGATCGCGCCGATGCGCCGCGCGACGAGCGCGTCCTGCGCGGGCGGCGCCATGCGCACCGCAATATCGGCTTCGCGGTTCAGCACGTCCTGGATGCGGTCAGTCGAGACCAGTTCGATCACGAGCCCCGGATGGTCGCGGTGCAATTGCGCGAGCATCGGCGGCAGCACTTCGACCGCGATCACGTCGCTCGCCGAAATGCGGACGATCCCGCGCACGCCGGCGCCGTGGCTCGCGGCCGCGCGCTCGAACGCGGCGGCCGCACTGCGCAGCGCCTCCGCGTGACCGCGCAGCGCCACGGCCGCCTCGGTCGGGAGAAGCCCCGACGGCGATCGCGTGAACAAGGTCTGGCCGAATGCGGCCTCGAGCGCCGCGACGTGACGCCCGGCCGTCGGCTGCGTGATGCCGAGCGCGCGCGCCGCGCCCGACAGCGACCCTTCCGTCAGCACGGCGAGGAAGGTGCGGTAGCGTTCCCAGTTCAGATCGGTGGTCATGCATAAATGTATAGCCGATCGCTCAGGCTCAGCAATTCATTATTAGCCCGCTCCGGCCGAGAATGGCGACCGACAACGGTTCGATCACGGAGGGCGGTCATGACGGCAGGCGCAGCGGGGACACAACGGCAGGTACTCGTGCTTGGCGCGAGCGGCGGAATCGGCGGCGAGGTCGCGCGGCAATTGCGCGATGCCGGCTGGCAGGTGCGCGCGTTGAGCCGCAGTCTCGACGCCGCGAGCGTGGAGCGCGACGGCATCGGATGGGTGCGCGGCGACGCGCTCGACCGCGACGCGGTGCTTCGTGCGGCACGCGGCTGCAGCGTGCTGGTGCACGCGGTGAACCCGCCCGGTTACCGGAACTGGTCGACGCAGGTGCTGCCGATGCTCGACAACACGATCGCGGCGGCCACCCGCGAGCAGGCGACGATCGTGCTGCCCGGTACGGTCTACAACTTCGGTCCGGACGCGTTTGCGCTGCTGCACGAGGACGCGCCGCAGCGGCCGGTGACGCGCAAGGGCGCGATCCGCGTCGAGATGGAGCGGCGGTTGCAGGCGGCGACGGCGAACCGCGTGCGCACGATCGTCGTGCGGGCCGGCGATTTTTTCGGTCCCCGCGCGGGCAACAACTGGTTCGGGCAGGGCATGGTGAAGGCGGGGCGTCCGGTCACGGCGATCAGCGTCCCGGGGCGGCCGGGCGTCGGCCATCAATGGGCATACCTGCCGGATGTCGCGCGCACGATGGTCGAACTGCTCGAGCGGCGCGATGCGCTGGAGCCATTCGCGCGTTTCCATCTCGGCGGCCACTGGGACGCGGACGGCATGCAGCTGGCGCAGGCCGTCCGTCGCGTGGCGCAGCGGCACGGGTTGCGGCCGACGATCCGGCAGTTCCCCTGGTGGCTCGTATGGGCCGCGGCGCCATTCGTCACGACGATGCGCGAGATGCTCGAGATGCGGTATCTGTGGCGCGAACCGCTGCGGATGGAGAACGCGCGGCTGACCGCGGTGCTGGGGCGCGAACCACTGACGCCGCTCGACACAGCGGTGGAGACGACGCTGGCGGGGCTCGGCTGCTTGTCGTGAACGGAGGCGGCGGTCGGAGGCCACGCGAGGAAGGCGCCGAATACGGAGAACAGACGAACGTGCGGCACCGAGCGAACCGATCGAGCGAACGGACATAACGAACCCCACGCACCCCGTGAACAGCTGCCACCCCGCGCCGACCGAACGCGCGGCGCGCATCCAGGTGCGGTAGGCGTATTCGAACGCGAGCGTCGACACGTCCACGATCCATGCGCCGCCATCGGCGACGCGCGGCGCACCGGCTACGAACGACGCGGTCGCCCCTCGCGGCGAAGCGGCGAACACGCGCAGCGCCGATGCCGGCACCCGCGCCGGTGACCGCAATCATGCGGGGACGCACATAGCTCATGCGTTGCTCCGCAAAGATGCCTTGCCTCGTCACCGTACGCGGCGCGGTCGTACGCCGGCATCCGCGGAAAGGATGAATGCGATCGCCCGCACGATCCAAGCGGGCTGCCGCTGCCGGCCTGACCGGCGGCCAGACGCGCCATTTTGCAAAGGCTGACGATGTCCTGCACCGAATCGCTCTATCCTCCGTATTTTTGCGACAAGTCGTAAAAGCCCCGGCAAAATAGCGCGAAGGCCGGTGCCAAGGCCAGTGCAGACGCCATCGCCAACACCCGGCGGCGCGCCGCACAGCGCGCAACCGCCGACAGCGCCGCTGCCGCCAACTCACAGCCGATGCACCTGCATCGCGTGCGCCGAAGCCTCGTGCAACGGCGGCGCACTGCCCGTTGCGCGAACGGCACGGATTCGACAAGACAGGGAGGAGCCAGCAATGAGGCTGGACGACGAAAGAGAAAGCGTGAACGTCGAGGATCGACGCGGCGGCGGCTTCGGCGGCGGGCGCGCGACGATCGGCATCGGCACGATCGTGGTCGCGCTGGCCGTATCGTATTTCTTCGGGATCGATCCGCGCGTCGTGCTGCAAGGCGCGTCGGCGTTGCAGGGCCGCGAGCAGCAGACGCAGCCGGCGCCCACGCAGCATCAGGGCGCGCCGGCGAACGATGCGGGCGCGTTGTTCACGCGCAAGGTGCTCGGAAATATCGAGCGCACGTGGACGGGTGTGTTCAGCACGCAGCTGCATGCGCAATACGAGCCGCCGAAGCTGGTGATGTTCACGAATTCGACGCCGACCGCGTGCGGCACCGGCCAGACCGCGATGGGCCCGTTCTATTGTCCGGCCGACCGCAAGGTGTACATCGACCTCGGCTTCTATGACGAATTGCGCAAGCGCTTCGGTGCGGGCGGCGATTTTGCGCAGGCCTACGTGATCGCCCACGAAGTCGGCCATCACGTGCAGAACCTGCTCGGCATTTCGGACAAGGTCGATGCCGCGCGCCGGCGTTCGAGCCAGACGCGCGCGAACGCGCTGTCGGTGCGGATGGAACTGCAGGCCGACTGCTTCGCGGGCGTGTGGGCGAACAACGCGCAGCGCGCGAACCAGCACCTGATGGAGCCCGGCGATTTCGAGCAGGGGCTGAAGGCGGCCGCCGCGATCGGCGACGACCGGCTGCAGCAGCAGAGCCAGGGCTACGTCGTGCCGGAGAGCTTCACGCACGGCACCAGCGAGCAGCGCGTGTACTGGCTGCGGCGCGGGATGGAGTCGGGTCAGGTGAGCGCCTGCGACACGTTCGCCGCGAACCCGAACCGATAGCCGCCGACGCCGACGCGGCCCAGCGCGCAGCGGCACGCGCATCGCCGGGCCGCCGGTGCGGCGGCTCGTCCATCACGAATTGCGACACGGCGGCGGCCGGCGCCATCGCGATCCGCACGCGCGCGCCAACCCGGCCGCGATCTCTCGCTGACACACCGTCTCTCGTCCTGCGCCGTCCAGCTGCCATCAATCCGTAACGATCGACGTGAACAATGGCGGTCGCTTCAGATCGACGGAAGCATAGCCATCGCTGCACACGTGTGCAGCGCGAGGCCGACCTGCCACCACGCCGAACGAGAGAGACCACATGACCTTGCTGAGCCGTCTGCGCGCGCTGTCCGCCGCCGTTACGCTGTCCGTTGCCGCTTCGCATGCCTTCGCGGCGGATCTCGTCATCGCGGGCCGCGACGACATCTACGGCAAGGGGCTCGCCGACGCCGTCGCCGGTTTCAACAAGCTGCATCCGGGCACCGACATCGAGCTGCTCAAGCTGCCGAACGCGAACCTGTACCAGAAGCTGAAGCTGTCGATGCGCGAAGGCACCGGCACGTACGACCTCGTGATGATGGACGACACGTGGGCGCCCGAATTCATCGGCAACGGCTGGTTGAAGCCGCTGCCCGCGGCGCTCGCCGACGCGGACCTCGTGCCGTCCGCGGTCGCGCTCGGCCGGAATGCGTCAGGCGCGCTGTACGCGCTGCCGATCGTCGGCAACGTCGAGATGTTCGCTTACCGCAAGGATCTGCTCGCGAAGTACCGCCTGCAGCCGCCGCGCAACTGGGACGACGTGCTGAAAATCGCACAGACCGTCGGCGCGGCGGACCGCAGCATGTCGGGCGTCGTGTTTCGCGGCACCAAGGGCAATCCGATCGTGACCGGCTTTCTGCCGATCCTGTGGGCGTACGGCGGCGACGTGTTCGATCGCGCCGGCAACGTGACGATCGATTCGCGCGAGGCGCAGGCCGCGCTGAAGACCTTCGTCGCGTTGAAGGCGTATGCGCCGAAGGACGTCGACGTGTACGGCGCCGCCGAAGTGCGCGACGCGCTGCAACGCGGCGCCGCCGCGCAGTCGATCGAGGTGTGGCCGGCGTGGATTCCGGCGCTCGACGATCCGAAGCAGTCGCGCGTGGCCGGGCAGATCGCGCTGCAGCCGCCGCCCGGCCAGACGGCCGGCCCGGCGCCGATGCTCGGCATCTGGCAGATGGGCATTCCGAAGGATGCGCCGCACGCGAAGCTCGCGCAGGACTTCCTCGCGTACCTGAGCTCGCGCGACACGCAGACGCGGCTCGCGGCGCTCGGCATTCCGCCGACGCGCCGCAGCGTGTTCGCCGATCCGGCGCTGGTGCGCCAGTATCGCTGGTATCCCGATCAACTGAAGGCGCTCGAAGCGGGCCGCGCGCGGCCGCGCGTGAAGGACTGGCAACAGGTCGAGAGCATTCTCGGCGATCAACTGCAGCTCGCGCTGACCGGGCAGGCCGCGCCCGACGCGGCGCTGCGCCAGGCACAGCAGAAGATCGCGCAGGCGATGGCCGCGGCCGGCAAGTGACGGCGCGCGTCCATGCGCGCGGCGGCGTCGCGCGCGTCAAGCCGTTGGTCCGCAGTCTGCCGTTCGTCGCGCTGCTCGGCCCCGCGCTGCTGGTGCTGGCCGCGCTCGCGCTGTACCCGGTCGCGCAGGTGCTGGTCGACTCGTTCTGCCGCGTCGACTATACGGCGGGCCGCCGCGCGTTCGCGGGGCTCGCGAACTATCGCGCGGTGCTCGGCGACGACGCCTTCTCCGCCGGCTTCGGCAATACGCTGCGGTTCACGATCGTCGCGTCGCTCGCCGAAGTGGCGCTCGGCTTCGGCCTCGCGCTGTTGTTCGTGCGCGCTTTCCCCGGGCGGCGCATCGCGCTGCCGCTCGCGATTCTGCCGATGATGCTGTCGACGCTCGTGTGCTCGGCGATCTGGCGCAACTGGCTGAACTTCGACGGCTTCCTCAATGCGCTGCTCGCCGCGCTCGGCATCGAAGGCGTGCGCTGGCTGTCCGATCCGCATCTCGCGCTGTGGTCGCTCGCGCTGGTCGACGTGTGGCAGTGGACGCCAATGGCGTTCCTGATCGTGCTGGCCGGGCTGCAATCGATTCCCCACGAGCTCTATGAAGCCGCGCGCACCGACGGCGCGAGCGAATGGCAGTGCCTGCGCGACATCACGCTGCCGCTCGCGGCGCCGCAGATCGGCCTCGCGCTGCTGCTGCGCTCGATCGACACGTTCAAGCTGTTCGACAAGGTCTATGCGCTGACGGGCGGCGGCCCCGGCAACGCGACGCAGACCTTGTCGACCTACATCTACGACACGGGCTTCCGCTTTTTCGACGTCGGAACGGCGAGCGCCGCGTCGGTGCTGATGCTCGCGGCGTCCGCACTGCTGGTCTCGGGATACGTATGGCAAACGGTTCGCAAGCGGCGCGCGTGACGCCGCAACGCGTCGGCAGCGCGCCTGCGCGCGCGGGCGCCGCGCTCGCGCACGCGGCGCCGTGGGCGCTGCGCCTCGTCGCGCTCGCGTTGCTGTTGCTGCCGTGTCTGTGGATGGCCGGCGCCGCGTTCATGCCGACGCTCGAACGGCTCGACCATCCGCTGCGGATCTGGCCGGCCGCGCCGACGCTCGAGCATTTTGCGTCGGTATGGTCGAACGGCATCGGCGCGCCGCTCGCCAATTCGCTGCTGGTCGGCTTCGGCACGACGCTGCTCGCGCTGGTGCTCGCGTTTCCGGCCGCGTACGCGCTCGTGCGGCTGCGATTTCCCGCGCGGCTCGACGTGCTGTTCCTGATGCTCGTGCTCGCGTTGAAGCTGATGCCGCCGATCACGATCGCGGTGCCGCTGTTCGCGCTCGCGAAGCGCCTGCATCTGCTCGACTCGACGCCCGGCCTGATGCTCGCGTATCAGCTGTACGCGCTGCCGATGGCGATCTGGATGCTGCTCGCGTTCGTGCGCGACGTGCCGCTCGAATACGAGGAGGCCGCGTGCATCGACGGTGCGGGGCTCGCGCGCCGGCTCGTGCAGATCGTGCTGCCGCTGTGCGCGCCGGGGTTGATCGCGACCGCGATCTTCGTGTTCATCGCCGCATGGAACGAATTCCTGATCGCGCTGCTGTTCGTGTCGACGCCAAGCCGCTTCACGCTGCCGCTCGCGATCGCCGGCTACGTGACCGAGAACGGCATCGACTGGGGCGACCTCATGAGCGCGGGGCTGCTCGCGTCGCTGCCGACGCTCGCCATGGCCGGCTACGTGCAGCGCTACCTGCTGCGCGGCTTCGCGGGCGGGCTGAAGTGACGGCGCGCGTCACGCGCAACTGTGCCGCACCACGTGCGTGACCGGCACGACGCGCGTGCGCGACGCGCCGTCGAATGCGCTGATCCGGTCGGCGAGCAGGTCGACGGCCGCGTGCGCGAGACCTTGCGTATCCTGGCGCAGCGTCGTGAGCCGGTACGCGTCGTATGCGGCGGCGGGGATGTCGTCGAAGCCGATCACGCGGACGTCGTCGGGCACGCGCAGGCCGAACGCGGCGCGCGCGGCGTCGATCACGCCGAGCGCGAGCAGGTCGGACGAACAGAACACGCCGTCCGGGCGGTGGTCGGCCGCGAACAGCTGCTGCGCGGCGTCGAGGCCGCACGCATGCGTGTCGGATGCCGTATCGATCACGCTCGCGAGCGTCGCGCCGGACATGTTGCCGCGTTGCAGCGCGTGCGCGAACGCGTCGGCGCGCGAGCGCGCGCTGAAGCTCGCGGTATGCGGGCCAACGAACGCGAGCCGGCGTGCGCCGGCGCGCACGAGACGCTGCGCGGCCTCGGCGGCGCCGGCCGCGTTGTCGCTGACGACGACGTCCGCGCCGGCCAGATTCGCTTCCCGGTTGATCATCACGACCGGAATCCGGTGCGCGAGATATTGCCGCGCGACCGACAGCGGCGGCGACGCGGACGTCATCACGAGACCGGCGACGCGGTAGCTGAGCAGCCGTTCGAGCGCTTGCCGGAGCTGCTGCGGGTCGTCGGCGTTGGTCACGAGCGGCGTGAATGCGCGCTGCCCGAGCACGGCCATCAGGTCCGACAGCAGCCGCGCGCGCAACGGGTTCTCGAAACCCGCGGTCACGACGCCGATCATGCTGCTGCGCTGCGTGATCATGTCGCGCGCGATCAGGTTGACCTGATAGCCGAGCGCACGCGCGGCGGCCATCACGCGTTCGCGCGTGTCGGGCGCGATGCTCGCCGTCGACGAGAACGCGCGCGACACCGCGGAGCGCGACACGCCGGCGCGCGCGGCGACGTCCGACGCCGTGACCCAGGTTTTCCTTTCCTTGCCGATCATCGACACATGTTCCTCTCGACACACGAAACGCCCGCACCGCTGACCGACTGGATGTCGGCGCTCGACGACGCACGGCCGCTGCATACGCTGACCCTACCGGGCAGCCATGACACCTGTGCGTATACGGTCGACGATCCGCTCGTGCGCACGCAGCGCGCGCCGCTCGCTGCGCAGCTTGCGCACGGCGTGCGGCTGCTCGACATCCGCTGCCGGCATCGTTGCGACACGTTCGACATTCATCACGGCGCGATCGCGCTCGGCATGTCGTTCGACGACGTGCTCGCCGATTGCGCGCGGTTTCTCGCCGCGCATCCGCGCGAATGCATCGTGATGTCGGTGAAGGACGAATGGCCCGCGCACGCGTGCACGCGCGGCTTCGATGCCACGTTCGACGCGCATCGCGCGCGTCATCCGGCACTGCGCTGGCATGCGGGTCGCGCGCTACCCGCGCTCGGCGACGTGCGCGGCGCGATCGTGCTGCTGCGGCGGTTTCGCAGCGGCCGGCCGCTCGGCATCGACCTGAGCGCGTGGCCCGACAACGCGACCTTCACGATCGATCATCCGGATGCGTCGTTCGTGATCCAGGACGAATACCGGGTGCCCGTCGTCGGGTCGATCCAGTACAAGTGGCGGGTGATCGAAGCGCTGCTGACCGGCATGCCGTCGCCGCAAAGCGGCCGCTGGGCGATCAACTTCTGCAGCGGTACGGGGATGGGCGCGAATCCGTCGATCGTCGCGCGCGGCGACGGCCGCGTGCAGGGCATCCATGCGCGGCTCGCCCAACACCTGCGCGAACGGCCCGGCCCGTGCGGCGCGATGCTGCTCGACTTCTGCGATGACGACGACTGGGCGCTCGTGCGCGCGCTGGTCGCGTGCAACGGTTTCGTGGTTGCGCGGCCGTGCGCGCCGAGCGGCTGTTAGCGCATGTGTGCGTTGAAGAACGCGAGCGCGCTCGCGTCGAGCGTCGCATGGAACGCCACGCGATCGAAACCCTTCGCGTCGGTGCAGACGGCCGGCGCGTGCTGCGCGAGTGAGGGCGGACACGGCGCGAGAAACGCGAAGTGCCCCGCATTGGGCACCACGTGCAGTTCGGGGCGCGCGGGCAGCAACTTGGCCAGCGCGGGGCCGGTGTGCGGCTCGACGCCGTCGCCGCCGAATTCGGAGGTCCATAGCTGGATCGGCGCGTGCACGTTGGTCAGCGTGGCGGCGCTCGGGAATTCGTCGAGCGGATCGGCGATCACGTAAGCCTTGATGCGCGCGTCGTGCGTCAACGGCTGGCGCGTGATGCTTTCGTCGTGAATCTGCTTGCAGATGCGCCACGCGGGGTTCGTGCATGCGACCGGCGCATGCGCGAAATCGGGATTGCCGCCCGCCAGCACGAGGCCCGTGTAGCCACCGCGCGAAAAACCGAAGAAGCCGATCCGCGCCGGGTCGATGCGTGCGGCGTCGGCCGAGGGGCCGAGCATGTAGTCGACCAGCCGCTTGATGTCGGTCGGCCGTTCGAAGAATTCCTGCGCGTCGGCGGCGCGGCTCATGTCGGCGAACGTGTCGCCCGGATGATTGATCGCCGCGACGACGTAGCCCGCGTCGGCGAGCGTTTCCGCCAGATCGTGGTGGCCGAGATACGTGCCGCCGTGGCCGTGCGAGATCACGACCAGCGGCAGCGCGTCGCCGACGGTCGCGCAGTCGCGCCGGCCTTGCAGCAGGTACGGGCCGACCGTCAGCGTCTGCGCGGCATCGGCGCAGGGCGTCCATATGATCGCGTGCAGTTCGGGGCCGGATGCATCGGCAGGAATCGTGGCGAACTTGACGCCGGCCGCCTGCGCGAGCGTCGCGCACAGGCACAGAAGCGAAGCGGACAGCCAGTGCTTCATGATGGACTCCTCAGGTGAGGCGAGTGCATGCGACGTGCTGGCCTGCGTGTCCGATCGTACGGACCTTCCGATTGGAGCCTGTCGCCGTTCGTCATGCCCGGCGAGGGCGAGTCACCGCACCGCGATCGCGACCGCCGCGCCGGCCATCGCGGTCGCACTCGTGCGGTTCGCGATCCGCTTCGCGCGTGCGGAGGTGAGGAACGCGCGCGCCCGCAGCGCGAGCAGCGACCAGAAGCAGTCGGTCAGGATCAGGATCACGAGCATCGTGCCGACCAGCTCGCCCCACGCGAGCACGCCGACCTGCGTCAGATCGACGATCGTCGGCAGCAACGCCAGATAGAACAGCATGATCTTCGGGTTGCCGAGCGTTAGCCAATATACATGTTATCAGAGCTTCCCGATCGTCTTGCCTTGGTCCGAAAGCTGTACGCGGGGCTTCACATTCCCGCTGACGTGCTGGCGGAACCGCATAATGAAAACGGCGCCTTGCGGCGCCGTGTCTTGTCATGCTGTCTGCTGGTCAGGAGAGACTGTCCTGACGCGCATGAAGCCCTGCGCACAAAGGAAGTTTCGATACGATTTGATCGCGATCTCCCACACGGCACGCGATACCGCAGGGCCTGCGTCGACCACCTTGCCATTCTGATCAAGCACGGCGAGGGTGGCGGGGTTGCCGTCCGGAGTCTCGATACTGAGCCCCTGAAAGCTGACGGCGCTGATTATGCTCGAAATTTCCGCTGCAATCCGCGTGTCAGCGATCGGCGCTTCGTGCTTCGGCTGCTTTCTCTTCATTGTGCATCTCCCTCGCCGCGCACGGACTTCGTGCGAGCCTCTGCGGAAACGGCTTCCATCAGCGCATCAATGCGGCTCTTGTCGGCGGTCGTCATTGCTGGTCTCCATAGGTGGGCAGGGCGCGTCCAAGCTGCATCAAGCCGGTTTCCAACGTGATGCCTGCGGTTGTTGCCCAGATGCGCGCGTCCTGCGCGGCTTTATGGCGAGCGAACGATCCAATCTCGTCGGCCATCAGGTCCAGCAACTCGACGTCGGCCGCGTGCGAGATCTCGGCGATCAACGCGCGGATCTCGATGCGAAGGGCGTCGAGGCGCGCGACCTTGCCTTGGCGGGTATCCGCCAAGGCTTCGTTCGTCTGGATAGTTTTGCGCCGCGAGAGCGGCGCTTCGTCTTTCTGGATCGCTGTTGCGGGCGTCAGCCCGTCGTTGTTCGACTGCATCGAAGTGCCGTTGACGCTCGCTAGTGCGATAGCCGGGCGCTTCTTCGCGTGTTCCCGCTTTTGCGGCAGCGGACGTGGGGTAGAAAGGGCCGGGCGCAGGGTCATGCGGCTACCTCCAGTGCCATTTCCGGCGTCCAGTCGGGGTCGGGCATCACATACAACTTGTCGAGCCACTTGCGCACGTTGTTGGCTTCCTTCGCTTTCGACATGGCAGGACTCGCCTCGATGCGGTGGGTAAGGTCGCGCACGGCCCCGCGAATTGCCTGCACGCGGGTCAGATAGGTCGGCATTCCTTCGCGGTATGTGCATGGCGATGCGCCGCCGGCTGTCCCGATCGTGTAATCCATGCCATAGATCCACTCACCTTTCGCAATCTGCGCGACCCGAATTTCTACCGGGCGGCGGCCGGTGCGTTGTTCCTTCGGCGCGGATATAACATCTGTTGGCGTGTAGACGCCGTGTTCGTTTGCGGTGGCGATGGCGTACGCAGTCTTGTGAGCCGGCACTGTATCGAGCAGATCAGCGAGTGGCGTCAGCGCGTTATGTACGGCGTCGAGGGTGCCCGGAGAAAGCTTGCCGAACACGGGGTCGTGCAGGACCGCCTGTAACGCCTGCAAAAGTTGCTTTGCAGTGGCATCGCTGATCTTCGTTGTTTTTGCTGCGGCCTGCTTAGCAGGCTTTGTGTCACAGGCCAGATGCTTCTTCGTGACCTTGCTTTTGCCGGCTTCCTTCGCTTTCGCAAGGCCCGACGCGATCCGTTCGAGCGCCTTGTCGCCGCCGTGCAGGCGGATCTGCTCGATGGCCAATGTGCCGGTGCATTGGCCGTTCCGTACGAGCTGATGCAGTTCGGCTGGTGCCCGTTCGAGCAGACCGACGTCGCGAATCGTTTGATCGGTGACGTTCAAGCGCTTGCAGATGGCGGCAAGCGTCATGCCATGAATGTCGCGCAGCTCGGCGACGGCAGCGGCCAGATCAAGCGGCGACGACTGCTTGCCGTTGTTGCTGAGATAGCCGTCGATCACCATTTCGGCGCGGATGACTGTCTTGGCGTCACGGACGACGACCGGGATCTTGCCGATGTCCTTGCCTGCTTCGATCGCCTTGCCGGCCGCAAGGTAGCGGTGCTGCCCCTTGTATACAAACAGCAGATCCTTGCCTGCGACCTTCCGCGCGTAGCAATGAAGCGGTGAACCCTTGTCGTATCCGTTCTCGATGATGAGGGCAGTAAGGTGCGTCACCCATTCGGGATCAACGGGGCGGATGTTGTCGGACGGGTCGTAATGAAGTTGGCCGTACGGGACCATCCACAGGTCCGCTGACGTTGCGCCCGCAGCGGCGGCTGCTGCCTTCGCGCTCCCGGTCGGGATCGGCGCGGTGAGGTCGAGCTGTTGCGTGCGATCGTCCATTACGCGACCTCCCGTGCCGCAGGGGGGCGCGCGTTGCCTGCCTTCTTCGCCTTATCGATCGCATTCGATGCCGCCATGCCGGCCGCGCGCTTTGCGTCGCGCAGGCGCTTGATTGCGTCGGCGCAATTGCCTTCGTCAGGAATCGAGATCTGCTTGCCGGCGATCTCAGTGCCGTCGAGGATCAAATACTCCGTATGCACGCTATCCACCAATGGGCGGCGTCCGACTACGTACTTGCCAATCAGAATTGGGGTCGATGGGCGGCGCTCATTACGGTCGTAACGCGTGATGGTGCGAAGTGAGAGGGTGTCGCGACGCTCGATGTCGACGAGGGGGAAGGTTGGGGATTTGATTCGCGGCATGGTGGTCTCCATGACGCCGGGGCCATACGCCCCGGCAGGTCGGGGCGGCTTAAACGCTGACGTGATAAGCGGTTGTCGGAGCGACTACCGGATCGTCCTGGAACACGTTCACGACGACAAACAGCAGGACGGCGACGACCGTCCAGCGGAAGATCTTCGATTTTTCAAAGTTGCTTTGGCGTGCCGGCTCGGACGGGGTAATGCGGGGTGTTTGCTCGTCGCGGAGCCATTCTTGACGGTCGTAGAGCTGGCAATCGATCAGGCAACTCGCTTGACAGGGATGAGCGGCGGGTTGCGAGGCGTGCAGTTCAGGAAGTTCGCGATTCATCAGTTCCTCACGATAGGTTGTGACGTGAGGATGATAGATTTTCTATCCCGCGACACGCAAGAAAAACTATCCTACGTAGGTAGAAAATCTATCTATTGAGATCGAGCAGGCAATAGTCAGGAGTGGGTGCGCAAAAAAAAATCCCGCCGAAGCGGGACTGCGGGGGAGCGGGTTATCGCCGGCGATATCGACGGTGTTCAACCATCACGCCAATAATCCGAACGGGTTCGTGTTCGCTATTTATCGTTGGATAGTCGGAATTCAGGGGGACCAGCTCAAACACTTCCGCGCCAGTCGTACTCACGCCACGAAGCCTGTACTTCTTGAACGTGGCTTCTTCTTTGCCGTTCTTTGCGACGACATAGTCGCCCGGCCTAGGTGCAATGGCTGGCTCAACGATGATTCTATCGCCGGGCATAAACTCCGGTGCCATCGATTCCCCCTCTACCTCAAGGGCGAACGCATGGTCCGATAGCTCTAGATCGGTTAGCAGGTACTCGAACGCACCACCAGGTGGAAACGGAGTGATTGCCTCGCTCATCAGGCCGGCTTGCACGCTGCTGATCAGCGGTATGCGACGCGTGCCGACATTCGCCGGGACAACGTTCCCAATGGGCGTACCCGCAAGGCCGGGGATGGGGATTGCATGCTTGGTAATACGTGCGATCTCAAGAATCTGGCCGAAGCTTGGCTCGTGACGGCCGTTCTCCCACGCTGACACGTTGCCGCGCGTCTTCCCCAATCGCTCCGCGAGTTCATCTTGCTTGAGGCTGGCAGCTTCGCGGCTCGCCTTTATCCATTCACCGATGTCCATGCGCTCAATGGTAAGAAAATCTTGCGCACGCATGGCTATATTTTCTATCTTTTGAATGTTAGAATTTCTATCATTGTGCTGATGATGGAAGCTCATGGACAACATCGTTGAACACCCCTTGGATCGGGCCGCCAAAGCGGCCGGGCTGACTATGCAGTCGCTTGCAGATCACCTTGGCGTGACTCGCGCGGCGGTCCAGCAATGGAAGCAGGCGGGCCGGCGGGTGCCGGCTGAACACTGCCCTCCAATTGAGCAGCTTTGCCACGGTGCCGTGCGATGTGAGGAACTGAACAGTCGGGTCGATTGGGCCTTCGTCCGCCAATCGGGGCCATCGCCAAGCGCAACGCATGTCTGCAACAGCTAACCGTGCGGTTTCGATCGCACATCTCGAATCCTAGTGACGTTTCGTGCGTCGCGACAGGATGAAACGCTCCGATCTCAAACGTTATGACCTGCCGATACGACAGTACCGAATGGCTGGACGTCCTCTATACGTCCGTTCGCAACACGCCCGGCGGCGTCGCCGACGCGGCGAACCACCTCACAATTCGGCGCGGTAAGAACATCACACCGGAATCGCTTCGCCTTCGCCTGCGTGGTGTTGGCGACAGTCGCTTGTCGATGGAAATGTTCGAGCTGCTGATCGAGTGGATGCAGGAAAAGGCAGACGGCGAGGCGTACGCGCTCGACGCGCTTCATGCGTTGAATTCGCGATTCGGTTTGGTGGCCGAGCACGTCGACGATCACGCCGCTGACGACGTCAGCGAACCCGGCACGCTGCGTCTCGTTTCGACGGCCCTGCACCTGCAGGCGCATGTCGGTCTTGTGGCTGACGACGTGACACGAGCGCTGGCGGATCAGCGGATCGACGACCACGACGCGGAGAAGATCATCGCGACCGGCCGCAAGGGCCAGCGTCTGTTCCAGCGTTTGATTCACGCTGCTCGCAACCTTGCCGCACGTCGCCGGCGTCGTCATGGAGCGGTTTAAGCCCGGCATGGGGTGCTGTCGTCCCGACCGTGAGCATATCGGCCTTTGCTGCTCGCCCGAGCAGCAATTGGCATGCGCTGTCACGACGCTCGCATCCCGATTCGAGCATGCCCCCGCCGAAGCGGGGCGCTTGCTGTCCGAACTGATCGCCACGTTCCCGGATTGTCTCGCTCCGATTCTTGCGGAAGCGAACGCAGCCGGGCGCGTGCGGTTGTTCATGGAGCGAGCTGCGCGTGCATGCGCAGCGCTCGCAACCAAGGCGGAACGTCACGCGTTCCGCGACCAGCTTACCGATCGTCTCTGCGCGCTGGACCTTGCCGCGTTCGACGATCTCATGTCGGCGGAATGGCGTCGACTGCGCGGCAAATAACCGGAGACACATGTGAACGTGAACGGGATCAGTAGCGCGTTGCGACGCAGCGCATCGCAATACAGCCGCTCGCCGAGCGGGCGGCAGTGCTATGCGGCGGGGCGAGCCGTATGGAGAAGCTTTTCTCACAAGGTCGAGCGCGACCGTCGTCTCGTCGAGCTGGAGGCGGCTCGTCGCGCGAGCTAACAGCGCGCAGCTCAACGAATTGTGATCTGGCCGCGACATGCGGCCAAAGTAACTTTGATCGAGGGAATTTTTGTATGGCGACACTGGACCAGATTATTCAGCAATTGCGTGCTGCGGGTCATCCCGATCTGCCCGCCGGGCATCCCATCGCGGACGGCAAACATCACCGATACGGGCCGCGCAAGAAATACTGGTATCAGCTACGCGAGGTCATCAGCAAGGGGGCGGTAATCGGCTATGGCGGTACGTTCGGCCATTTCTCGGGCGACGATCCGGGCACTGAGCGATTCGAGTGGAGCGGCGCACCGCTGAGCGAGGAAGCACTCGCGGAGACGCGTCGTCGTCAGGAAGCCGCCGACCGTGAGCAAGCGGAGCGTGATGCGCGTCAGGCGAAGCTCGCCGCGAACCGTGCGCGAGATCAGTGGAACCGCGCGGCAGAGCATGGCGAGTCCACCTATCTTGAACGCAAGCGCATCACGGCCGAAGGCGTGCGTTTCGACGCGGACGGCACGATCTTCGTGCCGATGTATCAGTACGGCGACGAAGCTCGTCTCGTCGGTCTGCAGAAGATCACGCCGGACGGCGCGAAGCGCTTCAACAAGGGCATGGAAAAGAAGGGCGCGTCGTATCTGCTCGGCGAGGTCGGCGCAGACGACCAAATCGTGCTGGTTGCCGAAGGCTACGCGACCGCGCGCTCGATCCGCATGGCGATCGACGAGGCGTTCGCAGTCAATGTTTGTTTCGACGCGGGCGGCATCCTCCCGGCCGTGCGCTATCTGCGTGCAACGTATCCGGATGTGCATGTGCTGGTCTGCGCCGACGACGACTGGAAGATCGAGCAGCGCATGCGCGACTGGCTCGCCGACGAGTTCGCTTTCCGGGGTGAACTAGTGTTTGGTGCCGACCCGGTGCGGATCGAGGCGAAGAACACGTGGTACATGGTCGCCGCGTCACGCCGTCGTGACGACAATGGCGTGCCGTATGTCGAGGTGAGCTACGGAAACGACGTGATGCCGTTGCGCCGTAAGCGCTTCGAGAACACGGGCCTGAAGCGTGCGTACGAGGCGGCAGCGATGGTCGGCGACGTCAGCGTGGTCTATCCGGCATTCACCAATCGCGGCGAGCGCAAGCTGACCGACTTCAACGACCTGCACGTCGAAGAGGGTATCGATCCTGTCCAGGCGCAGGTGCAGGCGGCGATCTTGCGCGTCATCGCGCCAGCGAACGAAGAGATCCGGCCGGCGACGGTTGCGGTGCCGACCGCGGACGACACGCCGACGAAATCCGCCGCGACGTCCGCTGCCGCGAAACAGCCGGAATGGGATGGCCGCGAGGCAGAGAACGGCGCGCACACATGGGAGCAGGATCTCGCGCGTTCGGACAAGGGCACGCTGCTGCCGACGCTCGGCAACGTGCACATGATCTTGGCGAATCACAAAGCGTGGCAAGGCGTCATCGAGCAGGACGACTTCGGTGGCCGCGTGATGAAGCGCAAGGCACCGCCGTTCCGGCAAGGCGTGAAGGGCGAGTGGACTGACATGGACGATCAGCGCTGCGCGCTTTGGTTGTCGCAGCGCTACGGCCTCTCGGTGCGCACCGATATCGTGATGAACGCGGTTCTGTTGGTGGCGGATGAGAAGCACTTCCATGACGTGCGCGAATACCTCGAAGGGCTCAAATGGGACGGCGTGTCGCGCGTGCGATCGATGCCGTCGACCTACCTGCGTGTCGCCGACAGCGAGTATGTGCAGCTCGCGTTCATGAAATGGATGATCGCCGCCGTCGCGCGCGTGATGGAGCCGGGCTGCAAGGTCGACAACGTCCTGATCCTCGAAGGCAAGCAGGGGCATCGCAAATCGACGGCGCTGAAGGTGCTGGCCGGCGCTTCGTGGTTCACGGATACGCCAATCCAGATCGGCAACAAGGACACGTACGCGGTGCTGGCCGGGAAGTGGGTGATCGAGCTGGCCGAACTGGATTCGTTGAACAAGGCCGACTCGTCGGCGGTGAAGAGCTTCTTCGCGACGGCTGTCGACCGGTTCCGCAACTTCTACGGCAAGCGGGCGACGGACGTCCCGCGTCAGTGCGTGTTCGCTGGCTCGGTCAACTTCGACACGTACCTGAAAGACGAATCGGGCAACCGGCGTTACTGGCCGCTGCGTGTCAGCGGACTGGTCGACATCGACGGCATTGTGGCCGTTCGTGATCAGCTCTGGGCGGAAGCCGTGCATCTGTATCGCTCGGGCGTCGTGTGGCACGTAGAAGAGCATGAGCGCCCGCTGTTCGAGATCGAACAAGCGGAGCGCTATGAAGGCGACGTGTACGAGGACAAGATCGCCAAGGCCCTGGAATTCGTGTCGCGCACGACGATGGAAGAGATCCTCGCGGACATTCTGAAGCTCGACACGTCGAAGTGGACGCTGGCCGAGCAGCGCCGCATCGGCAAGGCGTTGAAGTCGCTCGGGTGGGTGCGCAAGCGCGAGTCGACCGGATCGCGCGGTTGGTACTACGTGAAGGAAGAGCAAGAGGCGGAAGCGGAGCGCGAACTGGTTGCGGCGGGTGATGACGACAGTCCGTTGTGATTGCGTGGCGCGCTGTGCCTGCACGGTAAGCGCGCCACTTGCCCCGTCTTGGCGCGCCGTGGACGTCCCATGTCCTAACGTCCCAAGGCGCGGTCTCGGGCGCGGGCGCAGGGGCGCGACATGCGCGACGTGAGCGGCGCATGTCGCATGTCGCAGGCGCGCACCCCTGCAAGCTTCTTCCCTTGGGACATTGAGACATTAGGACGAGTAGGAGAGAGTCATGATCGATTTGAAAGAGCGGGTCGGCGTTGCGATGAGCGTTCGTGGTCAGTTCACCGACCCGATTGCCGATCCTAAAGTTACTTTGGGCGCGCTCGCCTTTGCGAACGATCTCGGGAGCCTGCTGGCCCGAATCAAGGCCGGGCCGATGCCGACGCATGCGATGGTTCGACGTGCAACGTTGCTGTTGGCGCAGATGATCCGGACGTCGGGCCGATTCAAGCGTGCGCGGTTCACGGGCCTGTCGCGCGATGAGCGTCGCGATCAACGTGCGGGGCACGCTGTCGAGCGTTCGAAGGTCGACATCGTCGAGCGCTTCGCGCTGCGGTTGCTAGACGAGTGGGTGAACGATCAGTGTGTCGAGTGCGAAGGGCGTGGCGTCGTGCGTCGCGCGCGTGCCGTCACGACATCAACGCACGCGTGTGATGTATGCGGGGGCAGCGGGAAGGTGTGTGTATCGGAGGAGCGTATCCCGTTCTTCGAAGGGCGTAACGGGCCGCTGGTCTTTCGGGAATACGAACCATGCGACGACTGCGGCGGGATGGGGCGGATCGCAGCGTCGCCAGCTTCGGATTCGAAGGGCCGGCATATTTGCCCCTGCTGTTCCGGTTCCGGCAAGCGGCAGGTCGACGACGCTGGCCGGGCGCACGCGCTCGGCGTATCGCTCGACGAGTATCGGAAGAACTGGTCGTGGCGCTTCCACGACATGCTCGCGCTGCTGGATACGGTAGATGGATCGGTGTACGACACATTGCGTCGGCAATTGCGAGGATGAAACGTATTCCATTTCAAGAGCGGATCGCTTAAACTCTGCACATCCTTTACCGCGTCACTGGATAAATGAGCGACCGCATACTCGTGTCGCAACCTTCGCCCGACAGGCGTACTGAATCGCGGGAGCGCCGCGACCAACAACGATAACTGTCTGTCGGGTCTGTTGGGAGGGCGTTCGCCCTTACGAAATGAATATCGAAGCCCTGAGTGCGAAAGCCCTCGGGGCTTTTGCTTTTGGGGCATGCATGCCCGTCGAGGTATCCGATGAGCAATGAACGATTTGTTCCGGCGCAGCCGGGATGTCTCGCCTGGGGAGTCATGGAGATCGACGACAGGCGCGTCGCGTACTATTGCGGCGAAGTGGTTGCGTGGCACATGGAGCAGGATGATTGGCCGATCGACAAGACGAGACCGCGATTCGTCGCGCGCCCGGTGTTATTGGGCGAGTGGCCGATGGGATTGGTTGTGGAGCGTGACGGGAGGTTTTACGGCGAGGGGCGTGGATACTGCCGGTTCGAATCGTGGTTGCGCTCGGAAGGTTTGGTCGTCAATGCGGAAGACGCCGACCTCGCCCGCAAGCTCTACTGCGTCGACGATGATCTCACCGCGAGCGGTACCAGCGCAGCGGATTTGATCGACGACCTGCATCGCGAGAATGAGCTGCGTGTGGCGGTTGGATCGAAGGTCGCTGCTACCGTAGGTCTGATCAAAGGCGTCGTGCGGGTGGCGAAGCACGACGATGGCATCCACATTGTCGTGGGGGTGGATGGCGACAATGTGGATGGCAAGGCTATGGTAGACCTGCTGTCGCGGGTCGGGGCGAGCGCGGTTACCGCTGTCTAGTTTCCTGATGGCCGCAAGACGAGCATTGCAACACGTCCAGCTTTGCCCCGAGCACGCCGAAGGTCGGGTCGGGTGCGGACGATGTGACCTTGAATGTCGCATTGTTGCATAGCGGGCAGACTTGACCGCCGGGGGCAAGCTTTGCTTCGAGCGCCGCGACTCGTGCCTTGAGTGCATCGATCTCGCTCGGGGCCGCAGCAATTCGCTTCCATCCCGGCACGCGTTCAAGTGTTTTCATGACATCTTCGAGCAGTCCCATCGGGTCTCCGTATCGAGCGGTTTGAGGTCGCGCGATTGTCTCACGGCTCGCTTGACGCACGCGTGCGTCGCCGACATGGGTTGTTGAGCCTATTGGAAGGGCGCTTGCCCTTACTAAATGAATTCTGAAGCCCTGAGTGCGAAAGCCCTCAGGGCTTTTTGTATTGGGGCGCTGAAATGCGAATCGAGTCGACGAGCGCCGGGCCGAGCGAGGTCTGGTCGACGTGGGATGAAGATCGAAGCATGGGGCGCGTTACCGCGCGGTGCTTCGTGTTTGACGACGCGATGGACCGTGTCGTGTGGGCGATGGACCGTGCGGGCGACGGCGTGACCGCCGATGTCGCGATCGGTGCGGGGCTGCCTACTTTTTGAGCAGGCGGGGACCCTCTGGGCATCGCCACACGCGGGGGCTCGCACCCGCGTTTTTTCTCTACTGGCGAGTCTCCATAGGGGGTCATATTCATGCCGACTCAGCAGCAGATCGCTGACCATCTCGACCTTGACCAGTCGGCCGTTTCGCGGTTCGTCGACAAGGTCCAGCTCGATTACCGCGTGGCGTCGATCGACGAGATCCGCATCGCGTACATCCGGCATTTGCGCGAGATCGCAGCCGGCCGGTCCAGTGGTACAGGCATCGATCTCGTCGCCGAACGGGCGAAGACCGAGATCGTCGATCGCGAGATCAAGCTGCTGACGCTGGCGGAGAAGAAGGGGCAGCTCGTCAATGCGGCGCAGCTCGAACAAGCGTACGGCCTGATGGTCGGCGCATTTCAAACGGAGCTGCTGTCGCTGTCCGACAAGCTGGTGCAGGAGCTGCGCACGCTATACGGCGTCGAGGTGGACGTCGAATGGTTGAACGAGCACATATATGGATGCCTTGAGCAGCTTTCTGAATACGACCCAGACAGTCCACGCGGTGATTCGCCGGATCGCGAAGATGCTGCGTCCGCCGGAGCGGATTGGGACGACGGATTGGTCGCGCAAACATCGTAGGTTGAGCGCGAAGGGATCGGCCAGTCCCGGCCGGTATAACCCGAACATCACGCCGTGGGTGTTCGGCATGCACGAAGCGCTGGACGATCCAACCGTGCAGAAGGTCGTGTGCATGAAGTCGGCACAGGTCGCGTGGACCGATGGCGTGCTGCTGAACTACATCGGCAAGCGAATCGACGTTGACCCGTGCCCGATGATCGTCATGTTCCCGAAGGAGAAGACGGCGAAGAAGTTCAACCTGGAGAAGTTCGAGCCGATGGTCGAGGTGACGCCTCGCCTGTCGGCAAGATTGCCGGTTCACGCGGCCCGCGACAAAAACAACCTGTGGGATCACAAGACGTTCGCGCGCGGCTTCCTGAAGTTCATCACGTCGAACGCGCCGGACGAAGTGAAGTCGACGCCGGCCCCGGTCGTTGCGGTCGAGGAGCCGGACGACGCGAACACGAACGTGCGCGAGCAGGGCGATTCGATCACGCTGCTGGAGGAACGGAACAAGAGCTATTCGGCCCGGCGACGCAAGATGATTTTGGGCGGCACGCCGACCATCGACGGCCTGTCGCGCATCCAGCAGGCCTACGCGGCATCGGATCAGCGCGTGTACCTGGTGCCGTGCCCTGATTGTGACGAGGAGCATGAGCTGGCATGGGAAAACGTCACGTGGAGCGAGGGCGCCGAAGTCGTGCATGAGGTCTACGGCCGCGCACAACCGGAGACGGCCCGGTACACCTGCCCGCATTGCGGCTCGTTGTGGGACGACGCGACGCGTATTCGCGCTGTCCATCGCGGGCGGTGGGTAGCGACGGCACCGTTTCACGGCGTTGCCGGCTTCCGCATCAACGAGCTGGTGTCGCCGTTTCCCGGCTCGAACATGGCCGAGCTGGTCAAGAAGTGGCTGACCGCCGACAAGGCGCTGCGCGAGGGCGACGATACGAAGATGCGTTCGTTCGTGAACAACTCGCAGGGCCGGGCGTACAAGTACAAGACCGATCTGCCCGAGCTGGACGTGCTCGCACAACGTGCGCTGCCATACGCGGAGCTGACGGTCCCGCTCGGCGGTCTGGTGTTGACGCTCGGCGTCGACGTGCAGCACGACCGGCTCGCGATCGTCCTGCGTGCATGGGGGCGCGGCGAGGAAAGCTGGCTCGTCTCATGGGGCGAGATCTACGGCAACGTGACGGAGCAGCAGCAAGACCCGATGACAGGCGGCGTATGGGGCGCGTTGACGATGCTGTTGTCGCACGCATACCGGCATGAGAGCGGCTGGTTGCTGCGTGTCCGTGCAACGTCGATCGACTCATCGGACGGTGCGACGTCGGATGCGGTTTACAAGTATGTGCGCGCTGCGCAGCACGCCGGTTACAACGTTATGGCCGTCAAGGGCAGCAGCAACGTCGACGCGGAGATCTTCAGCGTGCCGAAGGCGTCGATCGACTCGACGCGCAACAACAGCAAGGCGGCCAAGTATGGGCTGCGCCCGTACATGGTCGGCGTCAGCCGCGCGAAGGATCTGATCCTCGACAACCGACTGAAGCTCGAAGGCGACGGGCCGGGCCGGATGCACTGGTATAGCGGCGTGCGCAGCGACTACCTGTCGCAGCTCACAGCTGAGGTCAAGGTGCCGGGGCCACGTGGCGGTAAGCGCGTGTGGAAGAAGATCAGCCCGAGAAACGAAGCGCTGGATTGCGAAGGGTATGCGTTGCACGCGGCCCGCAGTGTGAAGGTGCATCTGATGACCGAGGCGCACTGGCAGGTCGAGCAGCATCGAGCATCGCAGGTCTCCCTGTTCGATGCGGTTCCGGTGCTGGAGGCGTTGCCGGCGGCACTGCCGGCCGAGGTGCCGCCTGATCCGCCGGACGTGACCGAGATTATCGAGACGCCGCGGCCGTTGCCGCAGGTAGCAAAACCCACCGAAACCCCGCCCCCGAGCGGGGTTTCGCGCATTCAGGGGCGTCGTGTTGGTCGCTCGACGTACCTGAAGCGGCGCTAAACGAGGGAATGGCATGGCATACACAAAACAGGATCTGCAGAACATCCAGTCTGCAATCGCGAAGGGTGAGCTGGAAGTCCAGTATGCCGACCGGCGCGTGAAATATCGCTCGATCGGCGAGCTGCGCGAGGCACGCACCGAGATCATTCGCGACCTGAACGGCGCGGCCGGGCGTTCGTCGATCGTCCGGATTCGCCACGCCGGCAAGGGGGTGCGATGAAGCGCGGCTTTCCGTCACTCGCGCGGCGCGGATTCGTGGTGCCGACGCGGCTGAAGGCAGCGGCATATGAGTCAGCGAGTACGACGGGCGCACGGGCGAAGTCGTGGCGTGCGTCGAGCGCGGGACCAAATGCAGCGGCGGCGCAAAACCTGCCGTTGCTGCGCTCGCGCGCTCGCGACGCGATCCGCAACGATCCGTGGGCGAAAACGGCGATTGCACGGCTCGTATCGAACACGATCGGGAACGGCATCCAAGCGCACCCGCAGCATCCGAACGACGCAGTCCGCAAGATGCAAAAGCAACTTTGGGAGGATAGCTGCGAGGAGATCGACGCGGACGATGTGTTCGACATGGCGGGCGTGCAGACGCTTGCCGCGCGGGCGTTCTTCAGTGACGGCGAGGTACTGGTTCGTCGCCAGTTCCGAAGTCCGAGCGAAGGCTTGGCGGTTCCCATGCAGATCCGGCTTCTCGAAGGAGATCTGCTGCCTATGGAGAAGAACGAGGTGGTGGCGGGCGGGGGCGAGATCGTCAACGGCGTCGAGTTCAATGCGGACGGTCGACGCGTTGCGTACCACCTGCTGCAGCGTCATCCCGGCGAGTACGGGCGTGCGTCAGCGGGCAACATGCAGACCGTGCGCGTTCCGGCTGACGAAATCGCGCACGTTTTCCTCGCGCTTCGGCCCGGCCAGGTGCGCGGAGTCCCGGAGCTGTCGACCGTGCTGCTTCGGCTCAAGTCGCTGGACAACTTCGACGACGCGGTGCTGTTCAGGCAGGAGGTCAGCAACCTCTTCGCCGGGTTTATCACGAAGCCGCCGAGCGAGCCGGGCTTACCGGGAGATCCCGTCACGGGCGGGGAAATGCAGTATGACGTAGACGGGTTCTCGCCGGTCGTTTCGCTGGAACCGGGGAGCATGCAGGAACTGGCACCGGGCGAGGACGTCAAGTTCGCCGAGCCGCCGGGCGCGGGCACCGACTACGGGCCGTTCATGCGTCAGCAACTGATGGCGGCTGCGGCTTCGGTCGGCATGCCATACGAAGTCATGACGGGCGATCTGCGCGACGTGAGCGATCGCGTGCTGCGGGTGATCCTGAACGAGTTTCGGCGGTCGATCGAGCAGATCCAGTGGAACGTGTTCATTCACCAGTTTTGCCGAAAAGTGTGGCGCTGGTGGGTCGATGCCTGCGCACTGTCGGGCGCGATGCCGATGGCGGACTACTACCGACGCCGTCGCGACTATCTGCGAGTGCGTTGGGTGCCGCAGGGCTGGCCGTATATCCACCCGGTGCAGGACGTCACGGCGAAGCGAATGGAGATTCGCTCCGGGCTGGCGAGCCGGACCGGTGCCGTGCTGTCGCGCGGCGACGATCCGGAGCAGGTCGACAACGAGAACGCGGCCGACCTTGCGCGCGAGCGCCGGCTTGGCATTCGGTATGACACGCTCGAACCGTTCGACGGTGTGGGCGATCTTTCAAATGGGGAGGGCGAATGAAGGGGAAGAAGCGCTGGTGGGACATCCGCGCACAGGCGAACGCGGCCGGCGAGCAGGTCGCCGAGATCCGGATCTACGGCGACATCGGCTTTTGGGGCACGGACGGGGAACTGTTCGCAGCGACGCTCGATGAGGTCGCCGCGACGGCGACGTCGATCGTCGTTGCCATCAATTCGATGGGTGGCGACGTGTTCGATGCGTTCACGATCTACAACGCGTTGCGGCGGCATGCCGGCAAGGTGACCGGCCGCGTCGATGGCGTTGCAGCGTCGGCTGCGTCGCTGATTTTGATGGCGTGCGACGAAATCGTGATGCCGTCGAATGCGATGCTGATGATCCACAACCCGCATACGGTCGCGGCCGGTGAGGCGACCGACCTTCGCAAGCTCGCAGACCTGCTCGACAGCACGTCGGACAACATGCTCGCGGCTTATGTGGAACGTAGCGGTCGATCGAGCGACGAGGTCCGGGCCATCATGGACGCAGAGACCTGGCTCACCGCAGGTCAGGCGCAGGAGCAAGGATTCTGCGACACGATCGCCGAGCCGATCCGTATCGCCGCGTACGCGGGCGCGGCGCGACACGTGGCGCGTTTCTCGGCCGTGCCGGATCCGATCCGCGCGATGCTCACCGACGACGTCGAGCCGCCGCCCGTTCCCGCACCGCAGCCGCAGGCCGCACCGCAAGCCGGGCCGGATGTTGCGGCGCTGGCGTCGCACGTGTACGCGGCGTGCCGTGACGCGAAGATCGAGCACTGCGCGGAAGGCATTGTGCTGGCGACGGGGCTGCGTGACCGCGCGACTGTCGACGCTGCGATCCGAAGCGCACAGGACATTGCCGGCATCTGTCTGGCCGCGAGCCTGACCGAGCTGACGGCCGGCTTTGTCGCGGATGGCCTGACGCCCGATCAGGTTCGCGCGCGGCTGTTCGAGCGCGTAACGGCGTCGCAGAAGCCGATCAACCATCGCTCTGTCCCGGCCGCGCAGCAAGACGCGCCCGTGGTCGCGAATGCGCCGCGCGCGGCGTCCATCTACGCGGCTCGCAAGAGCGGAAAGTAACTTTGACGTATCCCGAGGAGGGGAAAACTCATGTCGAACGTGAAGCAACAAGGGGTGTTGACGGCCGAATTTCTGGTGTCGGAGGGCGAAGGGCAGATCTCGCGCGATCGCATCGTCGTCAAAGCCGGAGCGGCGCTGCCGGCCGGGCAGGTCCTCGGCCTGACGAGTACCGGCGAGTACGCGCCGTACGACAACGCGGCTAACGACGGTTCCGAAGTCGCCGCCGGGGTGCTCTATGCGGCGCTGCCGGCGTCGGATGCGCCGCGTCCGGCAACCGGCATCGTGCGGCTCGCCGAGGTGGCCGGTGCGCTCTTGACGGGACTGGACGTTACCGGCCGCGGTGATCTCGCCGAGCGCCACGTGATCGTCCGCTGACCATAGTCGGCGCGATTCAAGGCCACGCAGCACGCGTGGCCTTTTTTGTATCCATTTCATGTTGGAGGTTGTATGGCGGACATCGCCCTGTTTCAAGACGACGTGTTCTCGCTGTCGTCCCTCAGTGCTGCGATCAACGAGCAGCCGTATGTGCCGGGCCGCATCGGTACGCTCGGCCTGTTCGAAGAAGACGGGATCACGACGACGACGGTGCAGATCGAGCGCGACGGAGACACGCTGTCGCTCGTCGCGGCAGGCCAGCGCGGTGCACCGGCCGCCGTTGTCGCGGGCAGCAAGCGCAGCATGATCCCGTTCAATACGGTGCACCTGCCGCAGCGCGCAGTGATCATGGCCGACGAAATCGCGAACCTGCGTGCCTTCGGTTCCGAAACGGAGCTGGAAGCGATGCAGACGGTCGTGAATCGCCGGCTCGCGAAGATGCGCCGACAACTCGATGCGACGCACGAGTTCCACCGCATCGGCGCAATCAAGGGCGCGGTGCTCGATGCGGACGGAAAGACGGTCCTGATCGACCTGCTCAAATACTTCGGCATCGAGCAGACGGTGATTCCGTTCGAGCTGTCGACCGCGACGACCGAGATTCGCCAGAAGTGCGTCGAGGTGCAGGATGCGATCGAAGACGCGCTCGGCGCGATGACGTACACGGGCGTGCGCGTGCTGTGCGGGCGCGAGTTCTGGAACAAGCTGATCGTCGCGAAGTCGGTGAAGGAAACGTACCTCGCGTCGGTGATGGCCGCGCAGCTGCGCGGCGATGCGCGCGACGCGTTCGACTTCGGCGGCTGCACGTTCGAACGGTATCGCGGGCGCGTCGGTGACGTCGGCTATGTGGCGGACGACGAAGCGCACGCCGTGCCGGAGGGCGTGGCCGAGCTGTTCATCACGCGCTTTGCGCCGGCCGACTACGTCGAAGCGGTCAACACGACCGGCCTGCCGTACTACGCGAAGCAAGAGCTGATGGACTTCGGCAAGGGCGTCGAGATCGAGGCGCAATCGAACCCGATCCATCTGTGCACGCGCCCGAAGGCACTCATCAAGCTGAAGGCGTGACGTGGCGTTCCGGGATCTGATCTCGGACGTCGACGCAGCCGTGCTGCGCGACCTGGGAGACGCGGATATCACGATCGACGGCCGATCCGTCGAAGGGATGTTCGCGTCTCCCTGGCTCGGGCCGGATCTCGGCGGCCAGCGCACACAGCTCGTCGCGCCGGTGTTCCATCTGCGCGACCGCGACGCTGCTGCAGTTCGGCAGGGCAGCATCCTGATCGCGAGCGGGGAGCGTTACCGCGTGCTCGAAGCGCATCCGGACGGCACTGGCTGGACCGTCCTCATTCTCCAGTAGGTGCTATGGACGATCTGAAGATCGAAATCGACATCAAGGAGGCGACGGCCGTGTTGCAAGGGTTGTCGCCGTCTGCGATGCAGGCAGCGTGGCGACGGACGTTGCGCAAGACGGCAGGGTGGATCAAGAGCCAGACAGCGAAAGAGGTCGGGGCCGCGACGAAGATCCCGCAGAAGGTCATCCGTCGCCGCCTCTACTTCTTTCTTCGCTCGGCTGACACCGGCAAGGTGTGGCTCGGCCTGAACCCGCTCGAGGCGCATCGCCTTGGCAATGCGACGAGGACGCGCAAGGGGATGCGAGTCGGTCGCCAGTCGTTCGAGGGCGCGTGGCGACAGTCGAAGCGAAAGCCCGACGGACCGATCTACGAGCGTGTTGGCAAGGAGCGGATGCCTTACCGGATGGTGACGGTGGCATGGCAACAATCAGGCGATCCAGCGTTTCGACGTGCAGCCAAGGCGTGCGAGGCTCGGCTGATGGTGATTCTCCGTCAGGAAGTGAACTACGAACTGCAGAAGGTGATGCGCCGTGCTTGAGAACCTGAAAGCGCTACATGAAGCGATTGAGCGCGACATGCGCGTGAAGCTGCCGACGATCAAGCGCATCGAGGCATACCCGCGTCTCGGTCAGAAAATCGAAACGCCATTGATCGCGATCGAGCTGAATGAGTTCGAACCCGGTCACGACGATGGCACGGGCGATGTGGCGCTGATCGCGCGTATGCAGGCCCGTGTCGTGTTCGATCCGATCGACGAAGGGGCCGAGCTGGCCGTGCGCGAGGTTGCCGCACGTGTCGCGATGGTGGTGCATGGGAACACGTGGGAGCTGCCGATCACGCCGGGCAAGGTCGTACAGGTAGCGGAGGATCCATTCCGGCCGCAGCTCGATACGTACTGCGTCTGGCTCGTCGAATGGACGCACGAATTCGGCATGGGCATGGAGCTGGACGAGATCCCGGACGGTCGTTCGGTCGTGTGGGGCGTTGATCCGGGCACCGGCCTTGGCAATGAAGGTCAGTATTGGGATCCGGCGGACGCGGGAGGCGGCGAACCATGAGCGACTACGAGTTGGGCGAGATCGATCGCCGCATGGCGTGCATGGTGCAGCACGGGACGGTCGAGACCGTCTCCTATCAGCCGCCGCAGTGTCGCGTGCGGATCGGCGATTGGGTCAGCGACTGGATGCCGTGGAAGACCGCCGCAGCGGGCGTGGTTCGTTTTTGGCGTCCGCCGTCTGTCGGCGAGCAGGCGTCGATGTTCGCGCCGTCCGGTGATCTGGCCGGCGCGTACGCGGCTCCGGGGTATTACTCGGATCAGCATGGTGGCTCGGCGCGATCCAATCCGAACGAGACTGCGTGGGACTACCCGGATGGGGCATCGGAGGTCTATGACCACGAGAAGCACGAGTACCGCGTCGACGTGCCGGCAGGCGGGCGCATTGTGTTCCGTATCGGCGCAACGGAGCTGGAACTGCGCGCCGATGGCGTGACGTTGCGCACGCAGCGATTGCTTGGCGACGTTCCCGATTCGACATTCACGGGCAACACGACGACCGAGAAACTGTTGACGTTCAACGGCGGGATGCAGGGCAAGGGCGGCGGTGACGGTGGCCCTGCCGTCCAGGTTGAGGGCGGAGCGCGTTACACGGACGACGTCGAGATCGGCGGTAAGTCGTTCCTCAAGCATTCACACATGGAAGAGGGTGACGGTGCGCCCGTGTCGCCGCCGCTGTAACGCACACATTCGCAAAGTTGCTTTGCCCCGCTTCGGCGGGGTTTTGTTTTTGAGGGAGTCACCATGGCAAAAGACACTCCGCAGGCCGTTACTCGGGCCGCTCCGTCCGTCGCGCGATTTCTCGATACGCGGTTCCGTAGTCGCGTGATCGTGTTCCCGAGCGGCGATGTCGTGCACGTTCTTTCGGGCGAAGCGATCGCAAGAACGGAAGCGCAGATCGAATACCTCGACGCGCATCCGGACTTCAAGCGGCTCGAGGAGCGCGGATGAGTCGGTCTGGTGCGCTTGTCGGCATGGACCGATGGACGGGAGCGCCGATCAGCGGCGTCGCGCACCTGAAGCAGAGTCTCGGTGACATCCTCAGCACGCGCAAGGGTACTCGGCGAGAGCTGCCTGACTACGGTTCGGACATCCCGTTGATGGTCGATCTTCCGATTACGCGCGGATGGATATCAGCGGCGCAGGCCGAAGCCGCACGCGCGATCGGGCGATGGGAGCCGCGAATCAAGCTCGCTCAGGTCAAGGTGCTGTCAGTGATCGACGGCAAACCGACGTTCGCGATTCGTGGTGAGTACGACGGTACGGCCTTCGAAATCGAGGTACCAACATGACGATCATCGATCTCGCTTCGCTGGACCCGCCTGATCTTGTCGAGGTGCTCGACTTCGAGGCGGCGTTCCAGATGAAGCTGGAGTATTTCAAATCGATCTATTCCGACTGGACGGCGGCGCTGAAGTCCGATCCGGTCGTCAAGTTGATCGAACTCGCGGCATACGACGAAATTCGCGCTGCGTCGCGACTGAACGACGCAGCCCGCGCCGTGATGCTTGCGTTTTCGACGGGAGCCGACCTGGAGCATCTAGCGGTGCTGCTGGATACGGAGCGAGCGGTGGTCGACCCCGGCGATCCGGACGCGAATCCTCCAGTCGAGCGGCGCATGGAATCGGACGACCGGCTGAAGTTGCGCACGCAGATGTCGATGGAGCGCGCGACCGTCGCCGGGCCATTCGCGGCATACCGCGCGTTTGCGATGGATGCGTCGGCCGACGTCCTTGATGTCGCTGTTGATCGGCCTGAAGCCGGCACCGTAAGGCTCACGATCATGTCCGCACGTGGTGATGGTGTACCGGATCAGACATTGCTTGATCTGGTGCGCGCGAAGGTTTCACCTGAGACGGTCCGCCCGCTCAACGATACCGTTCTTGTCGAGCGAGCGGCCAAGATCGAGTACGGGATCGACGCCGTGATCTACGTCGGTAGCGGGCCGGACCCGAACATCGTGCTCGACGCGCGGCGTAAGGCGCTCGACAGCGTGGTGGCCAAGTCACGACGGCTTCGTGGCGGGATGCCACGGACTGCGATCGACGGCGCCCTGCATGCGCCGGACAGTGGCGTTACTCGCATCGAGCTGCGTTCACCTGCGGTCGATGTTTTGTGTGGCCGGCGAGAGTTCGCGCATTGCACGGCCATAAATCTGGAGGTGAAGGTCGATGACGCATGAGCCGCTTCTCCCGTCCAATCAGACGCCGCTCGAGGCGGCGCTCGCACGTGTGATGCGTCCGACCGTCGATCCGGAAGTGCTGCGCACGCTGTGGGACGCTGACCGCTGTCCTGCAGCGTGGCTACCGTGGCTCGCGTGGGCGCTGGCAGTCGATGGCTGGGAGCTCGCGGAATCGGAAGATGCCCGGCGAACGCTGGTGAAAGGCTCATTAGCGTTGCACCGAAAGAAGGGCACGCCATGGGCGGTGCGCGAGGTGATTCGGCGTCTCGGGTTCGGCGAGGTAACGATCGTTGAGGGTCGCAGTGGCGGGCGTCGCGATGGGGCGATCGTCCGTAACGGGGAACAGTATCGCGGTAAGGCGGGTGCGTGGGCTGAGTACATCGTGAAGTTGGGGCGGCCGGTGACCCGCGATCAGGCGGAGAAGTTGTGGCAGGCAATTGAGCGTTATGCGCCAGCCCGTAGCAAGCTCACGGCACTCGATTACACGGCTGTTGCGATTCGGCACAACGGCGTGGCAACTCGGGACGGGCAATACACTAGAGGGAGTATCGCAACATGAGTGATCTGGTCGAGATCGAGCAATGGGAGGACGGGATCTATCAGCTCGAAACGTCCGACCCTGTAATGGGTGGCCCGGACGGTATCGATAACGTACAGGCAAAGCAACTTGCGAATCGAACGCGCTATCTGAAAAAGGCGATCGAGGCGGGTCAAAGCAACTTTGAGCAGCACGTTGAGGCGGCTGATCCGCATCCGCAATATGCGACGCACGGGGACCTCGCAGAGACGGTCGCTGCTCTGGTTGCGCAAGCTCCGCAGTCGCTCGACACGCTCAGCAAGCTCGCGAAGGCGCTCGGCAACGATCCGAATTTCGCCACGACTCTCACGACAGCACTTGCGTCCAAAGCAGGGCTGGATTCTCCCGCGTTTAAGGGCGTACCGACGGTGCCGACACCGGCCGTCGGCGAAAGCGGCGTTGCCGCGGTCAACGCCGAATGGGTGAGGGGGCAGAACTACCAGCCCGCACTTGGATTTACGCCGGTCCAGCAAGGTGGCGGTACGAACCAAGGTGCCAACAAGGTCAAGGTCGGCTGGAATCTCGATGGGTCCGGGCTGAAGTGCATGGTCGATGCAACGGACCTTGGAAACTTCGTTTTCGATAGCGCGGTGATTGGGCAGATCGTCTTCGAACCGCGCACGCAGGCACGGGCAGGCTACCTGAAGTGCAACGGTGCGCTGCTCAAGCGGGCTGACTACCCGAAGCTATGGGCTTACGCTCAGGCGAGCGGAGCGCTTGTCACCGACGCGGCATGGGGTGCGGGCAGCAATGGCTGTTTTTCGCAGGGTGACGGCGCAACGACGTTTCGTTTGCCGGAACTGCGTGGGGAGTTTCTGCGTTGCTGGGACGACGGACGGGGTGCTGACGTATCTCGGACGATCGGAACGTGGCAGGGCGGGCAGAACGCTTATCACGCACATGGCGCATCCGTAGCGGGAGCCGGCGCCCATGGCCATTCCGCGTGGACCGATACGCAGGGGTGGCACGGTCACCACGGAGCGACGGCCGGCGCGGGCGCACATAGTCATCCGCTCAACTATCGAACCCCCGAGTGGACCGGTGACACGGACCGAGGCGGTGTCGGCAGTACGTTTTCAATCGACTCCCCCGTGCAGCCTTGGACAGACGTGGTCGGCGACCATACACACGTATTTGATACCGATGGCGCAGGCAACCACGCTCACAACGTTGGAGTCGCTGTGGTGGGCGATCACATCCACGCCATCACGGTCAACGGTGATGGCGGAAACGAGGCGCGCCCGCGCAATATTGCATTGCTGGCGATGATTCGCGCTTATTGAATGGAGTTCGACATGCTTTTACATCAATACGACGGCCAGACGGGGCAATACCTGCATAGCTTTCTGGCCGATCCTGATCCGCTTAATCCGGAGCGCTGGTTGGAACCGGCATTTGCTACTTCGGTGGCGCTGCCCGATCGCCCGCGCCTGACGTGGCCGGTTTTTCGCGATGGCGCGTGGTCGCTGGTGCCGGACTATCGAACGCTGCGCCTCTACCGGAAAGGCAATGGCGAAGTCGCAGAGATCCTGGTGATCGGCATTACGCCCGACGATGCCGGTTTGACCGATACACCCCGACCCTCTGACGAGCATGTCTGGAGCGACTCGACAAAATCGTGGGAGGTCGATCCGTCTATCGTTGCGCAGCGCGCTCGCGATGCGGCGATGGCGGACTTCGAGGCGAGACGCTCCGTTGCCGTGCAGAAGAACTTCGGCAAGGCCGATGCGTTTGCCGCCGGCATGATGACGCTGGCTGAGCAAGCTGTCTTCAAGGCGTGGGCGGCGTATCAAATGGCGTTGGTTCGGCTTGTCGATTCACCGACGTTCCCCGAGGGCGTCGTTTGGCCCGATGAACCCGATGAGGCGCAGGTCATTGCGCAGGCCGAGGCAGAAGCCGCAGCCGCGAAGACGCAGTTGGAGGCGGAGGCCGCAGCGCGGCTCGCAGCTGCGCAGCCGCCGCAACTGGTCGCGATTGAACATCCGGACGCCGGGCCATCCGACTGATTGTGAACGCGGAGTCGAGAATGCGACGACCGCTCGCACATCCCATCGCAGGCCGCTCATTTGAGCGGCCTTTCTATTTGTAGCCTTCTCGGAGACCTGAATGGCAGCCACTTCTTTCTACCACGGCGTAACGACCGTGCTGGTCGACTCCGGCCCGCGCACGATCGCCGTGCCGTCGACGTCGGTCGTCGGTATCGCCGACACCTACACGCCGGGTCCGGACCTTGTCGCGCCCAACGTGCCCGTGCGCATCACGAGCGAATACGACGCGGTCGCAGCGTTCGGCGAGAGCAGCCCGATCACGCGCGCGATTCAAGGCATCTACAAGCAGAGCAAGACGGTCATGGTCGCGGTAGGTATCGCGGCTGACCAGACCGACGCCGAGCTGACGTCCGCGATCATCGGTGGCGTGTCGGCAGGCGGTGCGCGCACCGGCATGCAGGCGCTGCTCGACGGCAAATCGCTGTTCGACCTGAAGCCGCGGCTGCTGATCGCGCCGGGCCACACCGCGAAGCAGCCGGTCGCGACGGCGGCCGACGAGCTGGCCGCGAAGCTGCGCGCAATCGCGATCCTCGACGGGCCGAACAAGACCGATGAAGACGCCATCGCGTACGCGAAGAACTTCGGCAGCAAGCGGCTGTATCTCGTCGATCCCGGCGTGCGCTATTGGGACACGGCGAAGAACGCGGACGTCGACGCCCCGGCATCTGCGTACGCTGCGGGTCTGTTCTGCCAGACCGACGCGGCGATCGGCTTCTGGGCGTCTCCATCGAACAAGGAGATCGTCGGGATCAGCGGCACGAAGCGGCCGATCGAATTCCTCGACGGCGACGAGACGTGCCGCGCGAACCTGCTCAATAACTCGTTCATCACGACGATCATCCGCGACGGTGGGTATCGCCTGTGGGGCAACCGCACGCTGTCGGCGGATCCGAAGTGGTCGTTCGTGACACGGGTGCGCACGCTCGACATCGTAATGGACGCGGTGCAGGCCGGGCACAAGTGGGCCGTCGACCGCGGTATCACTGCGACGTACGTGAAGGACGTCACCGAAGGGCTGCGAGCGTTCATGCGCGATCTGCGTATGCAGGGCGCGGTGATCAACTTCGAGGTGTACCCGGACCCGAAGCTCAATTCGGCGTCGCAGCTCGAACAGGGCAAGGTGTACTGGAACATCCGCTTCACGGACGTTCCGCCGGCAGAAAACCCGATCTTCCGCTTCGAGGTCACGAACGAGTGGCTGACGGAAGTTCTCGACACGCAATCGTAAGAGGTCACGCATGGTTCCGGAAACTCTGAACAACATGGCGCTGTACGTCGACGGGCGCGGCTTCGCCGGCCGCGCACCCGAACTGAGCCCGCCGAAGCTGAAGATCAAGACGGAGGACTACCGCGCAGGCGGCATGGACGCACCCATCAAGATCGACCAGGGCATGGAAGGCTTGCAGGCCGCGTTCTCGATGGGCAGCGTCGAGCGCGACGTGCTGAAATTCTTCGGCCTGGCCGACAACAACGCATTTAACGCGACGTTTCGCGGCGCATTCCGCGACACGCGCGGCAAGGTGAAGTCGGTCGCGCTCATCATGCGCGGCATGCTGTCCGAATACGATCCCGGCAGCTGGAAGCCGGGTTCGACGTCGGAACTGAAGTACACGGCCGAGCTGACGTACTACAAGGCCGAGATCGACGGCGCGGTGATCTGTGAGATCGACGTGCTCAATATGATCCGCATCATCGACGGTGTCGACCAGCTCGCCGATGTGCGCAAGGCGCTCGGCATGTAAGTGCGGTGGCCGGTGGCAACGCCGGCAAAGTAACTTTTCGATAACCCGAGGGGCGGTCCGTTGACCGCCCCTTTGTCATTTCTGAGGTGCTGAATGGAAACCGTGAAGATCACGCTGAAGTATCCCGTCTCGTTCGACGGTGTCGTGCGCAACGAGCTGGTAATGCGCCGCCCGAAGGTGCGCGACATGCGTACCGCGAGCAAGCAGGCGCAGGGCGACGACGAGCTGCGCGAGATCGTGCTGTTCGCGACGCTCGCCGAGGTCGCTCCCGACGATATCGAAGCAATGGACATGGTCGATTACGACGCCATGCAGCGTGCGTACGAATCCTTTCGATCCGTTCGTCAGGCTCCCAATCGAGACGGTAAAGGCGCTGGCTCGACGGATGATGAAGGAGTACGGAACGCAGCCGCAGTCGGTTGAAGACATGACGATCGACGAATTGTTGTGGTGGCTGACGGATTGAGCGAGGACTGACATGGCACGCGATATCGCACTTGGCATCGTCATCGGCGGTGCGGTGTCGGCAACGCTCGGTAAGGCGTTTGCTGATACAAATTCGAAGATCGTCGGGCTGCGCAAGACTGCGAGCGAGCGCGGCATGTGGCAGCGGCAGATCGGCGAGACGATCAAGCTGCAGGAGGAGTTCCGCCGTCTGCATCTTGCCGGCGACAGCGCGGCTGACGGGATCCGGCGCAAGCTGGACAACAACGTCCGTGCGCTGCGTGACGCGGGTTTCGAGGTCGACCGGCTTGATCGCGCATATGCCCGGCTCGGCCGGACGGTGCGCGGGCTGGAGCTGAAGGCCGCTGGTCATGAGCGTCTGACGGCGGGCCGCGACGGCATGCGCAGTGCGGCTGGTGATGCGGTGAAGCTCGGTGCGGCCGTCGCCGTGCCGACCGCCGTATCGGCGCAGTATCAGGCGATCATCCGGGACATTGCCATCAAGGCCGGCATCGCGCGCACCGAGCAGGAACGCACGATGTCCGAGCGCATCCGTCGCGACGCGCTGTCGAACGGCATGGGGCGCAACGAGTTGGCGGACGCGGTCAACCAGATGGTCGCGGCCGGGATGGACGTCGACCGGGCGCTGAACTTCGGCCCGGCCGTCGCGAAATTCTCGGTGGGTCAGGGGGCATCGAGTGTCGAGACGGCGCAGATGATCCAGGCGCTGCAGCAGAACGCGAACATCGCGGACCCCAAGGCGATGATGAAGGCGCTGGAGGCCATCGCGTATCTCGGCAAGGAGGGCTCGTTCGAGTCCGTCGACATGGCGCGGTGGTTCCCGGTGCTGCTTGCCGAAATGAAGAAGATCGGCATCACGGGGCAGGACTCCGTGACGCAGCTCGGCGCGATGCTGCAGGTTCAGATGAAGACCGCCGGCAACGCCGACGAGGCGGCGAACAACCTCAAGAACTGGTTCTCGAAGATCGGTTCTGGCGAGACCGAGCGCAACTACAAGAAGGCCGGCGTCGATTACGAAGGGAAGATGAAGGAGGCGATCGGCAAGGGCTGGTCGACGCTGGAGGCGTCGTTCGTGCTCGCTCGGGCGTACATCGAGCGCGTCGATCCGAAGAAGGCTGCGCAGCTCGCAGCGGTGGCGAAGCAGCTCAACAGCGAGCTCGATCCCGCCAAGCGTCAGGCGCAGGTGCGAGCGTTCGAGGACACGATGAAGACCGGCGACCTGTTCAACGACATGCAGGTCAAGGCGGCGCTGACGGCCTACATGCAGAACGCCGATCTGTATCAGAAGCTCAAGCGCAACGCAGCGGACGCCAATGGCGAGATCGACAAGGATCTCGCCGATCGCCGCGCAACGTCGAAGCAGATCTGGAGCGAGGTCGTCCAGCAGTGGGACGACGCGATGCGCAGTATCGGCGATGCGCTGCGGCCGGTGACGGATCTGGCCGGCAAGGTCGCGAAGCGGGCGGGTGAAACGGTGCAGCACGCGTCGGACGCCGTACCTGGTACGACGGCGGCGGTCGTTGGCGTTATCGGCACGGCGATTGCCGTTCGTGGTGCCCGTGCCGCGTGGAACATGGGGCGCGGTGTGCTCGACATCCTGCGCGGCGGTTGGATGGCGCGACGCGGTGGCGGTGGAGCGGCCGGGGGCGGTGCTGCCGGCGGGCGCGTCGGTAAGGCACTCGACGCGTTGAGCGGTGCTGCCGGAGGCGTGCAGCGCGTATTCGTCGTCAACCTGCCGGGTAGCGGTCTTGGCGGCGTTGCCGGGGCCGCAGGTGACTTGCTCGGCGATCTGGCCGGTGGCGGCTCCAGCGGCGGCCGTGTTCCGCGCGGTCGTCTCGGTCGTGTCATCGGTGCGTTTCGGACGGTCGCAGGCCGTTTCGCCCCCTACGCCGGGAAGCTGGCCGTCGCCGGCAGCGTCCTGAAAATCGCATTTGCGGCCAAGGACGCGTATGCGGTCGCGCGCAGCGATCAGCCGACCGCGCGGAAGGCGGAAGGGTACGCGAGCATCGGTGGCTCGCTCGCCGGGGGCGTCGTCGGGGCGAAGCTCGGTGCCGGTATCGGCATGCTCGGCGGCCCGATCGGTGCGGCCATCGGTGGCGTGCTCGGCGGTGCGGTCGGCACGTTTGCCGGTGGAAAGTTACTTGGGGCGATGGCGCGGTGGGCGACGGGTTCGAAGGACGGCGACAGCGACGCGGTGAAGGCGGCCGCCAAGGTGGCGGCCGGCCCGGACTCGCCGCAGTCGCGACCGTTCAAGGTCGAGCAGCAAAACTCGTTTGCCCCGGTGTTCCACATCAAGGTCGAGGGCGGCACGGACGCGGAAATCGCGGACAAGCTGCTCGCGCGCATCAATCCGCTGATCCAGCGAACCATGAGCGAGTCGATGGACAAGAGTAACCGGTCGGCGATGTTCGATGCGCCGCATCTGTAAGGGGAAGGGATGGACTTCATTTCGAGTGTGACGCAGGCGGCAACGCAGGCGAGCATCGCGTCCGAACGGGTGCGGCACGTAGTGCGCGTGTTCGATCGGAATCGCAGCGCGAGCCAGAACACGGTCGACACGCTGACGAAGCTCGCGACGGGGAACCTCACGTCGGCCGCTGACCTGTTGCGCGGGGCGACGAGCATGCTGTCGGTGGCCGGTGACCTGAGTCCGCAGATCGGCACGGTAATGCGCAGTTTTGCGGCGACCGGCGCTGCCGTCAGCGGCATCGTGAAGATGATCGGCGGGGTCAATCACCCGTTGATCCAGTCGGCCGCGCAGTCCGTCATGGGCGCGTTGGGCGACACGAAAACACGGTTCACCGCGTTGGTCGGCGAGCAGACGGCGGGCGCATTGCAGTCGTTCGCGCAGACGACCGGCCTCAGCTCCGTCCTTTCCGGCCTGTTCGACAGTGCGACGTCTTCCACCCCTCATCTGCTGACGCTATCAACGGATGACGGGGACGCGTTCCACTTCGGACTGTCGACGGCGGCGTTCGACAAGCTGCGGCGCTCGACGCGCTTCAAGATCGCATCGCAGGAACGGCTTAATCGCGAGGAGGCGCAGCAGCCAGTGAGTCAGGGCGGCGACACGATCACGCTTTCGGGCGTCGTGTTTCCGTCGCTCGGTGCCGGCTTCCGTCAGTTGGAGACGCTGCGCGCGATCGGCGCGAAGTTGAAGCCGGTGCAACTGACGGCCGGCACGGGCGACGTGCTCGGGCGCTGGTATCTGCACAGCGTCGACGAAGAGCAGGAGGCGCTGATGTCCGACGGTGCGCCGCGCAAGCAAACCTACACCCTGGAGTTCGGCCGCTATGGCGAAGACTTTGCGAACCTCTGACGGGGACATTCTCGACACGCTCTGCTATGCCCATTACGGGACGTTGAAGGGCACGGTCGAGGCCGTGTACGAAGCTAATCCGGGTCTCGCGCGCGAGCCGCAGCCGTTTCGGTCCGGCGTGTTGATCACGATGCCGGATCTCGACACGCCGCGCGACGAGCCGATTCAGCTCTGGTCGTGAGGGAGAGGCAATGCAGGCAATTTTTCAAGTGGTCGCGAACGGGGCCGACATCACGCGCGTGATTCAGGATCGCGTGCTGCGGATCCAGACAACCGACAAGCCGGGCCTCGAAGCGGACGAATGCGAGATCGAGCTGGACGATCGGGACGGCAAGGTCCGATTCCCGCCGAAAGGCGCGACGTTGAAGATCTCGCTCGGATGGGAGGGGCAGGGGCTGTCGATGCTCGGCGAGTATGCCGTCGACGAGATCGTGCTGCGAGGACCGCCGGCGACGATCGTCATCCGCGGCCGACCGTCCAACATGCGCGCGACGTCGAAGACGCAGCGCAACGGCAGCTGGACGAACGTCAAGCTGGCCGACATCGTCGGCGATGTCGCTCGGCGCAACAAATGGGTGGCTGCGTGTTCGGTCGACGCTGCTGTGCCGCGTGCCGACCAGTTTGGCGAGAGCGACCTGCATTTCATCACGCGTATCGCACGGCAGTACGGCGCAACGGCGACGGTGAAGGCGGGCAAGCTGATCGTCGGGCCGATCGGCGGCGGCAAGAGCGCAAGCGGCAAACCGCTGCCGGTCATCACGTTGACGCCGAGCGATCTGACGGACTACGAGATCTCGTTTCCTGATCGTGCGAGCTTCGTTGCAGTACGGACGAAGGTGCACGACAAGAAGACGGGGAAGAAGATCGACCTCACGATCCCGAATCCGGATGCCCCGCCGGGCGCCGCCGCTGTCCATACCGAGCGCCATGCCTTCGCCAATCCAGAGACCGCGAAGGCCGGTGCGAAGTCGCGTCTGGAGAAGCTGAACCGGCACACCGCGCGCAGCGTGCTGCGCATGAAGGGACGCACGGACATATCGGCCGAGAAGACCGTGAAGCTGTCGGGGTTCAAGCAGGAGGCGGACGGCGATTTTCTGGTCGATTCTGTCCGGCATACCTATGCCGGTAACGGTTGGGATACGTCGGTGGAGCTGAACGCCGGCAACAAGGGCAAGGCGAAGGTCGGCCATCGCAAGAAGCCGACGAAGAAGGTCGATCTGGTCGTACCGTCGCCGCCGAAGTAACACGCGCGTGCATCAATTTCTGGCAGCCGCCTCGAGGCAACTCGGGCGGCTTTTTTTATTTTCAGCGGGGGTTTGATGGGTGATGAAAAGCAGGAGGGGCTGGCCGTCCAGATCGCGACGTTGACGCAGCAGATGCGGGCCGTCGCGGCGAGTGTCGAGGACATCAAGCGATCGGTGCAGCCGTTCGCGGATCTCGACCGGCGGCTCGCGGAGATGGCGGTGCGGGCGGAAACGGTGCGTGAGGATGTCAGTTTGCTATGGAGCCGTTCGCGTGCGGAAGAACGAGCGCGTGCCGAGCTGGCCGACGAGATCGCCGATGTCGATCGCAAGGTCGATGCGATGAAGAACAAGGCGACGGGCGCGATGTGGGTGCTCGGCGTGTGTCTCGGCGTGGTGCAGACGTTTCTGGTCGGTTCGATCGTCTGGGTCTTCACGCACATCAACGAGGGCGATGCGCTCAACCGACTGCAGCAGCAGCGCATCGATTTACTGGAACAGGCACTGAGCCGGGGAGGGAAGCAATGAACGTAACTGCGAAGATCGACGCGCTGATCGGGCGCGAAGGCGGATTCTCGAACGATCCGAACGATCGAGGCAATTGGTATCTCGGGAAGCTCGAAGGGACCATGTGGGGTGTGACGGCCGCCGAAGCGCGCGCGTACGGATACACGGGGCCGATGAGCGACATACCGCGCACGACGGCCGTTGCGATCTACGAGTCGCGTTACTGGCGGCGACCGAAGTTCGATCAGGTCGATGCGATCTCGTCGACGCTCGCGGAGAAGCTGTTCGACATCGGCGTGAACGCGGGGCCATCGACCGGCGTCAAGTTCATGCAGCGGGCGCTGAACGTCCTGAACCAGAACGAAAAGACGTTCCCGGACATCGCGGTCGACGGTGGCATCGGCCCGATGACGGTCACGGCGCTGAAGGCATTCCTGCAGCAACGCGGGGCGGACGGCCATCGTGTGTTGTACGGCATGATCGCCGCGCAGCAGTCGGTGTTCTATATCGAGACAGCCGAGCGCCGGCCGGAGAACGAGAAGTTCGAGTACGGCTGGCAACTCAACCGCGCACTGGGGGTATGACGATGCTGGACATTCTGAAGACTGTTGCGCCGTGGCTGCTTACGGCGCTGACCGGCGGTGTGCCGGGTATCGCGGCGATGGCCGCGTCGACGATCGCGGACAAGCTCGGCTTCGGTGACGGTTCGGTGGACGCCGTGAAGGCGGCACTGGCAGGCCAGTCGGTGACGCCCGAGCAGCTGCTCGCGCTGAAGCAGGCCGATGCAGACTTCGAGCTGAAGATGCGGCAGGCCGGCTTTTCTCACGCCGAGAGCATGGCGGGCATTCAGGTGCAGGCCGACAAGGTTGCGGCCGACGATCGCGCGAGCGCTCGTCAATACGCGGCGGCGGAGCACGACCACACGGCGCGGAATCTCGCCTACATGTACACGGTGGCGTTGTTCGTCGTGATCGGGCTGGAGTTCTATCTGGCGATCGGCGACATCAAGATGCCCGACGTCGTGAAGAGCACGCTCGACACGCTGCTTGGTGTGCTGATCACGATGGTGATCGGTTCGAAGGAATACTTTTTCGGATCGTCGTCGCGGGCCGACAAGCAGGCGGACCGCATCACCCAGTTCGCCGTGTCGCCGGACATCACGGTCACGGGCGGGCCGATCGATCCGAAGGTGATCCCGTCGTTTCCGATCGAGCATCGGACGCCGTGACGGCCGCGATGCGCTGAAGAAACAGGGCGGCCGGGGGAATGTTGGAGCATTCGCCCGGTCGCCTTTCCACTGTCTACGCCAGTGAATCAGCCAAGGCCCTGCTTACCTACGTAGGCGGGCCGGATTCTACACCAAGTTTAAAAACGGCTTTCACAATGGCAAATCCCATCATTCCTTGGATCGGCGGTAAGCGCCGTCTCGCAGATCACATCATCCCCCGTTTCCCGGCACACGACTGCTACGTCGAAGTGTTCGCGGGCGGGGCCGCGCTGTACTTTCTGCGGCCGCCGGCCAAGGTCGAGGTCATCAACGACGTGAACGGCGAGCTGGTCAACCTATATCGTGTCGTGCAGCATCATCTGGAGGAGTTCGTGCGTCAGTTCAAATGGGCGCTGACGAGCCGGCAGGTATTCGAGTGGCTGAAGCAGACGGTCCCGGAAACCCTCACCGATATCCAGCGAGCGGCACGGTTCTACTACCTGCAGAAAAGTTGCTTTGGGGCGAAGCTCGAAGGGCAGACGTTCGGCACGGCGACGACAACGCCACCGGGCCTGAATCTTCTGCGTATCGAGGAGGAGCTATCAGCGGCGCATCTGCGGCTCGCGAACACGTTCGTCGAGCGGTTGGATTGGGCAGCCTGCATCGATCGATACGATCGCCCGCATACGCTGTTCTACTTGGACCCGCCGTATTACGAGACGGAAGGGTATGGCGTGGCGTTTCCGTTCGGCGAGTACGAGAAGATGGCGCAACGCCTGCGATCGATCAAAGGGCGCGCGATCGTGAGCCTCAATGACCATCCGGACATTCGGCGCGTGTTCGACGGCTTTCACATCGAGACCGTGCCGATTCAATACACGGTCGGTGGTGGGAAGGGCGTCGAGCGAAACGAGCTGATTATTTTCAGCTGGGATGATGCGGCGCAGCCCGTGGGTCTGTTCTAGTCGAAGGTGTCGGCGCGAGATATCGTGCCGACACCGCGCTTACAGATCGTCGAACGCGGGCAGGGCGGTCCGCTGCAAGTCACCACGCCGGCGGTCGACTATGGTCGGTCGAGCAGCGTAGCGGCTAAATCAAGGCATCCCGGCACGCCCCCTCTCGGCGCGCAACAGATGACGTAGGCGCTGAAATTCCCCTTGTCCACCCCCTAGCGCCCCCCGGTCGGGAACATGCTTGTCGACATAGTCGAACCACGCCTGAATACGGTCGATCGACTTCCGAAGCGCCAGGATTTCGAGGATGAGCCAGCGTACCTGCAGGTCGGTGTGCTCGCGCCACATAGATCTCAATTCCGCGTCGGTCGGCGCATCGAATTCAGGCATCTTCGGCTTGATCCTCACCCTCGGATCCCGAAGAGGGACGCGGTTGCGATCGATCCTCGTACGCTCGACCGGCCTCATCGACGGCATTTCAAGCGGATCATAGACCGCTTCGATCCACAACTCTGCCTCATGCTCCGTCAGTTCGCTAGGCGTGCGCTTCCACTCCGTTTCCGTGGAGAACCGATACTCCCAAATGTATGCCCACTGAGGTTTGATCACGGCGAAATACTGTATAAAAACACAGTGTAGCGCGGGGTAAGATGGTTCAGTCAAGAGCGAAAATTGGGGACGTCGATGTGCACAAACTACATAGCGCCCGGCGAGGATTCCGGCCTAAGCGAACTGCGGATTGACAACTTCGCAGATCTGTATCGCTGGACGCCTTGGAAGCCCGAGATTTACCAGGACGATGACGCGCCGATAGTCGCCAGCATCGACGGGCAATTTAGGCCGTTGATCGCCGGCTTCGGGTTTTGGCCGCGTGCGCTTCAGAAGGCGAACGTCGAGCGGGCGAAGGAGCAGGGGCGCAAGCCGCCAATCATGCGCAGCACGTTGAATGTTCGTGATGACAACTTGGGCAAGTCGCCGCTCTATGGGTCGACGTGGCGATCAGGTGGTCGGTGCCTAATTCCTGCCCGATACGTGATCGAGCCGTCCTATCCGTATGCTCGGCGGGACGCCAGCGGGAAATGGATTCTCGGTCCGTGCGTGTGGCAGCGGATCGGCGTGGTCGACCGCCGGACGATGTGCGTTGCCGGTATCTGGCGCACCCTGAAAGATCTGGACGGTAGACCGCTCCACGTGATGACGATGATTACGGTTAACGCGGACGACCATCCGGTCATGTCGCGGATGCATAAACCGGACGACGAGAAGCGGTCGGTCGTCGTCCTCCGGCCGGATGATTGGGAGGAATGGCTGAGGACGCCCAACGTTGAGGCAGCGCGAACGATGTTGCAGCTCTATTCGGCAGACGAGATGTTCGCCGAACCAAAGTAACTTGAGTTGCGTACCCCGAGATACAGAACGCCACGCGCGCCGCGTTAAGTCGTGAGACGTAACGCGGCCAGTTCCTACCGTTCACCATCGGGAGAACGGAGCCGCTCAAGCGGCTGGCCGCTGCCGAAACTAGCCATTCCCTGACGCCATTTCCCTGTTAGCGCATGCCCTGCACGCCGTGAGCCAACTTTGCCAGCGCGCGCTCGTTGCGGTCGGATGGGCCACCGTGCCCGTAACCACAACACAGTATGAGATGATATGAGTCATCGTGACCGATCCGCTGCCGGCCAGTCGCAAACGACTGTTACTTTTCGATCAAGTTCGTGATAGAAAGGAATTATGCCCAGAATTACCGATAGCGAACTCTTGCTTATTTCCAAAGCAAAGATCGAGAAGCTCAAAAACTTCGCAGACGGGGTATCCCTTGTTCGCCGCGCTCAATCCTCAATTGAGCGTCTCCGCGCACGCGTAGCGAAAGACCGATTGACGTTGGCGAAATCGAAATTGCGAGACGCGGTACAGGTAGGGTCTTGCACCCCCGCGCTCTGGCGCACGGGAGTGAGTCGAGCCTACTACTCCATGTATCACGCGGCTCGCGCTGCAACTTACTTATCTTACGGCGGCGATGACCACGAGGAGCATTCGGCGCTCCCTGGAAAATTGCCAACTGACTTTCCCGACTACGAACAATGGCGTAACAAACTGAAAATGGCGCGCCTAGAACGAAATAGGGCGGACTACGATCCTTATCCTGTTGATGAACTTGAGTTTAAAGACACTTGTCTATCACTGATTCAGGACGCGAAGGATTTCATCCGTATCTCGCAGAGATACATTAATCAGAAGATAAAGGCACAAAATGGTTCTTGAATCGGATCTCAAAGGAATCATCGATGCGGCAATGCGAAGAGCCGGGGTTACTCCATTTTCGATTCAAATTAGAACCTTTCCGGGCGAAATAATTGCCATCGTAGAAGTGGAGCGCAATTATCAGCGGGCTATTGAAGTCGCGCAAGAACTAGACTCGCAGATCGAAAATGGCTTCGTTACGGTCCGTCAGGTCAAAAGCGGGGGTAGCAAAAAAGAATACAAAGCGGTTACAGGCGTGCATGATCCGCGAGTCGGTGACCTGCTCAGCTTGTTGAGCACCCGCTCTAGAACGTCGGAGAGCCAACCGAGCCTTCGATATATTCAAGACGTTGAAGAACGTCTGAGCGTCGCAATTACGCCGCGCCACCATCTCATTTTCGGGCGCCGTGGCGTGGGAAAAACCTCGATGCTCCTGGAGGCACGAAGGATATTAGAAAATGAAGGCGCTTATGTTCTCTGGGTAAATGTGCAGTCATTGCGTAGCCTGAGCGTAGGGCATGCATTCTTAACTGTCGCGTTGAAGCTATGTGACCTACTCCTGACTTCGCAGGAGGCACTTCGCTCGTCCCAGACGGGCCTGGATGCTTTGCGTGCACTAAGAGCGAACATTGAGCTGCGCTTCATGGCTAATGGCTCGACACTGGAAGACGTCGCAATATTGGTTCCGCTGCTCCAGCAAGAATGCTCACGATTCACCCTGCAAGCCCAACGGACAATCTATTTGTTCGTCGATGACATTCACTATCTTCCAAGTGCGGAGGTTCCACATTTTCTCGACCTTCTTCATGGAGTCACGCGCGACAATCTCGTCTGGCTGAAAATTGCTGGAATCCAACATCAGACCCGCTGGTTCATTCCGGTCCCGCCGACCGGACTGCAAACGGGCCATGACGCTGCAATCATCAATCTCGACGTTACGCTCGAACACCCAGAACGAGCTAAGCAATTCCTTGAAAGCGTGCTTCGCGGCTACATCGAAGAATGTAACGCATCGCCGCTCAGTAATGTACTCAGTACTGCGGCGTTAGATCGATTGGTCCTCGCGTCCGGAGGCGTGCCGCGCGACTTCTTGACGCTCTGCGCAGCTTCCATTCAAACGGCACGTCAACGCCCGAACGCCAAGACAGTGGGGGTACAGGATGTAAACAACGCCGCTGGAGTCGCCGGGCAAACGAAACTTCAAGAGCTCGAAGACGATGCAGCTGCAACTTCGGGCCGCTCTGGAGAGTTGGTCGCGTCGCTAAACATAGTCCGAGACTTTTTGCTGACGACTGAGGAAATCACGTTCTTCCGAGTTGATTTTCGTGACAAAGAGTTGCGGTCCGTGGAGTATCGTACCCTTCAGGCGCTCGCTGACCTACGCATGCTGCACCTGATCAACCCTAGCCTCTCCGATCAACATCACGCAGGCCAACGGGCGGAAGTGTACCTCCTTGATCTGAGCCAATACTCAGGATCTAGATTAAAACAGGGCATTCATGTGCTGGACTTCGAACGCGGCCATATGGTGCTCAAGCGAACGCGCAGTTCGGAGCCTGCACGAATCGGCGATACCGTACTGAAGTTGGTGTCTCTACTCAGACGTGCGCCGACGTTCGAGCTGAGCAGTCTCAAGAGCGAAGTCGCCTTGTCTCCTGACGTTTGACCGGTCACGCCCTGTTGTGGCTCATGCAGGGCATCCCAAGGACGGCCACCGCCTCCGCGCGTATCTTTGCTCATGGCCGAAACAAAGGGTGCAAAACGGCGCAGCGACTGCGCCTTTGTCGCGTCCCAACGAGCGCCGCTCGACGTGCGCGAGGTGCCGCCACATTGCTCCGAGTTGACGAATTCAGGTTGCGTGGACGCCAGATAGCAAAAAGCCCGGCGCGCAAGACCGTGCTAAGCACTTGAATTTATTAGCGCGGCAGGAGGTGCTCGAACTTCGACCCGTCAGATGGCGTTGCTTTGGACCGCTGTTCTGTCGTTGGCCGCCAAGGCATTTGCAACCAGTTGCGCGCCTAGGGGGGGCTGGCCAATGCGGAACGTTTATGCAGACGTGATCCGGCTCGCGCAGTGGGTCCGTGCCGAGGCAGATTCGATCACGCACATGATGGCAGGCTACATGCTGATGTACGCCCATCCCGACCAGCATGAAAAGAACCCCGAGGCGGTCAAGAAGGCCGTCACAGAGATATTCCATCGGATTCACGTGCAGGAGTAGACGAACATGCTCGTGACAAAGATCGACGCCGCCCGACGGCAACCGAGCCATCGTGTGAAGTCACAACGTGAAGGTTACCGCTGGCCCGCTTCGCGCTCATAACGGGGATCGAAGACGGTCAGTCTGCCGACCGCGCAGCGTATGTCCGCTTTGGAGCGCGTCAGTGACCTTCGCAGACGCTAGCTGAAAGGCCGTAACGGGTCGATCTGCGCCGATCGTGCGACACAGGGCGGTGGCCGGCCGCGTTCGGCCAGTTTCAGACACTCGACGTCGCTGGCTATATCGTCAACAATCTGTGCGTTCAAAACTGCAGCGGTGTAATTTCGACCGATTACGAGGCGAATATGGGCTTGCGGGGATTGCTACTGAAAGGCATCGCTGTCATTGTCGTCGGGATTATTGGAACCCTGTTTTTTCTGCACGATGATATTAGCGCGCATGCTGAAACATTCATTGATCGGACGCCTGCCGATGTCTGGAAGGTCGTATCGAACAGCACCGCGTACCCCGATTGGAATCCCTTCATTACTCGTGTTGACGGCGAGTTCAGGGAGGGAGAGACAATCCGTATCGTGCTAGGCACTGGACCGGATGCGATGATATTTAATCCGACTGTTCTGATCGTTCATCCGGAGCAAGACCTGTGCTGGCGTGGCAGTGTATGGATTCGCGGCGTCTTCGACGGTACACATTGCATCCACCTCACGGCCGTAACTGGCGGTACCCGTCTGGAGCAAACGGAGTCCTTTTCGGGACTGCTCGTTGGGCGGTTGACGAAAGACGTAATCGAGGAAACTCAACGGAACTTTGAGGCGATGAATGCCGCGGTTCAGCAGCGCGTAGACATGAAAACCCCCTGAGTGCCGCCTTGTCGCACGACGCCCCGCGGTGTCAACGGCCACAGTCGCTGGTCGGCCAGGTACAGACGTTCAACGCTGCATCAGCGAAGACAATGGAATGTCCGCTTCGGTTCGGGAACGTCCTAACGCGAATCAGGGAGGCTTAGAATTTGTGCCTGATACCGGTCGCCACGAGCAGTTGATTCCGTCCGCTCGAGGGGTCAATGCCATTGATGGCAACGGTAGATCCGGATGATCCACGCAGATAGACAGACTCGATATAGAGATCAGTTCGCTTGGAAAGGGTGTAATCACACTGCAGTGCGCCTGTATGCCAGTGCGGCCCCGCCGCCGCTGTATACGTGTACATGCCCGCCAGCGCAATTGTTTCAGTGAGTTGCCAAGTTGCATTGACCTCGTAGTTGCTCAGGCTCGACGATCGCATCGCAGCGCCAGAATCCGCGTCGATCACACCGGTGTTGACGACGCGCGACCATGCGCCGGCAACAGTCACATCCCCGACGCTGTAGCTGGCACCTGCGGCAAACGTGTCCTGACGTCCGACAGCGGCGTTGAGAGGCGTGCCGCCTGTGCCGGGAAGCGCGGCAGTATCGTAAGCGCCCGTCCCACCTTCGCCCCGTCCGTTGACGTGCATCCATGCTGCACCGACCTTGAAGGGACCAGCAGCATAGTTCGCGCCCAGTCCGTAGGCGCGGTTTTCCGCGAAGGCCCCGGCCCGATTCGAAAACGCGTACATAGCGCCGAAACTGAAGCCGCCGAGATTGGCGCTCGTGTACTTGACCGAGTTGCTGGCGAGATACGAATTGTTAGCGTTGTCGTTGTCGAACGGGTGGGCGAATGCCGTCCCACCGTTGCCGCCCGTCAGCGTGAATGGGGCGAAGTAGTCGTACACCATGTCGTACTGGTGCCCGAACGTCACGGTGCCAAGCGATTCACCATCAAGCCCGACGTAGAACGGGTGGTCGTTGAGGTCTTCGCCGGTCGCGACGGAGTATCCCCGCTCAAGCCGGAATAGCGCCGCGAATCCCCCCCCTAGATCCTCCGAGCCCTTGATTCCCCAGTAGCTGCCATCGATCAGCCCGGACGTGAGGAGGTATTGCGAATGTCCCGACACGTTGTTCACGTATGCGACACCTGCATCGAGTTCGCCGTACAGCGTGACGGAACTTTGAGCATGGGCAGAAGCGGCCGGCAGGCTCAGCGCGATACCGAGCGCATACGCCCGCATCGATGGAAAGACAGCACTTTGCATTTTTTTCTAGAAGACAGCTCGTGAAGCAGGCAGTCGATCAGCGGCGCGCGCTCAGACTTTCCCGGACTGAACTTCGATCTCATCGAAGCGTTTCCAGCGATAAATCGCTGCTGAACACAGCCAGCTGACGACAAACACCCCGACGATCATGTAACCGACCAGTCCGAAGTTGTCGTTCAGGCTGCTCACCGCTTCCCAGAAGGGGCCGGCGAGCTGAAGCTTGTCCGCCAGCAGGCCGAGCCCCTCAATGCTGCCGACGACAATAGCAACGACAACAGAGACCGTGGTAATCGTAATGTTGTAGTAGAGCTTGCGGATCGGCTTGACGAAAGCCCAGCCATATGCGCCGAGCATCAGGATGCTGTCGGTCGTGTCGATGAGCGTCATGCCTGCGGTGAACAGTGCGGGAAACACGAGAATCGACCAGATCGGCAAGCCTTTTGCCGCGCTCGCCGCCGAGATACCGAGCAGCCCGACCTCCGTGGCGGTATCGAAGCCGAGCCCAAACAGGAAGCCGAGGAAGTACATGTGCCAGCTTCGCGTGACCAAACGGAACAATGGCCGGAAGATCCGCGCCAGAAACCCGCGGCTCGCGAGCAGCATATCCAGATCTTCCTCGACGTAAGGCTCGCCGCGCCGGACGCGCCGGAATGCGCTGATGACCGACTTCAGGATAAACAGGTTCATCAGGGCAATCGCGAACAGAAAGAAGGTCGAGACCAGCGTGCCGATGAGTCCGCCGACCTCCTTGAATCCATCCATTTGGCCTTTCATCGCAAGTGCCGTCGCGGCAATGCCGACCGACGCCAGCACGACGATCGTCGAGTGACCAAGTGAGAACATGAGGCCGACCGTGATCGGGCGCCGTCCGGCCTGCATCAACTTGCGCGTGACGTTGTCGATCGCCGCGATGTGGTCGGCGTCGACTGCGTGTCGCAAGCCAAAGGACCATGCGAGAAAACTGGTGCCCATCAACAGCGGATAGTCGTGAAATGCGATCCACGCCCAAGCCCACGCGCCGATGTTGAACGCAATGAGCACCGCATAGAGCGCCCCGATCTTCTGCTTCATTTGCCCCTGTTCATCACCGAATAGGGCGCGGATTAAATGGATCATTGCCTTTCCCGCAGTCAATTTTATGGGGGAGGGCGTTGGCCGACATGTTTCGGCGCATTCCCCCGACAGGGGGCGAATCATACACTTTCTCAAAAATCTCATACTCGAATCTGCTCAAATACGATCCTGAACCAACCTGAGGCCTGCCATGCAACGCATCACAATTACGATTGATGAAGACCTTTTGAACGCGGTAGACGAGCTCGTGTCCCAGCGAGGCTATGCGAGCCGGTCGGAGGCCTTCAGGGATCTAGTGCGGGAGCACCGCGTCAAAGAGCAACCCAAGCAGGTCGGCGAGCATTGCGTAGCCACGCTCGCGTACGTTTACGACCACGCAACCCGCGAACTGGCCCGCAGGATCACTCAAGCTCACCATGACCGACATGACCTGTCGGTCGTGACTATGCGGGTGCATCTCGATCATGACAGTCTGCTCGAATCGTCAGTTCTGCGTGGGCGCACTCAGGATGTCCTGGCATTTGCAGACAGCATCACGACCCAGCGTGGCGTGCGGTACGCAAACCTCCATTCGATTCCGGCGCTCGTCGAGCGGTCTTTGCATCATCACGGTGACGCCGCGGATCATCACGACCATCTGCATGTTTGATGAAGACATGTCGTAGCAGGGCGCGCGTTGGAATGAGTACAGCTGGCGGGCATCATCCGCGAATCGCGTTGCTCGAATGTTTAGATGTCGGCTACGCCTTGAGATTGGTCGTTGGGGCATCGCCGGCCCGAACGGCAGTTCCGGGTCGGGGGCGGCCGCCTACGTCGAGCGGAAGTCGGCCAAGTTCGGCCATCTACCGATGTTGGCATGAGCTTTCACGCGGACGCTCGAACGGCGACTTCGCCCCCGAGGCCGGACCTTCGTGCGCCGATTATGTCAATCGCGTCGTCGCCCATTCACGTGCCTTGATGGCAGTCAATCGCGAATGTCTGCTTACGCGTAACACAAACACGGATGTCCTGCTCTTTCCCGCCTCCTAACATATTCAAGCGAAAATCTAGCGGATTTTTCGGGCGTAGCCCTTCTTAACAACGCGACTAATGAAGCTATTTAGGCCTTGGCCGACGTTTGCCAGGCGCTGCATCTCGGCAATATTTGCTGCGCCAGCGCTTTGCGTTGTATAGAGATAAACCGAGCCATCCCCGAATTGGACAGTAATCGCCCCCTGTTCAATTTCGTAGGCAACTACGTTCGAGTCGCCGCCAAGATTTTTGTAGCGCTCCATGAAATCTCCTATCAGTTAACGAAAATGCCGGTTTTCTCTGCGTCATACAGATGACGAACCATTGTCGCGCAGACGGGATAGTCTAGGCTGATTTCGGTCAAGAGCGAATAATGTCACGACCGGCGACTTGTCGACTGGTTCGACGCGCAGAATGACCGCTGCACCACAACAGCTGCCGACCAGGTTGTGCCTAGTGCAATGTCGGGAGTGGGTTGCAACGGCCCGTCCGTAAAAGTGCGGGCGTGGGTTTCAGGATAGCTTTGTGCGCCGGGTCTTATCAGATAGGACGCAGGTACCGCCGCATCATCAGGCGCTGCAAGTCGCTTTGCAACTACACGGTAGGATTGAGTCCCCAGAGGCACTAAAGCCCGTTTGAGCGGGCGTTTTTATGTGCTGCGGATTTGCTACGGCAAGTGGCGGATGCCGCGCTGGACAAGCCTTGCGCTTAACATTCCATCCCCTGAATGGTGGGAGGTAACGGTATTTCGTCGGCGTGGTGTGGCGCGAGGTCGAGGTTGTCCTCGGCCTCCCATTGCCCGGTTTTTCGATCGATGTTCAATAACCGCATTCCGCCGCGCTTCGTGACGAGCAGCAGTCCAATGGTGCCGCTGCGCTTCCACCGATCGGCCGGCGCGTTACCGAACGGCGTGAACCCTCGCTGGAACAGCACAATCTTCCGAAACGTATCTGCAACGAGCTGACGTGCCTTCATGCGTGCGCCGTAGTCGAGCGCGAGAACCCCGTCGACAAGTTGTGCCCAAGCCTCTGCAGCTGCTGGGATCTCGTGTGCATTGCTCGCGGCGATCTTGTGTTCGAGCACCTCTATCTCGCGGTGCTGTTGCTCGAGCTCGCTTTCGAGTTCTCGCGCGCGGCGCATGAACGCCACTGGCGCGACACCGTCATCAGACAGGAGCGCGTCGGTTACACGCTGGATCTGCGTTTCGATCTCTCTCGCGCGCTGGCGGGCGACGGCGAGCTGCGCCACGCGGCGAGCAGCCCCGTCGTCGCCTTCGAGCAGGCGGGCCAGGTTGAATTGATCCGAACAGTAGTGCATCAGCGCACGCTCAACGATTCTCGAGTCGCATGTGCCGCCGACAGGGCAACCGGTGTTGAACGTAGCTCCTGAACAGCCGAGGCGTCGAGTAAAGGCTCGTCCTTTGGCCGGACGAATCGCAGTGTTCTGCGACACCAAGGCTAATCCGCAATAGCCGCACGAGCTGATCGATAGCCCGGTTAGGATGTTCGGAATCTCCCCCTTTCCCTTTCTGCGGCCGCGCTCACTCATTGCTTCCTGAAGCGTCGCGAAGGCGTCGGGCGTCAAAAGTGCAGGGTAATAGCCGGCGAGTCTAAATTCTTCGCCGTCGACGGTGAGCGATTTTTCCCCGACTAGCGCGCGGTTCCGAACGATCCGATACATGTGCGTCGAGTAGTTGCCGGCGTTGCTGACGTACAGTTCGCGTTCGGAGAGGATGCGGGCAATTTCGATTGCGCCGTGACCAGCAAGGAATAGGTCGATCATGGTCCGGATAGCTAGCTCGCGTTCGGGAAGGAATTCGAACGCTCCGTTCTCCGCCTGCCGTACCCAGTGCGGATCCTTTCCGTTGCGTACGATGCCGCGCCATGTCCCCGCGACCCATCCCTCGCATTGCCGGCGTATCGCCGCCTTCACGCGTTTGCTTTTAGTGTCCGATTCTTCGTGTGCACGGATCATCACGAGCAGGCTGTACACAAGGTCCATCGGTTGCGCCTTCAACCTTTCCCGGTTGTATTTGCGCCCGTCGCTTGCCGTCACAACTGTGATGCCAGCGTTGACAATCTGCGCGAGCTGCGCCTGTGCCTGAATCGGTTCGGCGCGGCTCAAGCGGTCAAGTCCTTCGACCACGAGCACCGATCCTGGCAGGATCCTGCCGTCCTCGACGGCGCGAAGGAACACCCCTAGAGCGCCCTTCTTGATGTGGCGCTGGTGGAACGCAGATAGCCCTTCGTCGCGCAGCGTGAGCGACACGTCCAGCTGCATTTCGTGCTCAGCCGCCCACCGCGCGGCGTATTCCATCTGCCGATCGGCGCTGCTGCCTGCTGCCTGCTTGGGATCAGAAAATCGGAGGTAGCTGTAGACCTTGGGTTTCGATAGTTTTGACATTGCCATACTGCTTCACCGCGTGGCGATTGCAACGGCCGCGCCGGCCATCGCTGCCGCGCTCGTGCGGTTGGCGATTTTCATCGCGCGACGCGAGATAAGTAGCCTGCGCGCTCGTGTCGCAACGAAGGCCCATGCGCAATCGGTGGCGACCAACACGGCGAGCATCGTTGCGACGAGTTCGGCCCAGCCGATCACGCTGACGTGCGTTAAATCTACGATGGTTGGCAGCAGGGCGACGTAGAACATGACGATTTTGGGGTTGCCAAGTGCCACGAGAATGCCCGCGACGAACATGCGCCACGGCGACTGGCCGCGCGGCAGGTTGTCGGTGTCACCGTCGGCCGGTGCGGACCACATCTTCCATGCGAGGAATAGCAGGTAGGCGACGCCCAGCAACTTCAGCATGAGCAGGCCGGCCTCGAACGTGCGCGCGAACGCGGACAGGCCGGCGACGGCGAGCGTGAGCCATAGAGCTTCGCCGATCCACATCGCGGCGAGAAACGGCAGCACATCGCGGAAGCCGTTCGACAGCACGCGCGCGACGAGCGCGGCGACGCTCGGGCCGGGCGTGCCGGCTAGGGCGAGCAGGGCGATCCCGAATGCGATCAGGCTGGAAACGGACATGGGGTAGCTCCAGAGGCGCGTAGAATAAGGCTCTACGCCGTTAAGCATGGTTTGTATATTGGCTAACGTTCGGGTTGCCGAGCGTGACCAGCGTGCCGGCCGCGAACATGCGCCACGGCGACTGGCCGCGCGGCAGGTCGGCGGCTTTCGTGTCGGTCGGCGCCCGCCACATCTTCCACGCGAGCAGCAGCAGATACGCGACGCCGACGAGCTTCAGCACGAGCAGGCCGCTTTCGAACGTGCGCGTGAACGCGGACAGCCCGGCGACGGCCAGCGTGAGCCACAGCGCTTCACCGATCCACATCGCGGCGAGGAACGGCAGCACGTCGCGCACGCCGTTCGTCAGCACGCGCGCGACGAGCGCGGCGACGCTCGGGCCGGGCGTGCCGGCTAGGGCGAGAAGGGCGAAGGCGAACACGGCGAGCGCGGACAACGTCATGGCGAACCTCTGGCGGAAGGGGGCGTTCGAAAGGTATGAAGTTTCGATTATAGTGACGGCCGTTTCCGTCTGCCTAGGTTGCCGTGATGACAGTATCGATCCGGATTCGCCGCGCCACGCGCGCAGACGCGGCCGCGATGGCCGCCGTCGAAGTGGCCGCTGCCCGGCGCTTTCAGTTCATCGGCATGCCGGACCTCGCCGAAGGCGAGCCGACCGATGCGGGCGCCGTGCGCGAGCGCATCGACGCGGGCCACGCGTATGTCGCGACGGACGAAACGGGCGCGTGCGTCGGCTTCGCGTTCTACCGGCTGCTCGACGCGCGGCGGCTCTACCTGGAAGAACTCGACGTCGCGCCGTCGCATGCGGGGCAGCGCATCGGCGCGCGCCTGATTGAGCGGATCATGATGCGCGCCGCGCGCGACGGCTTTGCTGAGGTCGTGCTGTCGACGTTTCGCGACGTGCCGTGGAATGCGCCGTACTACGCGCGCGTCGGCTTTCGTGTGATCGACGACGCAGCGCTCGACGCCGCGCTGCGCGCGATTCGCGCGCATCACGTCGAGCGCGGGCTCGACGAGACGCGCCGCGTGTTCATGCGCGCCGACGTGCGCGCGTGAACGTCCGCGCCGTCAGGCTGCGTCGTCGAGCGCCGGATAGTCGGTGTAGCCCGTCTCGCCTTGCGCGTAGAACGTCTCCGGCACCGGCTTGTTCAGCGGTGCGCCGAGTTCGAGACGGCGCGGCAGGTCCGGGTTCGCGATGAACAGCTTGCCCCACGCGATCGCGTCCGCGCTGCCGTCGGCGAGCGCTTGCCGTGCCGAGTCGGGCGTGAATTGCTCGTTCGCGATCAGCGGGCCGCCGAACGCTTCCTTCAGGCGCGGGCTCAACTGGTCGCCCGTATAAGACTCGCGCGTGAAGATGAACGCGATCTTGCGGCGGCCGAGTTCGCGCGCGACGTAGCCGAACGTTGCGGCCGGATCCGAGTCGCCCATCGTGTGCGCGTCGCCGCGCGGCGCGAGATGGACACCGACGCGGCCCGCGCCCCACACGTCGATCGCCGCGTCGACCACTTCGAGCAGCAGGCGCGCGCGGTTCTCGATCGGGCCGCCGTACGCATCGGTGCGACGGTTGGTGCTGTCCTGCAGGAACTGGTCGAGCAGGTAGCCGTTCGCGCCGTGAATCTCGACGCCGTCGAAACCGGCCTTTTTCGCGTTTTCGGCGCCCTTGCGGTAGGCGGCGACGATGCCCGGAATTTCGTCGAGCTCCAGCGCGCGCGGCGTCACGAACGGGCGCTCCGGCCGCACCAGGCTCACATGGCCGCCTGCCGCGATCGCGCTCGGCGCGACCGGCAGGTCGCCGTCCAGGAACATCGGGTCGGAGATCCGGCCGACGTGCCACAGCTGCAGCACGATGCGGCCGCCGGCCGCGTGCACGGCCTGCGTCACGCGCTTCCAGCCTTCGACCTGTTCGTCGGACCAGATGCCCGGCGTGTCCGCGTAGCCGACGCCTTGCGGCGTGACCGACGTCGCCTCGCTGATGATCAGGCCGGCCGACGCGCGTTCGGCGTAGTAGCGCGCCATCAGCTCGTTCGGCACGCGGGTCGTGCCGGCGCGGGCGCGCGTGAGCGGCGCCATGACGATGCGGTTCGGCAGCGTCAGCTCGCCGAGGGTAACGGGGTCGAACAGGGTAGGCATGGAGATAACCTTTTCAAGATAGGCGGAAGGCCGTCGCTTCGCTTCGCGTGCGGCGGCCGGTCCGCAGGGTCAGAGTTCGCGGCGCACGGCGTCGAGAAACGCCTCGATGACGGCCTCGTTGCGCCGGAAGAACGCCCACTGGCCGATCCGTGTCGACGTCACGAGCCCCGCGCGCTGCAGCGTCGCGAGGTGCGCGGAGACGGTCGATTGCGACAGCCCGCAACGCGCGTCGATCTGCCCGGCGCAGACGCCGTGGTCGTACGGCAGCGTCTGCGCGGGGAAATGCACGTCGGGCGTTTTCAGCCAGACGAGAATTTCCCGGCGCACGGGATTCGAGAGCGCTTTCAGGATCGCATCGACGTCGAGTTCGGTCGGCATGGCAAGGTCAGATGTTCGGGCGGAAAAACTGGAGCACAACGAGTATCGCCGTTGACCGAATCATATATCGGAAAAAGACGATATGCACGATGGCACTGGTGGGAGTGGGGTTGATCGACTGTCGGCATTCAAAAAGGACCGCCACTTTTGGGGTATCCGTCCAACGAAGGCCGTCTTGACGCTCAGAGCTTGATGCGCTGAAGGCGCGCCTGGATGAGGTCGTGGTCGATTGCGGCGGGATCGAATGGTCCACCATGCCAACCGAGCATGTGTTCGTGTTCAGGGTGAGCGGAGTCGGCAATCGCCTCGAGGAACTCGACGTAGCCGTATGGGCTGCCCACATGTTCAGGTGGGCAAGCATTGGCGCCGCCGAGGTATATGGGAGTCGGGCAGACATCTGCCGGCAGGACCTTTTCCACCTCGATCTTGTGCTCCCAGTCGTCGCCGAAGTCGTAGACGTATCTCAATGAGGCGTCGCTGTTGATGTCCACGCAGAACTGACCCACCTGAGGCTGTAGTTTTCATCGAATTTTGACCCACGTGATTGAATGCCCTGCTCAATCTTTGAGCAGGGGATACAGAGGTGATCACGGTGGGCATATTGGCCAAGATCAGGCGGATGTATTTCCGCGAGAAGGTCCCGCTGCGCGAGATTGCGAGGCGCACGGGCCTGTCCCGGAACACGGTGCGCAGCTGGCTTCGGCAAACGGATGCCGTTGAGCCGAAGTACCCGAAGCGCGTCAGCCCGAGCGTCGTCGACGAGTGGGCCGCGCAACTGACGGGCTGGCTGCGGGCAGACAGTCATCGCCCGAAGCGTGACCGGCGCACG
>NZ_JQJT01000026.1:16821-131622 GCF_000745665.1 Burkholderia sp. WP42 | reverse complement strand
ATCTCGGGTGCGATCCAGCACTTGGCCGGCATGAAGGATTCGAAGGTGATCGTCGCGATCAACAAGGATCCGGAAGCGCCGATCTTCAGCGTGGCCGACTACGGTCTCGTCGGCGATCTGTTCACGCTCGTGCCGGAGCTCGTGAGCGCGCTGGGCTGATGCTGCGCGCCGCTGCGGCGGTGTGCATGTTCGAAGAGGGGGCGCGATGAGCGCCCCTTTTTTGTTGTGGTGTCGCTCGAGACGAGCGGCTGTCGTTGGCCGGGCATGGTCGCGATCGTACGGTGCCGTGTGGAACGGATCGTCGCGCACGCGCGATTGGCGGCGGCGACGCGCTCGACGGGCGACGAGCGCATGCGCCGGTTGGCTGTAGCCTCGTGGCGGGTCGCCGCTCGCACCGCCATTTTCGCTCGCCGAAACGAGAAAGGCGCCCGAGGGCGCCTTTCTTGCCGATGCAGCGGACCCGTATCGCCACGGGCCGTTCCGGCTTACGCGTATGCGGGACGCGTCTGGCCGGCCACTTCGTTCAGGTAGCGATGCACCGACAGGTCGTCGGCCTGGATCGCCGGCTTCTTGCCCGAGATCAGGTCGGCGAGCAACTGGCCCGAACCGCACGACATCGTCCAGCCGAGCGTGCCGTGGCCGGTATTCATGAACAGGTTCGACACCGGCGTGCGGCCGACGATCGGCGTGCCGTCCGGCGTCATCGGGCGCAGGCCCGTCCAGAACGTCGCCTTCGACGTGTCGCCGCCGCCGGGGAACAGGTCGTTCACGCACATTTCGAGCGTTTCGCGGCGCGCGGCGCGCAGCTTCTTGTCGAAGCCGACGATCTCGGCCATCCCGCCGACGCGGATGCGCTGGTCGAAGCGCGTGATCGCGATCTTGTAGGTTTCGTCGAGCACCGTCGACACCGGCGCGGCCGCCTCGTTGACGATCGGCGCGGTGATCGAATAACCCTTCAGCGGATAGACCGGGATCTTCATCAGCTTCGACACGAAGTTGGTCGAGTACGAACCCAGCGCGACGACGTATGCGTCGGCGCGCACCGTCTCGCTGCCGCATTGCACGCCGGCGATCTTGCCGCCTGCGATCGCGAGCGCGTCGATCGGCGTGTTGTAGCGGAACTTCACGCCGAGCGATTCCGCGAGCGCCGCGAGGCGCGTCGTGAACAACTGGCAATCGCCCGTTTCGTCACCCGGCAGGCGCAGGCCGCCGGTGAGTTTGTGCGATACGGCGGCGAGGGCCGGTTCGGCATTCTTCAGCTCGGCCGGCGACAGCAGTTCGAACGGCACGTTCGCTTCGCGCAGCACCGCGATGTCCTTCGCCGCGCCGTCGAGTTGCTGCTGCGAGCGGAACAACTGCAGCGTGCCGCCCGTGCGGCCTTCGTACTCGATGCCCGTATCGGCGCGCAGCGCCTGCAGGCAATCGCGGCTGTATTCGGCGAGACGCACCATGCGGCCCTTGTTGACTGCATAGCGCTCGGGCGTGCAGTTGCGCAGCATCTGCCACATCCATTGCAGCTGGAAGCGCGTGCCGTCGAGGCGGATCGCGAGCGGCGCATGCTTTTCGAACATCCACTTGACCGCCTTCAGCGGCACGCCGGGCGCGGCCCACGGCGCCGCATAGCCGGGCGAGATCTGGCCCGCGTTTGCGAAGCTCGTATCGAGCGCCGGGCCGGCCTCCCGGTCGATCACCGTGACTTCATGACCGGCGCGCGCAAGGTAATACGCGCTCGCCACGCCCACCACACCGCTGCCCAGAATGACGACTCGCATAGCTGCTCCAGATGGAAGGAATCAGGTCGAGGCCGGGCGCACCTGCGGCTCCGTGTAACCTCTAGCTGATCTAGTTGTTTGCGCTATGGTATTGTCGAATATGTAGGTTTTGTTATTGTATTTTTCAGATTTTCAGCACAAACACATGAGAACGCAACGTCAGCCGGTACGCACGCTCGACAAGCTCGACCGGCGCATCCTCAAACTGCTCCAGAACGACGGCCGGATGGCGATGAAGGACCTCGCGGAGCAGGTCGGACTGACCGTGACGCCGTGCATCGAGCGCGTGCGGCGCATGGAGCGCGACGGCGTCATCACCGGTTATCACGCGCGCGTCGATCCGAGCCAGCTCGGCGCGGCGCTGCTGGTGTTCGTCGAGATCACGCTCGGCCACAAGGGCGGCAACATGTTCGAGCAGTTCCGCCGCGAAGTGATGAAGATCGACGAGGTGCTCGAGTGCCATCTCGTGTCGGGCGACTTCGATTACCTGATCAAGGCGCGCATCGGCGAGATGGCCGACTATCGCAAGCTGCTCGGCGACATCCTGCTGCAACTGCCCGGCGCCGTGCAGTCGAAGAGCTATGTCGTGATGGAGGAGATCAAGGAGACGATGACGATTCCGGTCGGCGAATGACCGCGGCCGCGCCGGCGTAGTCGGTTCCGTTCGGCTCCTCCTTGGCATGCTTCATCCAATACTGTATAAATGTACAGTATTGGGTGAAGGCGAATGGGTGAGCGCATGGACGGTCGATCCGACAACGAATTTCCGATCGCGCCGCCCGTGCCCCGCAAGGGGCGCGGCGCGGTCGACAACCTGCAAGGGCGGTACGAGACGGCGCTGCGCGAGGCGGTGGACGACGGCTGGACGCACGAAGCGGACGATGGCGATCTCCCCGCGCCGTTGCGCACGCAGGTGTTCGAGGAGCGGGCCAAGAGCATCCTCACGCGCAATCAGTCGCCGGACATTCCGTTCAGCGTGTCGCTCAATCCGTATCGCGGCTGCGAGCACGGCTGCATCTACTGCTTCGCGCGGCCCACGCATAGCTATCTCGGCCTGTCGCCCGGTCTCGATTTCGAGAGCCGCATCTACGCGAAGGTCAATGCCGCCGAATTGCTCGAGCGCGAGATCGCGCGCAAGCGTTTTGTGCCCGAGCCGATCGCGCTCGGCGTCAACACCGATGCGTATCAGCCGGTCGAACGCGATCTGCGCATCACGCGCAGCGTGATCGAGGTGATGCACGATCACGGGCTGCCGTTTGCCGCGATCACGAAGTCGTCGCTGATCGAGCGCGATCTCGATCTGCTCGGGCCAATGGCCGAGCGCGGTCAGGTCATGGCCGCAGTCACCATCACGACGCTCGACGCCGATCTCGCGCGCACGCTCGAGCCGCGGGCGGCGACGCCGGCGCGCCGCTTGCGCACGATTCGCGCGCTGCGCGACGCCGGGGTGCCGGTGGGCGTCAGCATTGCACCGATGATTCCGTTCGTCACCGAGCCCGACATGGAACGCGTCCTCGAGGCCTGTGCGGATGCCGGCGCGACACATGCGAGCTACATCGTGCTGCGGCTGCCGTGGGAAGTCGCGCCGTTGTTCAAGAACTGGCTGGCCGCGCATTTCCCGGACCGCGCCGAGCGCGTGATGAATCGCGTGCGCGACATGCGCGGCGGGAAGGAGTACGACTCGGATTTTTCGAAGCGGATGAAGGGCGAGGGCATCTGGGCCGATCTGTTGCGTCAGCGCTTCCGCCAGGCCGTCAAGCGGCTCGGGCTGAACGAGCGCGGGAACGGCATTCTCGACATGTCGCGGTTTCGCGCTGCGGCGCCTGCGCGCGTGAGCGCACAGCTGGCGGCGGCGAGCCGCGCGAAGCCGCGCGACGATACGCAGCTGAATCTGTTCTGAACTGAACGCGCGCGGCGGCGCTTATTGCGAAATCTGCTTGGCGGCTTCGACTTGCGACTCGAAGTACGTCTGGAACGACAGGGCGAGTGCGGTCATCAGCAGGAACGCGCCGATCAGAAGCGAGAAGATCACGACGAAGATCACCGTCCAGCCGGAGCGGCTGTGCTTGCCCGTATCGGCATTGAATTGCGCGTCCCACTTTTCGTCGGGGCGCAAGCCGTAGACGAGCGCGGCGAGGAACGCGGCCAGCAGCGAGATCGCGCCGGGCACGGCGAGCCACCAGCCGAGGCCCGCGCTGCGCTGAGTCGCGGCGAGCAGCATGAACCCCGGGATTCCGATGATCGTCGCGAGCAGATGCGCCCAGCCGTACACGTCGCGAAAGCCGTACAGATAGAAGCGGTGCGCGCCGAGCGAGCCGAACAGGAACGCGAGGGCGGCGGTGAGCGTCTTCGAGCGAAAGCGGCGGGACGGGGCGGTGCTGCTGGACATGGGCGGCGGCGGAATTATCGTGGGGATTGGTGGCCGGCGTACCGGCCTGGGCGCGCGGCCCGGCACGCATTCTACGATGCGCGATCGGGTGCGGTCACTGGTTGCCTGCGTCAAGGTGCCGCATAGGTGACGCGGTAGATGGCGCCCGCGTAATCGTCGCTGATGAGCAGCGAGCCGTCGGGCAGCGACAGCACATCGGCTGGGCGTCCCCATACGGAGCCGTCCGCGCGCAGCCAGCCGGTGATGAACGGAGTCTGACGCGCGTGGCTGCCGTCGGCCGACACCACCACGCGCATCACGCGGTAGCCGGCCTTCGTGCTGCGATTCCACGAACCGTGTTCGGCAATGAAGATGTTGTTGCGGTACGACGCGGGAAACATCGGCCCCGTGTAGAAGCGCATCCCGAGCGCCGCGACATGCGCGCCGAGTTTCAGCACCGGCGGCACGTAGCGGCGGCACACGTCGGGGCCGCCGAATTCGGGGTCGGGGGTGTCGCCGCCGTGGCAGTATGGAAAACCGAAGTCGAGGCCTGCGCGGGGCGCACGATTCAGTTCATCGTCCGGCAGGTCGTCGCCCATCAGGTCGCGGCCGTTGTCGGTGAACCACAGGTCGCCCGAATCGGGATGCCACGCGAAGCCGACCGTATTGCGCACGCCGCGCGCAAATACCTCGCGGCCGCTGCCGTCGGCGTTCATGCGGGCGATGAGCGCGTATCGGTTGCGATCGGCGGCGCACACGTTGCACGGCGCGCCGACCGGCACGTAGAGCTTGCCGTCGGGCCCGAACGCGATGAATTTCCAGCCGTGATGGTGATCGGTCGGCAGTGCGTCGGTCACGACCGCCGGCGCGGGTGGCGCGGCGAGGCGGTCGTCGATGTGTTCGATGCGCAGGATGCGCGACACAGCGGAGATGAACAGCGTGCCGTCCCGATAGGCGACGCCCACCGGCATGTCGAGGCCGGTGGCGACCACGTGGCGGGCGACGATCCGGCCGTCGCGCATCACGAATGCATGCACGCGGCCTTCCCGCGTACCGACATATAGAATGCCGCGCGGCGACCACGCCATTTCGCGGGCGGCCGGGACCGCGTCGGTCAGCAGCTCGACGCGAAAACCGGGCGGCGCGACCAGTTCGCGCACCGGCGGCGCGGCGCAGGCCGTCGCAGACGCGACGCACAGCACGAGACCGGCCAGCAAGCCGGCGAGATGGGGCTGCGTGCGGTGTGTCGGGATGGCGCGAAGGGGCGGCATGGCATCGGGCGGCGTCACGGACACGACGATTGTATGCCGGCCCCACAACGCGTCCGTCGAATTTTTGCGCGTAAGTGTTTGTTGTGGCTTTGGTTTCCGGCTATAATCGCACGTTTCAGTAGTTTCGAACCCGGTTTTCCCGAAGGATTTCATATGGTTATCATCCGTCTGGCTCGTGGCGGCTCGAAGAAGCGCCCGTTCTACAACATCGTCGCTACCGATTCGCGCAACCGTCGTGACGGTCGCTTCATCGAGCGCGTCGGCTTCTACAACCCGGTCGCCACGAAGGGCGAATCGCTGCGTATTGCTCAGGATCGTCTGACGTACTGGCAAGGTGTTGGCGCGCAACTGTCGCCGACCGTCCAGCGTCTCGTGAAGGAAGCGCAAAAGGCGCAGCCGGCTGCCTAACATGGCGCGGCGTACCGGTCGTACCGGCTGCAAGGAGCATTGATGTCCGGTCACGATTCCGGTAATGCAAGGCGCGGGCGAGCGTCGTTTGGCGCATTCGTCCGCAAGCCGGTCGAGCGCGGCGCTGCCGCGAGCACCGGTGCGGCTGCCGAGCAAGGTAGCCTCGAAGCGGCGCAGGACTGGCCCGACGATGCAGTCGAGGTCGGCGCCGTGGTCGACGCGTACGGCCTGAAAGGCTGGATCAAGGTGGCGGCGCATGCCGACGCCGGTCGCGGCGGCGATGCGCTGCTCAGCGCGCGTCGCTGGTGGCTCGAACGCGGCGGAGAGCGGTTGTCCGTCCGCATTCTGCAGTCGAAGACGCACGGCGACACGGTCGTCGCGCAACCCGCGGGTGTCGACGACCGCGATGCCGCGCTGGCTATGCGCGGCTTTCGCGTGTTCGTGCGCCGGGAAGATTTCCCGGCGTTGGCCGCGGACGAATTCTATTGGGTCGACCTGATCGGCCTCGAGGTGGTCAACGAGCAATCGGTGTCACTCGGGAAGGTCAGCGGAATGATCGACAACGGCGTGCATTCGATTCTGCGCGTCGAGTATCCGACGATCGGCAAGGATGGTGCGCCGGCCACCGACGAGCGGCTGATTCCGTTCGTCGGCGTATATGTCAAAACGGTGGATCAGGCGGCCCGTCGCATCGTCGTCGACTGGGAAGCCGATTACTAAATGAACCAGGCTACGGAGCGCGCGGTGCAGTTCGATGTCGTCACGCTCTTTCCCGAGATGTTCCGTGCGCTGACCGACTGGGGTATCACCAGCCGGGCCGTGAAGCAGGAGCGCTTCGGGCTGCGCACCTGGAATCCGCGTGATTTCACGACGGACAACTACCGCACGATCGACGATCGTCCGTACGGCGGCGGTCCGGGCATGGTGATGCTCGCAAAGCCGCTCGAGGCTGCGATCGGCGCCGCGAAGGCGGCGCAGGCGGAGCAGGGCATCGCGAGCACGCGCGTGGTGATGATGTCGCCGCAGGGCGCGCCTTTCACGCACGAACGTGCGGTGCGCATGGCGCAGGAGCCGGGCGTCGTCGTGCTGTGCGGCCGTTACGAGGCGATCGATCAGCGTCTGCTCGACCGATGTGTGGACGAGGAGATCAGTCTCGGCGATTTCGTGCTGTCCGGCGGCGAGTTGCCGGCGATGGCGATGATGGATGCGGTCGTGCGTCTGCTGCCCGGCGTGCTGAACGATGCGCAGTCGGCCGTGCAGGACAGCTTCGTCGACGGCTTGCTCGATTGTCCGCATTACACGCGCCCCGAGGAATACGAGGGGATGCGCGTGCCGGACGTGCTGCTCGGCGGGCATCATGCCGAGATCGAGAAGTGGCGGCGCCAGGAAGCATTGAGAAACACGTTGCGGAAGCGGCCGGACCTGATCGTCCGGGCGCGCCGCGAGAAGTTGCTGAGCCGCGCCGACGAGGCGTGGCTTGCGAACCTCGCACGCGAAGCGAAAAACGCCTCCTGAGGCGGTTTCGCGGGCGGGAAATGGCGGTGCCGGGCATGCGTGCGCGGCACCTGATGTGAATCCATCCTCTATCGGGGCCAGGCCTGGAAGCAGGCGGGCGCAAACGCCGACAAGATGGCTTTAGGAGTCAGTGATGAATCTGATTGCAAAACTTGAGCAGGAAGAGATCGAGCGCGCGCTCGCCGGCAAGACGATCCCCGAATTCGCCCCGGGCGATACGGTGATCGTGAACGTGAACGTGGTTGAAGGTAACCGCAAGCGCGTTCAGGCTTACGAAGGCGTCGTGATCGCGATTCGCAACCGCGGCCTGAACTCGAACTTCATCGTCCGCAAGATCTCGTCGGGCGAAGGCGTCGAGCGTACGTTCCAGACCTACTCGCCGCTGCTGGCGAGCATCGTCGTGAAGCGTCGCGGTGATGTGCGTCGTGCGAAGCTGTACTACCTGCGCGAGCGTTCGGGCAAGTCGGCTCGAATCAAGGAAAAGCTGGTGTCGAAGGATCGCACGGCAGCCGCTTCCCAAGAGTAAGAGCTGTAAGGAAAAAGCACCCAACCGGGTGCTTTTTTCATTCTGGCGCGACAATATGCTCGATACGACACGCGAACCCGAGAGTCCCATTGAATCGCCGCCCCATCATTGATCCCGAAGTGCTGCCGGTCGAAGGCACCGGCGCCGGCTTGCCGTCCATCGATTCACGGTTGCTGACGCCGTCCGGCCTGCGCGAACGATTCGCGCGTACGCTCGAATGGAGCGTCGAGCCGGGCGAGGCGCGGCTGCAGGAAGGCGTCGACCCGCGTAGCGCCGCCGTCCTCGTGCCGCTCGTGGTGCGCGAAACCGGCCTCACGGTGCTGCTGACCCAGCGTGCCGATCACCTGAACGATCATGCCGGACAGATCAGCTTTCCCGGCGGGCGTCGCGAGCCGTACGACCGCGATGCGGTCGCCACTGCATTGCGCGAGGCCAACGAAGAAATCGGGCTGGCCGCCGAGCCGGTCGAGATCCTCGGTGCGCTGCCCGACTACCTGACCGGCACCGGCTTCTGCGTGACGCCCATCGTCGGGCTCGTGCACCCGCCGTTTATCGTGCAGGCCGACACGCTCGAAGTCGCCGAGATCTTCGAGGTGCCGCTGGCGTTCCTGATGAGCCCCGCGAACCACCAGGTGCGCGTGTTCCGATGGGAAGGCGGCGAGCGTCGTTTTTTTGCGATGCCTTATCCGAGCGTCGAAGCGGCCGGGCATTACTTCATCTGGGGCGCAACTGCCGGCATGTTGCGCAATCTGTACCGCTTCTTGGCGGCCGGCTAGCGTCGCGCCTCGCCGCGCGCCCGTGCACCGCCGTCGCGAGCCCGCGCCGACAGCATGCTGCAGCTTACGCTGTGCTATCGTTATGCAAAAAATGACATAACTCCGAAGACGGCGCACGCATGACTTTCTTTTCGGTTCTCCTCGCTCTCATCATCGAACAGGTACGCGCGTTGTCGCCGAGCAATCCGGTGTTCGCGCTGTTCCAGTTTCATGCGGAAACCGTCGCGCATGGCCTCGACGCCGGCAAGCAGAAACATGGCGTGCTCGCATGGCTCGCAGTCGTGCTGCCGTGGGTGCTGATCGTCGCGCTGGTCTACTTCCTGTTGTACAAGGTGAGCTTCGTGCTCGCATTCATCTGGAACGTCGCCGTCGTCTATTTCACGCTCGGCTTTCGCCAGTTCAGCCATTACTTCACCGACATCCATCTCGCGCTCAACAACGATGACGTGCCGCGCGCGCGTGAGATCCTGCACGAGTGGACGGGCCTCGATACGGTCGACATGCCGGTCAGCGAAATCGTCCGGCACACGCTGATCCATGCGGTCGTTGCATCGCATCGGCACGTGTTCGGCGTGTTCTTCTGGTACGTGCTGCCGCTCGGTCCCGCGGGCGCCGTGCTGTACCGGATCTCCGAATATCTCGCGCGCAGCTGGTCGACGCCGGGCGACGAACGCACGGCTGCGTTCTCGACCTTCGCGCAACGCGCGTTCTTCGTGATCGACTGGATTCCGTCGCGGCTGACCGCGCTCGGCTTTGCGATCGTCGGCAACTTCGAGGATGCGATCTACGCGTGGCGCAATCACACGCGCCAGTGGCCCGATGCGAACGACGGCGTCCTGCTCGCCGCCGGCAGCGGCGCGCTGGGCGCGCGTCTGGCCGGGCCGCTCGCGGAGCCGTCGAGCCTCGACGCGCTCGCGGTCGGCGACAGCGGTCCGGTGACGGTCGGCGACGACTGCACGCCGCGCACGTTGCAATCGGCGGTCGGCCTCGTGTGGCGCGCGGTGATCCTGTGGATGATCCTGCTGCTGATGCTGACGCTGGCCGTGTGGGTTTCGTGACAGTAATCCCCGCTGCGCGATGAACCAAGGCCGGCTCGATGCCGGCCTTTTCGCTGTGGCGCGGTGCGGTGCGTTCAGTCGGCGAGCGGATCGCGGGCGGCGCCGCATTGCCAGCACGCGGTGAACTGCGCGCCGAGCGTTTCGCCGCATTGGCGGCAACGCCACGGCGCGGCGTCGGCGGGCGGGCCATCGGCGGCCGCGTCGAGCAGCCGCCGCGCGAGCGCGTCGTCGCGTTCGTCGTCGAGCCACAGCTCGGGCGCGCACGCGTCGGCGGGCAAGCCGCCCAGCGCGCCGGTCGCATAGCGGTTGTGCAGTTCGCAGCCGATGCCGGCTGCCTGCAGCACGTTGGCCCAGTGCTGCGCGGTCGCGAGATCGGGGGCCTTGAAACGCATCGCGGCTCCTGTCGGTAAAGGCCGGCCTTTCCGGGCCGGACGTCTTCCCGTCCGCCGCGACGTCAGCGGACGATCTGGCTTGCCTCGTGCACCAGCTGCGCGTACAGCGCATGGCGCGACGGCGCAATGCGGCCGTCGGACACCGCGGCGAGAATCGCGCATCCGGGCTCGTGCAGATGATGACAATTATAGAAACGGCAATCGCCGAGCAACGGCCGGAATTCCGGGAACGCGCGCTCGAGGCGCCCTTCGGTCAGATGGTACAGGCCGAATTCCTGGAAACCGGGCGAGTCGATCAGCGCGCCGCCGCCGTCGAGCGGATAGAGGCGCGTGAACGTCGTCGTGTGGCGACCGCTGTTCAGCGCCGCCGAGATCTCGCGCGTCGCGGCTTCGGCATCCGGCACGAGCAGGTTCACCAGCGTCGACTTGCCCATCCCCGACTGGCCGAGCAGGATCGTCGAATGTCCGGCCAGGTGCGGCATCAGCTGCGCGCGCGCCTCGTCGGGCGCGCCCTTGACCGACAACTCGAGCACGTCGTAGCCGAGCGCGCGATAGGGCGCGAGGCGCTCGCGCGCGACCGGCAGCGCCGCCTCGACGTCGATCTTGTTCAGCACGACGAGCGGCTTCAGTTCGTTCGCTTCGGCCGCGATCAGTGCGCGGCCGAGCAAGTCCTCGCTGAAGTACGGTTCTGTCGCGAGCACGATCAGCAGCTGGTCGAGGTTCGCGGCGAACAGCTTCGACTTGAACTGGTCGGAGCGGTACAGCAGGTTGCGCCGCTCGCCGATCTCGACGATCACGCCCTGATCGGCCGACGCATGCTCGTACACGACGCGGTCGCCGACCGCGATCTCGCTCTTCTTGCCGCGCGGGAAACACTGGAGCATCGGGCCGCCGTCGTCGGGGGCGACGATGTAATGGCGCCCGTGTGCGGCGATCACGCGGCCTTCGACGCGCGCTGCGCCGGACGCGCGCGCGGCGGGCTTGCGGGAAGTCGGTCGGCTCATGCGTGTCGCATCAGGCGATCGATCCGCTGCGAAGCCGGCGGATGCGAATAATAGAAGGCCGTGTAGACGGGGTCGGGCGTCAGCGTCGACGCATTGTCCTCGTAGAGCTTCACGAGCGCGCTGACGAGATCCTGCGCGTCGGTCTGGCTCGCCGCGAACGCGTCGGCTTCGAACTCGTGCTTGCGCGACGTGAGGCTGCTGAACGGCGTCGCGAAGAACAGGAACACCGGAATCGCGAGGAAGAACAGCACGAGCGCGGCGCCTGCGTTGCTCGAGTCGAGCGACGGCGTGACGCCGAGCCCCGTATAGAACCACGCGCGCTGCGCGAGCCAGCCGAGCAGGGCGAGCAGCACGAGGCTCAGCACGAACGACACGAGCATGCGCTTCATCACGTGGCGACGCTTGAAGTGGCCGAGCTCGTGCGCCAGCACCGCTTCGATTTCCTGTCCGGACAGCCGCGCGAGCAGCGTGTCGAAGAACACGATCCGCTTCGAGGCGCCGAAGCCGGTGAAGTACGCATTGCCGTGCGCCGAGCGGCGGCTGCCGTCCATCACGAACAGCCCCTTGGCCGCGAAGCCGCAACGCTTCATCAGCGCTTCGATGCGGGTGCGCAGCGCGTCGTCCTTCAGCGGTTCGAACTTGTTGAAGAGCGGCGCGATGAAGGTCGGGTAGATCAGCAGCACGAGCATCTGGAACGCGACCCAGACGACCCAGGTCCACAGCCACCACAGGCTGCCGGCCTGGTTCATCAGCCACAGCACGACGAACAGCAGCGGCAGGCCGAGCACGGCGCCGAGCAGCGTGTTTTTCAGCATGTCGGTGAAGAACAGGCGCCGCGTCATCCGGTTGAAGCCGAAGCGCTGCTCGATGCCGAACTGGCGGTAGTACTCGAACGGCACGTCGATGACGCTCGTGATCGCGAGCACCGCGGCGACGAGCGCGACCTGCTGGCCGTAGCCGCGACCGAACCAGCCGGTCAGCAGCGTGTCGAGCGCGCCGACGCCGCCGAGCAGCGTCAGCCCGACCAGCACGGCCGCGCTGACGACGATCTCGGCCATCGCGAGCCGCGTGCGCTCGACGGTGTAATCGGCCGCGCGCTGGTGGGCGTTCAGCGCGATGGTCGCGCTGAATTGCACGGGTACGCCGTTGCGGTGCGCGGCGACGAAGCGGATCTGCCGCGACGCGAGCCACAGCTTGGTGACGACCATCGCGAGCACGGCGATCGCGAACAGCAGGGTGAACGAAAAGGGTGACATCGAAGGCGCCAAAGGGTTCTATGCGAGAATTATATGTTCTTGCGGACCGGGGCCGCTCACGCGATGCCGGCCGCCCGGGCGGCGCCATGCGCCGTCCGCCATTTGCCAGGATGACTCATGACCGATATCGCCGCTTCCGCCAGCCAGCCCGCGCTCGTGCGCAACGAACTGAACCTCGTCTGGCTCGACATGGAGATGACCGGCCTCGATCCGGATAACGACCGCATCATCGAGATCGCCGTCGTCGTGACCAATTCCACGCTCGACATCGCGGTGGAAGGGCCCGTGTTCGCGATCCACCAGAGCGACGAAACGCTCGCGAAGATGGACGACTGGAACAAGTCCACGCACGGCCGTTCGGGGCTGATCGATCGCGTGCGCGCGTCGACCGTGACCGAAGCGCAGGCCGCCGCGCAACTGCAGGCGTTTCTGGCCGACTACGTGTCGCCCGGCAAATCGCCGATGTGCGGCAACTCGATCTGCCAGGACCGCCGCTTCATGGCGCGCTGGATGCCGGAATTCGAGCGCTTCTTCCACTACCGCAACCTCGACGTCAGCACGCTCAAGGAGCTGTGCCGCCGCTGGCAGCCCGCGATCTACAAGGGCTTCCAGAAGCGCGCGATGCACACGGCGCTCGCCGACATCCACGAGTCGATCGACGAGCTGAAGTACTACCGCGAGCACTTCCTGATTCCGGCCGCGCCGGCATCGGCCGCCTGAACGGCGCCGCGCACGCGGCGCGCGTTCAGCGCCGCGCGCTTTTCGGCCGGAACGCGGCGACCACCGCGTCGTCGGTCTCGACGTACGGGCCGCCGATCAGGTCGATGCAATAGGGCACCGCCGCAAAGATGCCGGGCACGGTCGACTTGCCGTCGGCATCGCGCAGCCCTTCGAGCGTTTCCCGGATCGACTTCGGCTGACCGGGCAGATTGATGATCAGCGCGGCGTGGCCGGCGGTCTCGCGGATCACCGCGACCTGCCGCGACAGAATCGCCGTCGGCACGAAGTTCAGGCTGATCTGCCGCATCTGTTCGCCGAACCCCGGCATTTCCTTCGTCGCGACGGCCAGCGTGGCTTCCGGCGTCACGTCGCGGCGCGCGGGGCCGGTGCCGCCGGTCGTCAGCACCAGATCGCAGCCGGCGACGTCGACCAGCTCGGCGAGCGTCGCGGAGATCGTCGGCGCGTCGTCCTGGATCAGCCGCGTCTCGGCGCGCCACGGCGAGCGCAGCGCGGCCGCGAGCCATTCCTGCAGCGCCGGAATCCCCTTGTCCTCGTAGACGCCCGCGCTCGCGCGGTCGCTGATCGACACGAGGCCGACCACGAGCTCGTCCGGGTGATTACGCTTCGTCGTCATGGTCGTCTCCGGCTTCGCCGGCGGCTTCGTCCGCATCGGCGTCGGCGTCGTCCGACCCGCTCGCGGTCTTGATCCACTGGAACAACTCGCGGAAATAGCGCGGCGGCTTGCCTTGCTGCGCTTCCTTGCGGGCATTGCGGATCAGCGTGCGGCCTTCCTGGATGTCGGCTTCCGGGTGCTGGCGCAGGAATTCGGTGAGCGCGTCGTCGTTGGCGAGCAGCTGCTCGCGCGTTCGCTCGATCCAGTGCAGGCGCGCGGTGGCGGCCTTGTTGACGCCGCGCTGCGCGTCGAGCGCGGTGCGCAGCGCCGCCGTTTCGTCGTCGGTCAGCGAGCGCATCACGCGGCCGACGTACTGAAGCTGGCGGCGCTTGCCTTCGTGATCGGTGATCCGGCGCGCCTCGCGCACGGCGTCCGCGAGGGCTTCCGGCATCGGCATCCGCTTGAGCGCGTCCTTCGGCAGGTCGACCAGCGCCTGGCCGAGCTCCTGCAGCGCGTGCATCTCGCGTTTCAACTGGGATTTGCTGGGGCGATCGTAGCCGTTGTCGACGTCGTCGTCGGCATGCTCGATCGGCTGGATTCGGGTTTTGCGTGTCATGGGCGGCATTGTATCGCGGCGCGCATGCCCCAAGCTTGTCGGTGCGCGGCCGCGGACCTTGCTATGATCGCGGGATACGCAACATTTTGATCATGCGGGCGTGTCGCCCGCCACCGGATATCACGACGATGGCAGCCAATCTCGACGTACAAGCGCGCTATTTCCCGCACACGCAGGACCAGCTCAAAGAAATTGCCTCGGACATCCTTCGCCATGCGAAGGCTCTCGGCGCGACCGACGCCGCGACCGAAATCTCCGAAGGCGACGGCCTGTCGGTGTCGGTGCGCCGCGGCGAGGTCGAGACGATCGAGCACAACCGCGACAAGATGGTCGGCGTGACGGTGTTCATCGGCAAGAAGCGCGGCAACGCGAGCACGTCGGACTTCTCGCCGGCCGCGATCAAGGACACGGTCGCCGCCGCGTACAACATCGCGCGCTTCACGGCCGAGGACGATGCGGCCGGCCTCGCCGAAGCCGAGCTGCTCGAGACCGACCCGCGCGACCTCGATCTCTATCACCCGTGGGCGCTGACGGCCGACGAAGCCGTCGAGCTCGCGCGCCGCGCGGAAGACGCCGCGTTCGCGGTCAGCCCGCAGATCCGCAACTCGGAAGGCGCGAGCGTGTCGGCGCAGCATTCGCAGTTCGTGCTCGCGACGTCGCGCGGCTTCCTCGCCGGCTATCCGTACTCGCGCCACTACATCGCCTGCGCGCCGATCGCCGGCAGCGGCCGGCACATGCAGCGCGACGACTGGTACACGTCGAAGCGCAGCGCCGTCGATCTCGCGGCGCCCGAAGCCGTCGGGCGCTACGCGGCCGAGCGTGCGCTCGCGCGGATGGGCGCGCGCCGTCTCGACACGCGCAAGGTTCCGGTGCTGTTCGAGGCGCCGCTCGCGGCCGGCCTGCTCGGCGCCTTCGTGCAGGCGGTGAGCGGCGGCGCGCTGTACCGCAAGACGTCGTTCCTGGTCGACAGCCTCGGCAAGCCGGTGTTCGCGCCGCACGTGCAGGTCGTCGAGGATCCGCACGTGCCGCGCGCGATGGGCAGCGCGCCGTTCGACGAGGAAGGCGTGCGCACGCGCGCGCGCAGCGTCGTCAAGGACGGCGTCGTCGAGGGGTATTTCCTGTCGACCTATTCGGCGCGCAAGCTCGGCACGCAGACGACCGGCAACGCAGGCGGCTCGCACAACCTCGCGCTGCGCAGCTCGAACACGCAGCCGGGCGACGATTTCGACGCGATGCTCAACAAGCTCGGCACCGGTCTGCTGCTGACCGAACTGATGGGGCAGGGCGTGAACTACGTCACCGGCGATTATTCGCGCGGCGCGGCCGGCTTCTGGGTCGAGAACGGCGTGATCCAGTATCCGGTCGAGGAAATCACGGTCGCGAGCACGCTGCAGGAGATGTTCCGCCACATCGTCGCGATCGGTGCGGATTCGCTCGTGCGCGGCACGAAGGAAACCGGCTCGGTGCTGATCGAGCAGATGACGATCGCAGGGCAGTAAGCGGCGCGGCGTCGGCCGCGACCAAATGAAAAGCCCGACCGGCGCGCATGCACCGGTCGGGCTTTTTGTCGTGTGCCGCGCGTCAGTCGCGCTTGCGCGCGTAGACGACGAACGCGTAGCCGAACGTGTTCGGCGCGGCGGCCTGATGCGGGTCGCGCGAGACTTCGCGCCAGTGCGCGGGGTCGGGCGCGGGGAACGCCGCGTCGCCGTCGAAGTCCGCATCGATTTCGGTGACGATCAGCTTGTCCGCGAGCATCAGGCCTTCCGCATAAAGCTGCGCACCGCCGATCAGGAACGCTTCGGCGGCGCCGTCGCGCGACGCGAGCGCGAGCGCGTCGGCGAGCGACGTGACGGTGTCGCAGCCGTCGAAGCGGCGCGCGGGATCGCGCGTCACGACGATGTTGCGACGGCCCGGCAGCGGGCGGCCGATCGACTCGTGGGTCTTGCGGCCCATCACGATCGGCGCGCCCATCGTCGTGCGCTTGAAGAACGCGAGGTCTTCGGGAAGTTTCCAGGGCAACTGGTTGTCGCGGCCGATGATGCCGTTGCGGGCACGCGCGACGATCAGGGTCAACGTCGTCATGAAGGTCGGGGAGAAGTGAAGCGGAATGGCGCCGATTCTACCGGAACGGCGGCGCCGTCAGCGCCGTGCCGATGCACGCGCATCGGCGCCGCCGCGCGTCGAATAAAAAGAGTGCCCGCCGGGGGACGGACACAGAAAAGCTGCGCGTCGCGACGGCGACGCGGGTCGCACGGCCTGCAGCGGGCGTTCGATACGGGATGCTCATCGAGTGGCCGGCATGCGAGGTCGTGTACCGGCTATTGATGCGTGCGATGCGTCGTGCCGCCGGCCATCGCGTGCTGCGTATCGACGGGCAGCGGCAACGGAGCGGGCGGTGGCGTCGGCCGCGCGAGTTCGTCCCACAACGTCACCGACAGCGCGTCGGTCGACCGCGCTTCGACGGCGGCGACCAGCTCGAAGCCACCCGCGCCGTCGTGCCGCAGGCCGTCGCCGGCCGGCACCGCGCGCTCGTGCATCGCGCGTTGTTGCGCGCACACCGATGTGAACGGGCACGCGAGCGCGAACGCAATCACGAGCCGCACGCAAGGCAATGAAAAACGTGTTCGCATGGCCACCTTCTCCGCTTCGTGATGATTCAGCGAAATGCATGCCATCGAACGCGATCGGTTGTCGCGCCTGCGATTGAGCGATATGCATCGTGAATGGCGCGCGAAAATGCCGGGAAATGTTTCAGTCGTGAAACGGCGGGGCTCGGGAATACTGCGGATTCAATCGACTCGCTTCACGGATGAAAATCAGTGCGTGTGTCGATGCATTGGATGGCCGCCGCGTAGCGGTTTTATGCAGAGGATTGACTTGCATCGACCATCGAGCGATTTGGCCGTTCGCCGCTTCGCGCTGCAACCGACCTGTCGTATTCAGCGCCTATAACAAGCTGTGTTGATCAGAAAAATAGTGGACGCGAGATAAGCGCCATCATGCGCGGCCCGACGTGGTCGCGTATCGGCATGGCGAATCGAGCTGCTTCGGCTGCCCCGATTCGATCCTTTTCGCACGTCGCTTGACGTGTGCGGCAATCGTTAGACGGTTGATGAACGGGGTGAGCACATGGAAGCCGAGCAGCGGCACGTAATCTATTTCTCGCGCGAGCCGGACGATGCATTGCGCGGCTATTTCGACGAACGCGGCTGGCGTGTCGATCTCGCGGAATCGGTGCGCGACGTCCGCCGGGTCGTGCAGCACGGCGTTGCGACGGCCGGCCTGCTCGATTTCTCGCCGGGCTTCAAGCCCGCCGAGCTGCGCGAGCTCGAGGCGTGCCTGAGCATCCAGCACATCGGCTGGATCGCGGCGACCCGGCGCGGCCAGCTGCAGGACGCCACGCTGCGACATCTGATCCGCGACTATTGCTTCGACTACGTGACGATGCCGTACGAGACGGCGCGTATCGTCGAGACCGTCGGCCATGCGCACGGGATGATCGCGCTGGCGGACGCGGCGGCAACGGCGGCGGCGCCGGTGGGCGCCGGGCGTTCCGAAGGCGAAATGGTCGGCACCTGCGACGCGATGCTCGGGTTGTTCAGGACGATCCGCCGTGTGGCCACCACCGATGCGCCCGTGTTCATCTCCGGCGAATCGGGCACCGGCAAGGAGCTGACTGCCGCGGCAATTCACGAGCGCTCGACGCGCGCGCCGGGGCCGTTCGTCGCGATCAACTGCGGCGCGATTCCGTCGACGCTGCTGCAGGCCGAACTGTTCGGCTACGAGCGCGGCGCGTTCACCGGTGCGACCCAGCGCAAGGTCGGCCGCGTGGAGGCCGCGAACGGCGGCACGCTGTTCCTCGACGAGATCGGCGACCTGCCGTTCGAGAGCCAGGCGAGCCTGTTGCGGTTTCTGCAGGAGGGCAAGATCGAGCGGCTCGGCGCGCACGTGTCGGTGCCGGTCGACGTGCGCGTGATTTGCGCGACGCACGTGGACATGGAAGCGGCGTTGCGCGAAGGGCGCTTTCGCGAGGACCTCTACCATCGTCTGTGCGTGCTGAAGATCGAGGAGCCGCCGCTGCGCGCGCGCGGCAAGGACATCGAGTTGCTCGCGCGTCACATGCTCGAACGTTTCAAGGGCGATGCGCACCGCCGGCTGCGCGGCTTCTCGCCGGATGCGATCGCCGCGCTGTACGGCTACGCGTGGCCGGGCAACGTGCGCGAGTTGATCAATCGCGTGCGCAGGGCGATCGTGATGTCGGAGGGGCGGATGATCACCGCGGCCGATCTCGAGCTGAACGAGTTCGCGGTGCTCGCGCCCGTGTCGCTGAACGAGGCGCGGGAGGCCGCCGAGCGGCAGGCGATCGAGCAGGCGCTGCTGCGTCACCGCGGCCGTTTTGCGGACGCGGCGCGCGAGCTCGGCGTGTCGCGCGTCACGCTGTACCGGCTGATGTGTGCGCACGGGATGCGCGACCGCGGCGACCCGCTCGGCGGCTTCACGCCGCCGCTGCCGGAGGTTTCTCGCCACGCTTGCTAAAATTGGCGGGTACGGCCGCCCTCGCGGCCGAAGGAACCCGCATGAAACAGTACCTCGACCTCGTTCGCACCATCCTCGACACCGGCAGCTGGCAGGAGAACCGCACGGGAATCCGTACCATCAGCATGCCCGGCGCGATGCTGCGCTTCGACCTGCAGCAAGGCTTTCCGGCCGTGACGACGAAGAAGCTCGCGTTCAAGTCGGCGATCGGCGAGCTGGTCGGGTTCCTGCGTGCATCGCGCAGCGCGGCCGATTTCCGTGCGCTCGGCTGCAAGGTGTGGGACGCGAACGCGAACGACAACGCGCAGTGGCTCGCGAATCCTTACCGTCGCGGCGTCGACGATCTCGGCGACGTGTACGGCGTGCAATGGCGGCAATGGCCCGGCTACAAGGTGCTGGACGCGAGCGCCGACGCGCAGATCGCCGACGCGACGCGCCGCGGCTTCCGGATCGTCACGCAGTTCGACGAAGACGGTGCGCCGAAGGTGCTGCTCTACAAGGCGATCGACCAGCTGCGCCAGTGCCTCGACACGATCATCGAGAACCCGTCCGACCGTCGCATCCTGTTTCATGCGTGGAACCCGGCCGTGCTCGACCAGATCGCATTGCCCGCTTGCCATCTGCTGTATCAGTTCCTGCCGAACGCCGCGAAGCGCGAGATTTCGCTGTGCCTGTACATCCGTAGCAACGACGTCGGGCTCGGCACGCCGTTCAACCTGACCGAAGGCGCCGCGCTGCTGTCGCTGGTGGGGCGGCTGACCGGCTATACGCCGCGCTGGTTCACGTACTTCATCGGCGACGCGCACATCTACGAGAACCAGCTCGACATGCTGCAGCAGCAGCTCACGCGCGAGCCGTACGACAGCCCGCGGCTCGAGATCGCCGAGCGCGTGCCCGACTACGCGAAGACGGGCGTCTATGCGCCGGAGTGGCTCGAGCTGATCGAGCCGTCGGACTTCTCGCTCGTCGGCTATCGGCATCATGAGCCGCTGAGCGCGCCGATGGCGGTCTGAGCGGCGACGCAAGGCCGTACGCCGCGTAGCGCGGCGCGCACGACGGAATGACGAAGGCCCGACCGGGAACGGTCGGGCCTTTTCGTTTGCTGCGCCGCCGGTTACTGGCGGTGTCGCTCCTCGTGGGCGGCGGGCGGTGGGTTGCTCGGATGCGGCGCTTCGACGTGCGGCGCCGGCTGCGGGCGAGGCTCCACGTGCGGCGCGGGCATCGACGGTCGCGGCTCCATGCGCGGCGCCGGTTGCGGCCGCGGCATCTCATGCACGACGGGCGCCGGCGGCCGGTACTCGCTCACATGCGGCGGCGCGACTTCGCGGTGCGGCGCGGGCTGCGCGAAGTCGGCGCGCGGCTGCGGCGCGGGCGCCGGGCGTTCGGCGCGCGGTTGCCCATGCTGGGCCGGCGCCGCGAAATCGGCGTGCGGACGCGGCTGCTGCATCTGCGCGGACGTGTCGAAGCGGGGCTGCGGTGCTTCGTGCGGCGTGGGCTGCCGCTCGCCCGGTTGCGCGCCGGCCGGGGTTTGCGGACGCGGCGTCGGCGCTGCAGCGCGGACCGGCGGCAGCGCGTTCTGTCCGGCAGCGTGCAGCGCCGTCGGCGGGTTCGGGCGCTGCCGGTCCATCGGAGTATGCGGCTGCATCCAGACGGGCGCAGGCGCAGCTGCGGCATGCGCGCCGTCGTGCGCGGCCGGGCTGTTGCCGGCCGTCGGCGGATGCGGGACGCCATTGCCGGCGCCCACGGCCTGATGCTGAGCGGGGCCGGGCGCTTGGGCCGCGGCGCCGTTCGCGAAGTGCGCGGCGTTCGGCGCTGCTGCGTTCGGCGTCCGCTCGCCGTTGGGCATGCCCGGCGCAGGTTCGCTCCGTGCGCCCGGTTCAGGCGCGCCCGGCATACGTGCGTTCGGCGTCGGCACGCCGGGCCGGGCCGCTTGTGCCATCCCCGCAGCCGGCTGGCCGGCAGTCGCCCCATGCGCGGGCTGCACGACCGGCCCGTGCGGATTCACGAGCCGCACGTTGCGCATCGCCCACGCGCCGCCGGCCGGGTTGCCGGGTACGTGGACCGGCCGCGGCGTGTAGTCGGCCGGCACGCTGGTCTTCACGACCGGCGCACCCGCACCGGGCACGCGCGCTCCCTGGCGCGCGAGCTGCGCGGCCGCCTGATCGCGATAGGCGGGCGGCACGGCCGGATTGCGCGTCGCGACGAACGGGTGTTGTCCGAGCGCCGCCGGCGGCCGGTAGGCGGCCGTGCGCAGACCGCCGGTGAAGCTCTGCCGCACCGGCGCAATGCCCGGCGTACCCGGCATCACGTGTGCGTTGCGCCATTGCCGCGGGTCGACGTGCTGTGCGACGCGCGCGACCGGCTGACCGTGGACGAACGCGGCGGCCGGCACGGCGGTGATCGCATGCGGCGCGCGGAAGTTCACGTAGGTCTTGTTGATGTTCGTGATGTTCACCGTCTTGTTGACCGTCACGTTGTTCACGACGATGTTGCGGTTCACGCGCTCGTAGTAATGCGGGCTCCAGCCGCCCCAGCCGGGATGCCACGGTTCGCCCGGCCCCAGCGCGAACCACGCGCAGCCGGCCGCCGCGATGCCGCCGACCGTCAATGCGACGCTCCAGTCGGGCCCGCCGCCGCCGCCCACGAACGCGACGAGCGCCGGCGCATAGGCGGGCGGCTGGCTGACGACCATCGGGCCGGGCACCCAGGCCCAGCTGTCGTCGACGTAGGCCCAGCGGCCGTAGTGGTACGGCGCGAAGCCCCACGGCGCATCGTCGACCCAGGTCCAGCCCCACGGCGCCTGCCAGATCCAGTGCCCGTCGTGATACGGCGCCCAGTCGGCCGGCGTGTCGTTCGGCACCCATACCGCACCGTAGTTCGGCGTTTCGCGCCACGTGCCGTTCGCGTCGAGATCCTGGTAGCCCGGAATGTCGCGCGACACGTAGCGGGCCGACACCGAGCGTTGCTCGGCCGCGTCGCGGCTCGCGGCCCACTGGTCGAGCGGGTCCGGCGCCGGCGCGGCCGCTTGCTGGGCGACCTGCAGGTCGGTGCCGGTGAACACGACCTGCTGTCCGGGCGACAGCGGGTACTGGCCGTTGCTGCCGTAGACGGTTGCGTTGCCGCTGCGCACGGTGACCGTCGTGCTCGCACCGTCCGGCGCGACGTCGACGCGATAGTCGCCGGGGCCGGCGATGCCCAATGCGAGGTTCGGCGTGTCGATTTCGTACGATCCGCCGGGCGGCAGATTGCGCACGTGCGTCGACACCGTGCCGAGCCCGACTTTCAGCTGCGTGGTCGTGTCGTCGAGGTTCAGTACCGACAGGCTCGTCGATTCGCCGAGACGCACCGCCGTCGAGCCGATATGCAGCTCCGAGCGCGCGCCGGCGTCGTTCCACAGCTGGTCGCCCGTCGTCAGCGGTCGATTCACGGCCGCATACGACCACGTATCGGTGCCGGCCGGCTCGGTCGTCACGGCGCCGGACAAATAATCGAGCCGCGCGACGCGGCCGGGCGGATCGCCGCCCGCTTGCCGCGCGGCGGCCGCATACGGCGGCGCGGCGGTGGATTGCGCAAATGCGGCGGGCAGGCTCGCCAGTGCGGCGAACGCGAGCAGGGCGCAGCGGGCGGTACGCCTGAGCGTGAACAGGGAGTCCATCATGAGCGTCATCGTCGTTGTCTCGGCGCGTCGATTCGTGCCGTCCAGCTCACGATATCCGCTCGGGCTGTTTCAGTGCTCGGTGTTTTGTAAGTCCGAGCGCATCCGATGTAACAAAACCTGTCCAGCGGCCGCGGTTGTCGTCTGCGCGCAATGTGCGCGTCAAGCGGACGTAAGCCAGTCGTCGAAAACGCGCTGGCCGGACACGGTGACGCGCAGCACGCGCGGCCGAGCGGTGCGCTCGATCCAGCCGTGTGTGCAGAAGCTGTCGAGCAGTGCCGCGCCGAGCGCGCCGCCAAGATGCGCGCGGCGCTCGCTCCAGTCGAGGCAGCCGCACGCGAAGCGGCGCCGGCGCGCGCGCTGCTGCGCAACGTCGATGCCCCAGCGCGCGAGCGCGTGCGCGCCGGCGTCGGTGGTCTCGATCGCGTCGCCGTTCGCGTGCAGCCAGCCGCGGGCAGTCAGGCCGTCGAAGATGCGGACCGCGAGCTCGCCGGCCATGTGGTCGTAGCAGGTGCGCGCGTAGCGCAGCTCGGCCGGCACCGTGCGCGACGGCGGCGGCACCGGACGGTTCGGCGCGGCGGCGCGCGCGACGTTCGCGAGCGCCTCGAGCGACGCCGCGACGTCGGACGACGCGAGCCGGTAATAACGATGCCGGCCACGGATGTCGAGCGCGAGCAGCCCGCTGTCGGTCAGGCGCGCCAGATGCGCGCTTGCCGCGGACGGCGACAGCCCCGCGATCATCGTCAGTTCTCCGGCCGGCCGCGCGCTGCCGTCCATCAGCACCCACAGCATCGCCGCGCGCCCGGGATCGGCGAGCAATGCGCCGATCCGGCTCAGGCCGGGAAAGTGGTGATCGTCCTGATCGGTCATCGTCGTGCCTCGTCGGAGCGGGTGGAGTCACTGCAGTGTAGTGGCAGCATCGATTCGATGTTTCGGGCTCGGCTGAAATGTCGGATGCGACGGCTGACGTACCGCCGTGTACCGCGGCGGCCGCCGGCCGCGCCCGCGTAGAATGGCCGCACGCGGCGGCAGTGGGCCGCCGCATGGGATGCGATCTGACGATGAAGACGATTTTTTGCCTGGTGGCGGCCGCGCTCCTCTGCGCCGCCTGTGCGCAGGGCGGCAGCGATGCCGCAGGCGGGCGGGGCGGCAGCATCGAGATGTACGGGACGATCGATCAGGGAGTCACGCTGCGCCACTGATGCGGAGGCTGTCGATGCCGCTCGCGAAGCCGCTTTCGGGCCGGTGCGCGGCTGGGTGGGAGGTTTGATGGGAAGCCCGACACGAGGCCAGATGCGAGGGGCTGATGTGAGACCCAACGTGTCCCCTAATGCGCACCTGCACAGCGCACACTGCCACGATGCCGACGCCCCCAGCCCTCCCGCGACGCATTGCCGCAGTGCAACGTATAATGCGCCGACCGCAGCACCCCGTAGCCTGGAGCCCCCACGATGTCGCAATCTTCCCCCGTACCCGCCGCCCTCGACCGCACCGAAACCGTGTTTCGCTTCCTGGCCGAGCCGTCGTCCGTGAACTTCGGCGGCAAGGTGCACGGCGGCGCGCTGATGAAGTGGATCGACGAGGTCGCGTATGCGTGCGCGGCCGTGTGGTCGAGCCGCTATTGCGTGACGGTGAGCGTCGGCAACATCCGGTTCCAGCGGCCGATTCTGGTCGGCAATCTGGTCGAGCTGAAGGCGCGCGTCGTCGCGACGGGCCGCACCAGCATGCACATTCACGTGTCCGTGCACGCCGGCGATCCGAAGGGCGGCGTGCTGCGTCAGACGACGGACTGCCTCGTCGTGTTCGTCGCCGTCGACGAAAACGGCAACCCGGTGCCGGTGCCGCCGTTCGTCCCCGAGACCGCCGAGCAGAAGGTGCTCGCGAAGTATGCGAGCGACGTGCGCGCCGCGCTCGACAAGATCATCGAGATGAAGCCCGAGGAAGTGGCGAACGGCACGGTCTGACGGCTGCGGGCGCAGCCGTCGCGCCGCGCCCGCCGCGCCCGTCGCCACATCGCGCGAAACCCGCGATCAGCGCGAACCGATCATCTGCTCGGGCCGCACCCATTCGTCGAATTCCGCTTCGGTGAGGTAGCCGAGCGCGAGCGCGGCCGCCTTCAGCGTCGTGCCTTCCTTGTGCGCCTTCTTCGCGATCTGCGCGGACTTGTCGTAGCCGATGTGCGGATTGAGCGCGGTCACGAGCATCAGCGATTCGTTCAACAGCAGGTCGATGCGCGCCCGGTTCGGCTCGATGCCGACCGCGCAGTGGTCGTTGAAGCTCTGCGCGCCGTCGGCGAGCAGGCGCACCGACTGCAGCACGTTGTGCGCGATCATCGGCCGGAACACGTTCAGTTCGAAGTTGCCGCTCGCGCCGCCGACGTTTACCGCGACGTCGTTGCCGAACACCTGGCAGCACAGCATCGTCACGGCTTCCGACTGCGTCGGGTTCACCTTGCCCGGCATGATCGAGCTGCCCGGCTCGTTTTCCGGAATCGACAACTCGCCGAGCCCGCAGCGCGGCCCGCTCGCGAGCCAGCGCACGTCGTTCGCGATCTTCATCAGCCCGGCCGCGACCGTCTTGAGCGCGCCGTGTGCGAACACCAGCGCGTCGGCGGCCGCCATCACCTCGAACTTGCTCGGCGCGGTGACGAACGGCAGCTTGGTCAGGCGCCCGATCTCGTCGGCCACGCGCACCGCGAATTCCGGATGCGCGTTCAGCCCGGTGCCGACCGCGGTGCCGCCGAGCGCGAGCTCGTACAGGTGCGGCAGCGCCGATTCGACGTGCCGGATGCCCTGGTCGAGCTGCGCGACATAACCGGAGAATTCCTGGCCGAGCGTGAGCGGCGTCGCGTCCTGCAGGTGCGTGCGGCCGATCTTCACGATATCGGCGAACGCCTTCGACTTCGCGTCGAGCGTCGTGCGCAGCGTGCGCAGCGCGGGCAGCAGGTGGTTGACGATCGCGTAGGCGGCCGCGACGTGCATCGCGGTCGGGAACACGTCGTTCGACGACTGGCCGCGGTTCACGTCGTCGTTCGGATGAACCTTGCGCGCTTCGCCGCGCTCGCCGCCGAGCAGCTCGCTCGCGCGGTTCGCGATCACTTCGTTCAGGTTCATGTTGGTCTGCGTGCCGGAGCCCGTCTGCCACACGGCGAGCGGGAATTCACGCGGATGCTTGCCCGCGATGATCTCGTCGGCCGCATCGATGATCGCGCGCGCCTTGTCGTCGGCGAGGACGCCGAGCGCCTGGTTCACGGCGGCCGCGGCGCGCTTCACGATCGCGAGCGCGTGGATCAGCTCGGGCGACTGCTTCTCCGTCGAGATCCGGAAATTCTGCAGCGAGCGCTCGGTCTGCGCGCCCCAGAGCCGGTCGGCGGGCACGGCGATCTCGCCGAACGTGTCGCGTTCCATCCGAACTGCTTCGTTCATGATGCACTCCTGTCGGAAAGGGAAGGGCCGCGCGTCGCGCGGCGTCGGGCATGGCGTGGTGCGGCATGGCATCAGGCAGCCGCGCCGCCGGCGCGGCGTCGCGGATGCGCCAGCGGACAAGCATAGCGCCGGCCGCGATTTCGCGTCGTGTCGCGCTTTACCGCGGCGCGGCGATCAGCGACGACGTCTTCAGATGGAAGCGCCACGCCATCAGCACGGCGACGCTCGCTAGGCCGGCCGCGAGGCCCCACCACAGGCCGCGTGCGCCGAGCCCCGCGTGAAAGGCGAGCCAGTACCCGGTCGGAAAGCCGATGCCCCAGTAGCCGAAGGTCGCCGCGAGCATCGGGATGCGCGTATCGCGCAGCCCGCGCAGCGCGCCGGAGCCCACCGTCTGCATCCCGTCGACGATCTGGAACACCGCGGCGATGCCGAGCAGCGACGCGGCGAGCGACACGGTCGCCGCGTTGGCCGGGTCGTCGAGGTGCAGATACAGGCCGACGATCGCGTGCGGCGCGAGGATCAGCACGAGCCCCGACAGCGACATGAACGCGACGCCGAGGCCGAGCGCGACGAAGCCCGCATGCCGCGCGGCGACCGGGTCGCCGGCGCCGATCCAGTAGCCGACCCGCACGTTGGCCGCCTGGCCGATCGCGAGCGGCACCATGAACGCCACCGACGCGACGTTCAGCGCGATCTGGTGCGCCGCAAGCGCCGTCGCACCGAGCACGCCGACGGTCAGCCCGGTCGCGAGAAAGAGCGTCGATTCGACGCCGTACGTGATCGCGACCGGCCAGCCGATGCCGATCAGCTCGCCCATCATCGGCAGCTTCGGGCGCGCGGCGCTCACGAAGTGGCGGAACCGCGCGCGGCCGTGCAGCAGCCAGATCAGCGCGAACGCGGTGAGCCAGATCGTGATGGTGGTCGCGACCGCGGAGCCGAGGAAGCCGAGCCTCGGCAGGCCGTATGCGCCGTGGATCAGGCCGTAGTTCAGCACGGCATTGACGCCGATGCCGCCGATCGACACCCACAGCAGCCGCCGCGCGGCGCCGATCGCCGGCAGGAAGGCCCGCATCAGCCCGACGCCGATCAGGCTGCCGAGCGCCGCGAAGCGCAGGATGCCGGTGTATTCGCCGACGTGCTGCGCGAGCGTCGGCGGCTCGTGGAACATCAGCAGGAGCGGTTCCGACAGCGACAGCGCGACGACCGCCGGAATCGCGAGCAGCACCGACAGCACGAAGCCGGTCCAGTAGATGTGCGGCACGCGATGTTCGGCCTGCGCGCCGCGCGCATGCGCGACGCTCACGCTGACGGACGACAGCACGCCCTGCAGCACGGTCACGATGACGAAGAAGAAATTCGCGCCGAGGCCGCCGGCCGCCAGCGAATCGGGGCCGAGCGAGCCGAGCAGCACGGTGTCGGTGACGCTCATCGCCATCTGCGAGAGCTGCGCGATCGCCAGCGGTGCGGCGAGGCGCGCGGTATCGACGGCATGGCGGGAGAGCGACGGCGGCGCGGCGGCCGTCCGCGTGAGACCGGAATGCGACATGGGATGGGCGCTCGCGCGGCGACAGGCCGGCGCTGTCCGTATTTATTTTGAGAGACGCCTAGCTTACGGCTTTCTTCGAATGGTGTCGAACGCGCGCGCCGATGGCCATGTCGGGCTCAGGGGCACCGCTACGCGTCGTGGACCGCGATGCGCGTGTCGCCGAACAGCACGACCTGGCCCGCGCGAATCTTGCAGGTCTTGCGCAGTTCGACCACGCCGTCGACCTTCACCGCGCCGGACGCGACGAACATCTTCGCCGTTCCGCCGCTGTCCGCGAGGCCGGTGATCTTGAGCAGGTTGTGCAACTCGACGTATTCGCCGGTCAGCGTGAAATCCAGATTGGGCATGACGAAGGTGGCGCGGGCTGCGCGGGAGGAATCGCCCCGTATCATACGGCAGCAACGCGGGCCGCGCGAGTGCGCCGGCCTGTTGTTAGCGTCTGTGAGCGAGACGTCAGCAAATGAAACGGTGGGTAACAGTCTGAGAGATTCGAGAACCGGTGCCGCCGGGCGCGGGTCTTTCATCGTGCCTGCTGCGTGTTGCGGCAGGTCACGCGACGGAGCGTATCGATGCGTTCCGCGCCCGCAACTTCTCGAGGAGGATAGTCATGTCCAAGATTCGTACGATGCTGATCGGTGCCGCGCTGACGGTGTTTGCCACTTCGGCCGCGTTTGCCCAGACGGGAACGGCCGCGCAGGGCACGGCCGGTGCCGGCGTGCAGACCCAGGCGCCGGGCGCGGACGAGGGCGCCGGTGCGGGCATGCAGGGCGGTGCCGGCGCGAACGCGTCGGGCAACGCGGTCGGCGACGGCGCGACCGATACGGCGGCTTCGTCGGTCCATTCGACCAAGAAGCACATGAAGCACACGACGAAGTCGGCCAAGCATCGTGCCGGCACGACCAAGTCGAAGGTCGGCGACGAAGCCGTGGAAGGCGGCGCTTCGGCTGCCGGCGGGACGCAGTAAGCGGTGTCGGGCCGCCGCTCGCCGCTCGCCCCGGACGGCGCGGCGTGACGATGTGACGACGTGGCGGCGACACTCGCGCGGCCCGGTTCGCTTGATGCGAGCCGGGCCGCGCTTCATTCGGGCAGACCGGCGCTCAGGGCCGCCGCTGTTCCGGCCCCGGCCCCGGTGCCGGGCGCGCGGCGACCGGCGCGAAGACGCTGCGCAGCCACGCGGCGAGCCGCGCGAACACGTCGTACGGCTCTTCGACGAAGATCTCCGGCTTCAGGAGCCGCAGATATTCCATCAGCTGCTGCGCTTCCTGTTTCTGGAACGATCCGTGCGACAGCGCGAGCCGCAGCAGCCCGCGCAGTTCGCCGAGCTTGTCGCGCGCCGCGCTGCCGACGCTCATCTCGCACGCGAGCTTGGCCTCGTAGATGCGCTGCCGCAGCGATTCGGCGAGTCGCCACGCGGGCGTCTGCATCATTTCCTCGAGCGCCTGGATGTCCTGCACCGCGCTCTTGATCTGCGCGGCCATCGGATCGACCAGCGACGCATCGCCCTGCGCCTCGGCGACGATCGCCTTGGCCCAGTCGCGGCACGCCTTCGCGAGTTCGTCGGGCGTCCATTCGGCGCGCGACGCGAAGCCGAAGCCGAACTCGCCGGCCTGCCGCATCAGGATCGCGACGACGTCCGGGAATTCCTTGTCGAGCGTGCGTTTCGCCCACGCGTACTGGCCGCCTTCGAGCATCCGCTGCACCGCGTGCTCGGTCAGCGGCACCATGTTGTCGAGCAGCTTGGCGCGCAGGAAGTCCTCGAACGACGGCGTCGCGAATTGCGGGTCGAGTTTCAGCGACACGCGCACGAATGCGTCGTAGTCCTTGCGCAGGGACGCAAGCGTGTCGTCCTTGAGGGAAAGAGTGATCTGGCCCATGAATGGTCTCGATGGCGGCCCGTGCGGACCGGTGGCCGCCACTGTCCGCCGGTACGGGCGCGGCGTCGGCGGACCGGTTCACGCCGAGGCCGATGGCGGGTCTTCATCCGCTATATCGGCCCGCGCGACGAAAACTTGAGCACCGCCGGCGACGCTCGTCAGGCCGGCAGCCAGTGGGGGATCACGACCCCTTGCCAGAAGAAGAACACCGCGAGCCCGACCGCGATCGTCACGAGCGGCCGGCGCGTCGTCGCGGACACGAGCACGGCCGCGAGCGCACCGACGAGCTGCGGATTGCGCCAGGTGAGCTCGGCCGTGCCGCCGTGCGGCGCGACGGTCATCGGCACGATGATCGCGGTCAGCACGGTGACGGGGACGAAGCCGAGCGCGGTCCGCACCAGCGGCGGGAAGGTCAGCCGCTCGCCGAACAGGAACAGCGTCGTGCGGATCGCATAGGTGATGGCGGCCATGCCGAGGATCAGCAGCGCGTAGCTCACGATGCGGCCTCCGTGCGCGAATCGGGCCGCGCGCGCTCGCGCGCGAGCGTGAGCGTGAGCGCGACGCCGACCGCGACGCCGGCGGCTACCGCACCCAGCAGCCCGAGCTTGTACGGCCAGCCCTGCCAGAAGTACGCGAGCGTGCCGGCCGTCGCGGCGGCCGCGAAGTAGCGCAGCGTGCGCAGCTGCGGCACGACGATCGAGATGAAGGTGGCCGCCATCGCGAAGTCGAGGCCGAGCGACTGCAGGCCGGGGAACGCCGCGCCGAAGCCGATGCCGGCGAGCGTCCAGACCTGCCAGTTCAGGTACATCGCGAGGCCCGAGCCGAAGAAATAGTGGGGGCCGATCGTGCCGGGCTTGAAGTGCCGGTAGTGGGCGTACGCGACCGCGAACACTTCGTCGGTCATCAGCGCGCCGAGCGTCGCGCGCCAGCGCAGCGGCAGGTGGGCGACATAGGGCGCGAGCGTCGCGCTGTACAGCAGGTGGCGCAGGTTCACGATCAGCGTGGTCGCGAGCACGACGACGAAGCTCGCGCTGCCGGCGATCAGGCCGAGCGCGATGAATTGCGCGGAGCCCGCGAACACCGTCAGGGACATCAGCGCGCCGTGCCACGCGGCGAGCGGGCCGCCGGCGACCAGCGTGCCGAAGATCACGCCGAACGGGGCGGCGCCGATCATCATCGGGATCGTGTCGCGCGCGCCGTCGAGCGATTCGGTCAACGCACGGCGCGGCGGTGCGGAGGAAGTGGGTGTCGGGTTCAAAGTGCGCGTCTCCATGACGACGGAGGATAGCGGGGCGAGGCGTGTCGCGGCTTGTACGTTCTTGCGGCGGCGCGGGGCGCTGGCGCGGGCGCCGGTGGGCGGCGCAAGACGCGTGCCGAGTAGGATGGGGGTTTGGTTGTGCTTGGTTCGGTTGCGGTGGAGGCGCAGTCGGCGGTAGTGGTGGACGCCGAAGCGAACCTGAACTGGAACTGGAAGCGAAACCGGAATCCGAGGCGAAACCGGCGCCGTAGGCGAACGAGGCGTATGCCTCAGCGCGCCTGCCAGCGCCCCGGCGGGACGCCGAACATCCGCTTGAAGTGCCGTGTGAAGTGGCTTTGATCGACGAAGCCGGTGGCCGCGGCGACGTCGGCGACCGATGCGCCCGCGCGCAACGGCGCAAGCGCGCGCTGCAGCCGCAACTGGTTGCGCCATGCGTGCGGCGGCATCCCGATCGTGCGCGTGAACAAGCGCGCCGCGTGAAACGGCGACAGGCCGACGGCCTGCGCGACGTCGTCGAGCGTGACGCTGCACGTGAGATCGGCGGCGAGCCGTTCGCGCATGGCGTCGACGCGCGGCTCGTCGGCCGCGAGCGCGTGCGGTTGCAGCCGCGCGTCGGCATGACGCGCGATCAGCGTCGACAGCGCATCGAGCAGCGCCGTTTCGGCGGCGAGCGGATCGTAGACCGGGAGCGCGCCGGCGTGCGCGGAATGCAGGGCATCCGCCGAATCCACGCGTTCACCCGCCACGCACTCGCTCCCGGCCTCCATCATTCGGTGCGCGCGCGCGAGTCGTGCCGCGAGATCGGTGTCGCGGATCACGCCGTTCGGGAACCACGGCGCGTCCTGCGGCCGGCCGACGATCATGCTGGCCAGCGTGCGCAGGTAAGCAACCGGCACGTAGCTGACGCGATAGCACCACCCTTCGTCGGTCGCGCGCGAGCCCGTGTGGACTTCGCCGGGATTGATCACCGGCACCGTGCCGGTTTCGGCGACATGGCCGCTGCCGCGGCACATGTAGCGCTCGGCGCCTTCCAGGATCACGGGAATCGTGTACGCGTCGTGCCAGTGCGGCGCGAACGTGTGGTTGCGATAGGTGGCCGTGAGCAGGTCCGCGTCCGGCAGCAGCGGCGTGCGCCAGTAGCGGGCGGAATCGGGAAGGCGGGCAGCGGGCATGGTGGGGCGCGAAGCGGTCGATCCGACAGTGTATCGTTCGTGCGCGCGGCCCGCGTGCGCCTACTTGACCGGAATCGTCGTGCCGGCCGGCATCGGCACCGCGGTGACGGCGTTCTTCGGGCTGCCGCTGACGACGCGATCGCTGTAGGTCAGGTAGACGAGCGTGTTGCGCTTCGTATCGACGACGCGCACGACGTGCAGCGTCTTGAAGATGAACGACATGCGCTCGCTGAACACGTCGGTCTGCTGCTTGAGCGGTTCCTTGAAGCTGAGCGGCCCGACTTGCCGGCACGCGATCGACGCTTCGGTCGGATCTTCGGCGACGCCCAGCGTGCCCTTGATCCCGCCGGTGCGCGCGCGCGACACGTAGCAGGTGACGCCGGTCACGAGCGGATCGTCGTACGCTTCGACGACCACGCGATCGGAGCCCGTCACGCGAAAGTGGGTGTTGACGCTGCCGACTTCCTCCGCGTGCGCGAGCGGCGCGGCGGCAACGGCGGATAGCAGCAGGGCGGAACGAGCGGCGTAAAGGAGGCGATGCTTCATCGACGTGGCCGGATGCAAATGGGAGACAGAGACTCTAGCATGCGCCGCCGCGGCGAACGGGCGCCGGAAAGACAAAAGGCCCGTCGAATGACGGGCCTTTCATTGTCTGGCTCCCCGACCTGGGCTCGAACCAGGGACCTACGGATTAACAGTCCGGCGCTCTACCGACTGAGCTATCGGGGAATAAATCGGTACATCTGCATGTGTGTTCGGTGACCAACAAAAAACCCGTCCACTTTCAACGGGCCTTTGCTTTTTGGCTCCCCGACCTGGGCTCGAACCAGGGACCTACGGATTAACAGTCCGGCGCTCTACCGACTGAGCTATCGGGGAACAAACATCAACAGCAGAGAAACGAGATTTTATGGAGTGGCTTCTGACCTGTCAATACCTTTGGGCGGCGACATGCAAAATTTTTTGCGGCGCCGCTGCTGGATCAGCGCTCGAGCAGGTGCAGCTTGTCCTGCACGTCCTTCCACTCGTCCGCGTCGGCCGGTGCCGGCTTGGTCTTGGTGATCGACGGCCAGTTCTTCGCCAGTTCGGCGTTCAGCGCGGTGAACTGCTGCTGGTCGCCCGGAACGTCTTCTTCGGCATAGATCGCGTTGGTCGGGCATTCGGCGACGCACACTGCGCAGTCGATGCACTCGTCCGGATCGATGGCGAGAAAGTTGGGACCTTCACGGAAGCAATCCACCGGGCATACATCCACGCAATCCGTGTATTTGCACTTGATGCAGCCTTCGGTCACAACGTGAGTCATTAAAACGCTCCTGCTTGGCGGTATATATGGGGTGGCGTTTGCGCCAAAAGCGGCATTGTAACTGAAGCGCAAAACCCGCATCGCGTGCTCGACTTTCCGGCTTATATCGTTTCGTGATTAGTTTATGGGGCGATGGCGGACCTGCGCGGCGACGGCGCCGCCGCACGCGCGCGCCGGACGGCTTCACGATGGTCCGTCCCGCATTCGGGTAACATGGCCGGCAGACCGGGCGGCGCGCCGTGCGCCGGGGCCTTGTCACGATATTGGCGGTGCCGCAAACATGATCATTACTTCGCTGCTCGACACGGATCTCTACAAGTTCACGATGATGCAGGTCGTCCTGCATCACTTTCCTGCCGCAACGGTCGAGTACCGCTTCCGGTGTCGCACGCGCGGCGTCGATCTCGTGCCGTACATCGACGAGATCCGCGACGAGGTGCGCGGCCTCTGCGCGCTGCGCTTCACCGACGTCGAGCTCGACTACCTGCGGCGCATGCGCTTCATCAAGAGCGACTTCGTCGATTTCCTCGCGCTGTTCCACCTCAACGAAAAGTACATTTCGATCACGCCTTCGCCGAAGGGCAACGGCGAGATCGACATCGTGATCGAAGGGCCGTGGCTGCATACGATCCTGTTCGAGATCCCGGTGCTCGCGATCGTCAACGAAGTCTATTTCCGCAACACGCAGCGCGAGCCCGACTACCGCGAAGGCCGCGAGCGGCTGCGCGACAAGATCAAGCTGCTCGGCGCGAAGCCCGAGTTCGCCGACTGCAAGATCGCCGACTACGGCACGCGCCGCCGCTTCTCGAAGGTGTGGCACGAGGAAGTCGCGCTGACGCTGCGCGACGGGCTCGGCCCGCAATTCGCCGGCACGAGCAACGTGTTCTACGCGATGAAGCACGACCTCACGCCGCTCGGCACGATGGCGCACGAATACCTGCAGGCGTGTCAGGCGCTCGGGCCGCGGCTGCGCGATTCGCAGACCTACGGTTTCGAGATGTGGGCGAAGGAGTATCGCGGCGACCTCGGGATCGCGCTGTCGGACGTCTACGGGATGGACGCGTTCCTGAACGACTTCGACATGTACTTCTGCAAGCTGTTCGACGGCGCGCGCCACGATTCGGGCGATCCGTTCGACTGGGGCGAGCGCATGCTGCGCCACTACGAGGCGAACCGCTGCGACCCGCGCACCAAGGTGCTCGTGTTCTCGGACGCGCTCGACATCCCGAAGGTCATGCAGCTGTACGAACGGTTCCGCGGCCGCTGCAAGCTCGCGTTCGGCGTCGGCACCAACCTGACCAACGATCTCGGTTACGTGCCGCTGCAGATCGTGATCAAGATGGTCCGCTGCAACGGCCAGCCGGTCGCCAAGCTGTCCGATTCGCCGGGCAAGAGCATGTGCGACGACAAGGCGTATCTCGCGTACCTGCGTCAGGTATTCGGGATCGCGCAGCCGGTCGGCGACGACGCTTCGCAGTAGGCGTTCGCCGCACGGCGACGTGCGGCGCGGCGGGGGCGGCCGGTATAATCCGACGGTATCGCACGCCAACGTCACGAGGACCGTTCATGGACACTTCCGCTGCCCGTCGCCAGATCCTCGCACGCATCCGCGCGGCGCAAGGACGCGCGCCCGAACCCGATGCAGCGGAGCGCGACGGCGTCGCCGACTATCTCGCCCGTCATCCCGAAGGCCCGCGCCCGGCGCCGCCGGCCGACCTCGTCGCCGCGTTCGTCGCCGAAGCGGCGCGCCTGTCCACCACCGTCGACGAAGTCGCGACGCTCGCCGACGCACCGGCCGCCGCCGCACGCTATCTCGGCGCGCACGGGCTGCCGCTGCAGGCCGTCGCCTGGCGCACGCTCGCCGAACTCGACTGGGCCGGCGCCGGCCTGTCGGTCGAATGCCGCAAGCCGCGCGACGGCGATCTGGTCGGCCTGACCGGCTGCTTCTGCGCGACCGCCGAAACGGGCTCGCTGGTGCTGCTGTCCGGCCCCGACACCTATGCATCGGCCGGCCTGCTGCCGGAGACGCACATCGCGATCGTGCCGGCTTCGCGCATCGTCGCCGGTCACGAAGATGCGTTCGCGCTGATCCGTGCGGAGCGCGGCGAGTTGCCTCGCGCGGTCAACTTCATCTCGGGGCCGTCGCGCACCGGCGACATCGAGCAGACCATCGTGCTCGGCGCACACGGCCCGTACCGCGTGCACGCGATCATCGTGCGCGGCGCATGACGCGCCGGCCGCATCTCACCTCACTCGTAGAAGGACGTTCTGCATGAAACGACATGCCGCCTGGGCGGGCATGGCGTCGGGCGCCGCGCTTGGCGCGGTTCCGGCGCTCGCATCGGCCGCCACGCTCGACGGTGCCACGCTGTCCGCGCTGTGGGGCATCCCGTTCGCCGGGATTCTGCTGTCGATCGCGGTGTTCCCGCTGATCGCGCCCGTGTTCTGGCATCACCATTTCGGCAAGATCGCCGCCGCGTGGGCGGTTGCGTTCCTGGCGCCGTTCGCCGTTGTGTTCGGCGCCGGCACCGCGTTCGGTACGCTCGTGCACGCGCTGCTCGAGGAGTACATCCCGTTCATCGTGCTGCTGACCGCGCTGTACACGGTGGCCGGCGGCATCTGCGTGAACGGCAACCTGCACGGCACGCCGAAGCTGAACACCGCGATCCTCGCGCTCGGCACGCTGCTCGCGAGCGTGATGGGCACGACCGGCGCGGCGATGCTGCTGATCCGCCCGCTGCTGCGCGCGAACGACAACCGCAAGCACGTCGTGCACGTCGTGATCTTCTTCATCTTCCTGGTCGCGAATGCGGGCGGCTCGCTGTCGCCGCTCGGCGATCCGCCGCTGTTCCTCGGCTTTCTGAACGGCGTGAGCTTCTTCTGGACGACCACCCATCTCGCGCTGCCGATGCTGTTCATCTGCGCGCTGCTGCTGACGCTGTTCTTCGTGCTCGACACGTACTTCTACCGGAAGGGCGGCGAAGAGCGGCAGGCCGCGCTCGATCCGACGCCCGACGACGTCGCGCTGTCGATCGACGGCAAGATCAACTTCGTGCTGCTCGCGGCGGTGATCGGCCTCGTGCTGATGAGCGGCATCTGGAAGCCCGACGTCGCGTTCGACGTGTGGGGCACGCACGTCGCGCTGCAGAACCTCGTGCGCGACGTCGCGCTGATCGTCGTGGCGCTCGCGTCGCTCGCGCTGACGCCGCGCTCGGCACGCGAGGGCAATGCGTTCAACTGGGCGCCGATCGAGGAAGTCGCGAAGCTGTTCGCGGGGATCTTCGTGACGATCGCGCCGGTGATCGTGATCCTGCGCGCCGGCGCCGACGGCGCGTTCGCGCAGATCGTCCATCTCGTCACGGGCGCCGACGGCAAGCCGATCGACGTGATGTACTTCTGGGCAACGGGCTTGCTGTCGTCGTTCCTCGACAACGCGCCGACCTACCTCGTGTTCTTCAACCTCGCCGGCGGCGACGCGCAGGCGCTGATGACGACCGGCGCGACGACGCTCGCCGCGATTTCGGCGGGCGCGGTGTTCATGGGCGCGAACAGCTACATCGGCAATGCGCCGAACTTCATGGTGAAGGCGATCGCGGAGTCGCGCGGCGTGAGGATGCCGAGCTTCTTCGCGTATCTCGGCTGGGCGTTCGCGGTACTGGTGCCCGTGTTCCTGCTGACGTCGTGGATCTTCTTCACGGCGTAGGCGGGCAAATTTCAACCCAGCGTGCACGGCACGGCGGCGCGCGACGCGCCGCGTGCCGGCCGCGGCATGCGGAGATGGCGATGCAGAAGATCCTGGTCGCACGCCCGATTTTTACGGACGTGATCGAACGGCTCGAACAGTATTTTGAAGTCGACTGGAACAACGGCGACGCGCTCGCGCCCGATGCGCTCGCCGCCCGGCTCGCCGACAAGGACGGCGCGCTGACGGCCGGCGACCCGATCGGCGCGGCCGCGCTCGCGGCGGCGCCGCGGCTGCGCGTCGTGTCGAACATGGCGGTCGGCTACAACAACTTCGACATGGCCGCGTTCAACGCGGCGAACGTGCTCGGCACCAACACGCCGGACGTGCTGAACGAGTCCACCGCCGATTTCGGCTGGGCGCTGATGATGGCCGCCGCGCGCCGGATCGCCGAATCCGAACACTGGCTGCGCGCCGGGCACTGGCGCAAATGGGCGTACGACGGCTTTCTCGGCAGCGACATCTACGGGTCGACGCTCGGCGTGATCGGGATGGGGCGCATCGGCCAGGCGCTCGCGCGCCGCGCGCGCGGCTTCGGGATGCAGGTGATCTATCACAACCGTTCGCGCGTCGCGCCGGAAATCGAGGCGGAGCTCGCCGCGCAGTACGTATCGAAGGACGAGCTGCTGGCGCGCGCCGATCACGTCGTGCTGGTGCTGCCGTACACGAAGGAGAACCACCACACGATCGGCGCGGCCGAGCTGGCGAAGATGAAGCGCACCGCGACGCTCACCAACATCGCGCGCGGCGGCATCGTCGACGACGCGGCGCTGGCCGTCGCGCTGTGCGACGGCACCATCGCCGCGGCCGGCCTCGACGTGTTCGAAGGCGAGCCGAGCGTGCATCCGGCGCTGCTGGAGGTGCCGAACGTCGTGCTGACGCCGCACATCGCGAGCGCCACCGAAAAGACGCGCCGCGCGATGGCGAACCTCGCCGCCGACAACCTGATCGCCGCGCTCGGCGAAGGGCCGCGCGCCGGCCAGCCGCCGAATCCGATCAACCCTGACGTGATCGGGAAGCCGCGCGCATGACCACGACGTTGTTGTTGGCGGCGATCGTCGTGCTGGCCGTCGCGCTGTCGGTGGCGGTGTTCGCGATGCTGCGCGGCGGCGGCCGCGACGATGCGGTCGTGCTCGGCGACCAGATCGAGGACGCCGCGCATGCGCAGGCGCTCGCAATCGAGCGGCTCGAACGCGAGCTGCGCGGCGAGATCGTCGACAACGCGCGCGGCTCGCGCACCGAGCTGGCCGGCAGTTTCTCGCAGCTGCAGCAGACGCTCGCGACGCAGCTCACGAGCATCGCGACCGTGCAGAACAACCAGATCGACGGCTTCGCGCAACAGCTCGCTAAGCTCGTCGCCGGCAACGCGCAGCAGTTCGACGCGATGCGCGAAAGCGTGCAGCGCCAGGCGCAGCAGGCGCGCGAGGAGCAGACGGTCGCGCTGCGGCTGTTCGGCGACACGCTGAACCGGCAGCTCACGCAACTGACCGAGGCCAACGACCGCCGGATCGGCGAAGTGCGCGCGACGCTCGAGCAGCGGCTGAAGGAAATCGAGACGAACAACGCGGCGAAGCTCGAGGAGATGCGCCGCACCGTCGACGAGAAGTTGCATGCGACGCTCGAGCAGCGGCTCGGCGAATCGTTCAAGCTCGTCTCGGACCGTCTCGAGCAGGTGCACCGCGGGCTCGGCGAAATGCAGACGCTGGCGGCCGGCGTCGGCGACCTGAAGAAGGTGCTGACCAACGTGAAGACGCGCGGCACGTGGGGCGAGGTGCAGCTCGAGGCGTTGCTCGAGCAGATGCTCACGCCCGACCAGTACGCGAAGAACGTCGCGACCGTCCCGAAGAGCAGCGAACGCGTCGAATTCGCGATCCGGCTGCCGGGCCGCGACGCCGGCACGCGCGACGCGGCGCCGGTATGGCTGCCGATCGACGCGAAATTCCCGCGCGAGGACTACGAGCGGCTGATCGACGCGCAGGAGCGCGCCGATGCGGCGGCCGTCGAAGAAGCGGGGCGTGCGCTCGAAGCGCGGGTGCGGATGGAAGCGCGCACGATTGCCGAGAAATACGTCGCACCGCCGCACACCACCGATTTCGCGCTGCTGTTCCTGCCGACCGAGGGGCTCTATGCGGAGATCCTGCGCCGGCCGGGGCTGACCGACCTGCTGCAGCGCGACTACCGCGTGACGGTGGCCGGGCCGACGACGTTGACGGCGCTGCTCAACAGCCTGCAGATGGGGTTCCGCACGCTCGCGATCGAGCAGCGTTCGAGCGAGGTGTGGCAGGTGCTCGGCGCGGTGAAGAGCGAGTTCGGCAAGTTCGGCGATGTGCTCGCGCGCACGAAGGCGCAGCTCGAAACGGTCACGCGCTCGATCGAGGCGGCCGAGCAGCGCACGCGCGTGATGGGCCGCAAGCTGAAGCAGGTCGAGGCGTTGCCCGACGAGACGGCCGCTGGCCTGCTCGGCGCGCAGGCCGCCGACGGCGCCGATGCCGACGATGCGTAGAGCGAAGCCCCGCGCGCGCGGCTGAAGCGCGCTGAAACGAACGACGGGCGCCGTGGCGCCCGTCTTCTTTTGCGGCAGCGGTAGCGGCCGCGTAGCCGCGAGCGTTGCGCGTTCAGCGCGCGGCGAGCGCGTGAAGCGCGTCGCCGGTCATGCGCACGATGCGCCAGTCGGGCAGCACGGTCGCGCCCATCTTCTCGTAGAAGTCGATCGCGGGGCGGTTCCAGTCGAGTACCGACCATTCGAAGCGCGCGCAGCGGCGCTCGACGGCGAGCGCGGCGAGGTGCCGCAACAGCGCGGTGCCGAGCCCCGTGCCGCGTTGCGCCGGCTGCACGTACAGATCCTCGAGATACAGGCCGCGACGGCCGACGAACGTCGAATAGTTGTGGAAGAACAGCGCATACGCGACGATCGCGCCGTCCTGTTCGGCGACCAGCGCCTCGGCGGCCGGCCGTTCGCCGAACAGCGCGTCGGCCAGATCGGCCTCGGTCGCGACGAACAGGTGCGTGAGCTTCTCGAACTCGGCGAGCTCGCGCATCAGCGCGACGATCGCGCCGACATCGCGCGCTTCGGCCGGGCGGATCGGCGCTGCGCCGCTCACGCTTCCTCCGGCGGGTCGGACAGCACGATCTCGATGCCGCCGAAACGCGACGCGACCCAGTTGTACGCGTGGCATGCGATCCACAGCAGCACGAAGCCGAGGATCGCGTTCAGCAGCAGCGCGCTGAGGATCGTGCTGAGCTCGACCATCCCGTAGCGGATGTATGCGACCAGGATGCCGAGCAGCACGATCGGCACGCTGAACGTCAGGTAGACGAGGATCAGCGCCTTCGCGGTCTGCCCCGCGGCGATCGACGAGATTTGTTTCTTCATGTGTGGATTGCCCCCGTAGAGATATACCGATTGGAATTCAGATCAGGCCGTCGAGCGGCAGGATGTCGACCGGGGCGCCCGCGTCGACCGCCGCGCAGTCGTGGCCCAGGACGATGAAACAGTTCGCGGCCGCGAGGCCGCTCAGCGATGCGGAGCTCTGCGAGCCGGCCGGTGCGACGTGCCAGCGGCCGTCGGCCGCACGCGTCGCGATGGCGCGCAGGTATTCGGTGCGGCCCGGCCGCTTGTTCAGCCGCTGCGTGCTGAATGCGGCGTACATCGCCGGCGGTGGTGTCTGCGCGCCGGCCAGCGCGAGCAGCGCCGGGCGCACGATCGCGTAGAACGTCACGGCGGACGCGACCGGGTTGCCGGGCAGCCCGAAGAACAGCGTATGGCCGGCATCGTCGGCGGCGCGTGCGAGCGTGCCGCACGCGAGCGGCCGGCCGGGCCGCAGTGCGAGGCTCGCGAACGTCACGTCGCCGAGCCGCGTCATCACGTCCCGCGTGAAGTCCGCTTCGCCGACCGATACGCCGCCCGACGTGATCACCGCGTCGGCGCCTGCGGCGACCGCATCGCGCAGCGCGCGTTCGAGCGCCGCCGGATCGTCGCGAACGATGCCGAGATCGAGCGCGTCGAGGTGCAGCCGTTCGAGCATCGCGACCAGCATGGCGCGGTTGCTGTCGTACAGCGTGCCGTCCGCGCGCGGCTGGCCCGGTTCGCGCAGCTCGTCGCCGGTCGAGAACACGGCGACCCGCACGCGGCGGCGCACCGTGACCTCGCGCAGCCCGAACGACGCGAGCAGGCCGAGATCGGACGGACGCAGGATGCGGCCGGCGGCCAGCGCGCATGCGCCGCGCGCGAGATCCTCGCCGGCCTTGCGGCAATTCGCGCCGCGCGCGACGTCGTGCGCGGCGAAGCGGACGACGTCGCCCGCCACGCGCACGCGTTCCTGCGGAATGACGGTGTCGCAGCCGGCCGGCATCGGCGCGCCGGTCATGATGCGGATGCAGGCGCCGGGTGCGACGACGCCGTCGAACGGATGGCCGGCGAGCGCCGTGCCGGCGACCGTCAGCGCGATCTCGGCCGATGCGGCGGCCATGCTCGCGCCGCCGTCGAACGCATAGCCGTCCATCGCGGAATTGTCGTAAGCGGGAATGTCGAACGGCGCGTTCACGTCGGCCGCGAGCACGCGGTCGAGCGCATCGTGCAGCGACACGGTGTCGCACGCGTCGACCGGCACCGCGAAGCGGCATGCGAGCGCCTGCGCATCGGCGAGCGACAGCGGAGCGGCGGAAGCGGGTGCGGGTGGGGAGGCGGACGAAGGTTGCGTGATCATCGGTCGGACTGCGCCGCAAGGCGTATCGGGTTCGTGGCCGGTGGCGCGAAAGGAGCGCCTGAGCGCGGACACGCATGCGGCGGGCGGAAAACGCGGCCGATGCCGTCAGCGGCGGGCCAGCGCGGCGAGTTCCTGCCAGGAGTTGGCATTGTAAAACGCACGCTCGTCGCGAAACTCGACTTCGACCGTCTTGTGGCGTGCGTACCACGCACGCACCTTGCGCTCGCCGGCTGCGAGCGCGGCGGCGAGGTCGTCGGCGAGCGACGTGCGCAGCAGCGCGAAGGTCGGCTGCGGCGAGCGCGCGTGCTGGGCGTCGACGGTCACGGCCATCGCGATGTCGGCCCGATGCGCGTCGAAGGCCGCGTGCAGTCGCGCGACGAGGTCGGTCGGCAGGTGGGGCGTATCGCACGGCGCACAGACCACGAGCGGCGCGCGCGCCGCGCGCATGCCGGCGAGCAGCCCGGCGAGCGGGCCCGCGAAGTCCAGGGTTTCGTCCGGCACGACGCGCGCTCCGAACGGCGCGCCGAGTTCGGCATAGCGAGCGGCGTTGCGATTCGCGCTGATCACCATCTCGTCGACCTGGCCGGCGAGCCGGCGCAGCACGTGCAAGGCGAGCGGCGTGCCGTCGAGCAGCTGGAGGCCCTTGTCGGCCCCGTCCATGCGCGTCGCGCGTCCGCCGGCGAGCAGCAGGCCGGTGATCGAAGGCGTGACGGAAGCGGGCATCGTGACGGGGGAGGCGGGGCGCGGCGCGTCAGCCGCCGATGTACGACATTTCGACGCGCTTGCCCGCGCTGTCGGGCGCGGCGCTGCCGGCGGCGCTGCCGCGCAGCTGCGAATAGCGGTCGGTGCGGGCCTGCCAGATGCGGGCGATCGCAGTCGCGATCTCCGCGTCGCTCGCGCCGCCGCGCACCAGCGCGCGCAGGTCGTGGCCGCTCGATGCGAACAGGCACAGGTACAGCTTGCCTTCGGTCGACAGCCGCGCGCGCGTGCAGTCGCCGCAGAAGGCCTGCGTGACGCTGGAGATCACGCCGATCTCGCCGCGGCCGTCCGCATAGCCCCAGCGCTGCGCCGTCTCGGCGGCCGTGTGTGGCTCGAGCGGCACGAGCGGGAAGTGCTCGGCGATGCGCGCGACCACCTCCGCCGACGGCAGCACTTCGGTCATGTTCCAGCCGTTCGACGTGCCGACGTCCATGTATTCGATGAAGCGCAGGATCACGCCGGTGCCGCGAAAACGCTCGGCCATCGGCACGATCTCCGTGTCGTTGGTGCCGCGCTTCACGACCATGTTGACCTTGACCGGCGCGAGGTCCACGGCCTGGGCGGCGAAGATGCCGTCGAGCACGTCGGCGCTGGCGAAGTCGGCGTCGTTCATGCGCTTGAACAGCGCGTCGTCGAGCGCGTCGAGGCTGACCGTCACGCGCGTGAGGCCGGCATCCTTCAGCGCGCGCGCCTTGCGCGCGAGCAGCGAGCCGTTGGTGGTCAGCGTGACGTCGAGCGGGCGGCCGTCGTGGGTGGTGAGGCGCGCGAGGCGTTCGATCAGGAATTCGAGGTTCTTGCGCAGCAGCGGCTCGCCGCCGGTGATCCGGATCTTCTCGACGCCGTGTGCGACGAACAGCCGCGCCACGCGCTCGATCTCTTCGTGCGTGAGCAGCGCGCCGTGCGGCAGGAACGGGTAGTCCTTGTCGAACACGTCGCGCGGCATGCAGTAGACGCACCGGAAGTTGCAGCGGTCCGTCACCGAGATGCGCAGGTCGCGCAGCGGCCTGGCGAACCTGTCGGTCAGCGCGCCGTCGGGCGTGTGCGCGACGCCGGAGATATCGGGCATCGCGCTGACGTCGGCGAGGGGAATGATGCGTCGGGACATATCTAAAGAAGTGCGAGCCGGGCTTGTATTCTAGCCGCAAGCGGTGTTTCGGGCTGGTGAGCGCAAACCCGTGGTACGAAAAAGAAAAAGCCCGCCGAAGCGGGCTTTCTCGGGCTGCGACGCGCTTAACGCTGCGACGTCTCGACCTGCTGCATCGGGGTCGAATCGGCCGGCGGCAGCGGCTTGCGTTCGCGCGGCACGCGGGCCGGGCGCGGCAGGCGCGATGCGGCTTCCTGGGCGGCGCGGAACTTGTCGGCGTCGGTGTTCACCCACACCAGACCGGCCTGTTCCAGTACGACCTCGAGGCCGGCCGAAACGGGCGCAGCAGCCGCAGGAGCCGGCGTCGCGGGTGCCGGCGCTGCAACGGCTTCGACCGGGGCAGCTTCGACACGAGCAGCTTCGACCGGTGCCGCTTCGACGCGAGCCGGTTCGGCCGGGGCCGGTGCGGCTTCGACTGCGACGACCGGTGCCGGGGCGACTGCTGCCGGCGCGGCTTGCTCGACGGGCGCGGACTGCGGCGCTTCGACGGCAGCCGGCTCGGCCGGCACTTCGAATGCGTCGGTCGGCGAAACCGCGACCGGCGCCGGGCCTGCTTCCACAGCGGCGGCCGGGGCGACGGATGCCGTTGCGGCTGCCGGAGCGGCGACGGCCGGCTCCAGCGGCGCGACCGGCGTCGCTTCGACGCGTACCGGTGCCGCTTGCGGCTCGACTGCGGCCGGTGCGGCCGCTTCTGCGTGCTGCTCGACCGCGGTTTCGACCACGACGGCGCCTGCTGCCGCGACGGCAGCCACGGCGGCCGGTGCAGCCGCTGCGGCCGTATGAGCCGGTGCTGCTGCGCTCGACTCGGTCGCTACTTCCTGCACGGCGGCTTCATCGCCGACTCCGTGCTCGGCGACTGCGCCTTCTTCCTCGCGCTCGCGACGACCGCCACGGCGGCCGCGGCGGCGACGGCGACGTTCCTCGCCACTGGCTTCCGCGTCGGCTGCCGCATCTGCGCCGGGCAGCGCAACTGCGGCGGCCTGGTCGGCTTCCTCGTCCGGATGGTTTTCGCCACGGTTGACCGTCTCGAGCGTCGCCGCGTGTTGGGTCGGCTTACGGCGCTCACCGCGCTCGCCGCGTTCACCACGCTCGCGACGTTCGCCGCGTTCCTGGCGCTCGCCGCGCCCGGCTGCGTCGCCGGCTTCCAACTGCTCGGCGCGCTCGCGCGGTTCACGGGGTTCGCGGGCCTCGCGCGGCTCGCGGATTTCACGCGGTTCACGCGGCTCGCGGCCTTCGCGCGGGCCTCGGCCTTCGCGACCTTCGCGGCCCTCACGACCTTCGCGGTTCTCGCGCGGTTCGCGGCCTTCACGCGGCTCGCGAGCCTCGCGCGGTTCACGACCTTCGCGCGGTTCACGCGGCTCGCGCGCTTCCTTGCCTTCGCGCTCGAGGCGCGGGCCGCGGCCTGCCGCTGCCTGGTCGCGTCCGCCCTGAGCCTGCGGGCCGCCACGACGGTTACGGTTGCGATCGCCGCCGCGCTGCTCCGACTTCTCGGTGCGCTCGCGGGCCGGACGGGCAGCCGGTTCGCTGACCGGGGCCGGTGCGACCGGCGCGGGCGCCGGTGCCGCCGCCGGCGCCATGCCGAACAGGCCCTTCAGCCAGCCGATGAAGCCGCCGCTCGCCGGCGCGACCGGAGCCGGGGCGGGCGCCGGTGCGGCCGCGACCGGCTCGGCCGGGCGCGGCGCTGCCGGGCTCGGCGCCGGACGTTCGGGCGTGATGCCCTTGACCGCCGCTTCCTGCTTCGGCTTCACGTCGGCCGTGCGCTTGCTGTAGCCGGTTTCCGACTCCAGCTCGCGCGCCGCTTCCTCGGCCATCTTCCACGACGCACGCGGGTCGTCGAGGCGCGCGTCGTCGTGACGCAGGCGTTCGAGCTTGTAGTGCGGCGTATCGAGGTGCTTGTTCGGGATCAGCACGATGCCGACCTTGAAGCGCGACTCGATCTTGTTGATTTCCTGACGCTTTTCGTTGAGCAGGAAGGCGGTCACTTCGACCGGCACCTGGCAATGGATCGCCGCGGTGTTTTCCTTCATCGCTTCTTCCTGAATGATCCGCAGCACCTGCAGCGCGGACGATTCGGTGTCGCGGATGTGGCCCGTGCCGTTGCAACGCGGGCACGTCACGTGGCTGCCTTCCGACAGCGCCGGACGCAGGCGCTGACGCGACAGCTCCATCAGGCCGAAGCGGGAGATCTTGCCCATCTGCACGCGCGCACGGTCGTGCTTGAGCGCGTCCTTCAGGCGCTGCTCGACTTCGCGCTGGCTCTTGGCCGACTCCATGTCGATGAAGTCGATCACGATCAGGCCACCGAGGTCGCGCAGGCGCAGCTGGCGGGCCACTTCGTCGGCGGCTTCCAGGTTCGTGCGCGTCGCCGTTTCCTCGATGTCGGCGCCCTTGGTCGCGCGCGCCGAGTTCACGTCGATCGCGACGAGCGCCTCGGTGTGGTCGATCACGATCGCGCCGCCCGACGGCAGCGGCACCGTGCGCGAGTAGGCCGTTTCGATCTGGTGCTCGATCTGGAAGCGCGAGAACAGCGGCACGTCGTCGTGGTAGCGCTTCACCTTCGACACGTTGTCCGGCATCACGATGTCCATGAACGCACGGGCCTGATCGTAGATCTCGGTCGTGTCGATCAGGATTTCGCCGATATCGGGCTGGAAATAGTCGCGGATCGCGCGGATCACGAGGCTCGATTCCAGATAGATCAGCATCGGCTGACCCGAGTTACCGCTTTGCGACGCCGCTTCGATCGCGCGCCACAGCTGCAGCAGGTAGTTCAGGTCCCACTGCAGTTCCTCGGCGCTGCGGCCGATGCCCGCGGTACGGGCGATCATGCTCATGCCGTCCGGAATCTGCAGCTGCGCCATGGTTTCGCGCAGTTCCTGACGCTCGTCGCCTTCGATCCGGCGCGACACGCCGCCGCCGCGCGGGTTGTTCGGCATCAGCACCAGGTAGCGGCCGGCGAGCGAGATGAAGGTCGTGAGCGCCGCGCCCTTGTTGCCGCGCTCCTCCTTCTCGACCTGGACGATCAACTCCTGGCCCTCGCGCAGCGCATCCTGGATGCGCGCGGAGCGCATGTCGATGCCTTCCTTGAAGTATTGGCGGGCGACTTCCTTGAACGGCAGGAAGCCGTGGCGGTCTTCGCCGTAGTTGACGAAGCACGCTTCGAGCGACGGCTCGATACGGGTGACGACACCTTTGTAGATATTGCCTTTGCGCTGTTCGCGCCCGGCTGTCTCGATGTCGATGTCGATGAGCTTTTGCCCATCGACGATGGCGACGCGCAGCTCCTCCTGCTGCGTCGCATTGAACAGCATGCGTTTCATGAACGACTCCAGGCGGCTCTACTGCCGGCGCCTCGCGGTTTTGTCAGTCGCGAGAGCGGGGACGACGGCAGGCCGCACCTTGTTGTGTTGTCACGAGCACGCTGGAGCGGGAAGGATGGCGGGGAGAATTGCCTGAAGAGGCGCTTGGGCCCGAAACATGGGGCCGGCGGCCATAGGGCACCTGCGAACACGGCTTCAAAGCAGGCGTCCACACACCGCACGCTGCACAAGCGCGCTAAGCCTGAGGCCGGGGCACTGCCACGGGGCGCGCGCAATGCGTCGCGCGCGCCGACGGGCGGCAGATGCTGCGGCTTGGGCCGCAGCGGGGAGTATCGAATCCAGCCCGACTTTCCCGCCTGGGGTGTACTTCCCTGGTTTGACGTCGCCAAGCCCCGCACGCTTCGCGGGGCCAAATCGGGCGCAACGCCGTAATTTTCGCAACCGGCAGCCTGCGGACGCACTTCGCGCCGTCGGGCTGCCGATCAAATTCTTTTCAACCAACTTTCCGTTACCGCGGCGCCTTGCCGACCGAATTCGCCTGTGGGCGCGATCCTTGCCGACGAGCGGCGCCGTGCGTGCAACTTGCTGCATCTCTTTGGTTAAGGGCGAGCAGCAGACCCCCGGCGCAAGTAAAATAGCGGTTTGCGCTTGCGCCTTGCCCGATTCAGCCGGGGCCGGCCTGTCAGGCCACCCTCAACGTCAGGCTGGGCAAAATTATATTCAGTATGAATGAGTTAGGCAAAATATCCCAGAATTCGGTCGCAAGCGGTCAGGTATCGATGATCGAGATCGACGAAAACTCGGCCGGTCAGCGGATCGACAACTTCCTGTTGCGCGTCTGTAAGGGCGTGCCCAAGAGCCATGTCTACCGGATCCTGCGCAGCGGCGAAGTGCGCGTGAACAAGGGCCGGGTCGACGCCCAGTACCGGCTCGCGCTCGGCGACCTCGTGCGCGTGCCGCCCGTGCGGGTGGCGGCGGCCGATCTGGCCCGCGCCGAAACGCCGATCGTCCCGCCCGCGCAGTTCGACGTGCTATACGAGGACGACGCGATGCTCGTCATCAACAAGCCGGCCGGCGTCGCCGTGCACGGCGGCAGCGGCGTCGCGTTCGGCGTGATCGAACAGATGCGGCAGGCGCGCCCGCGCGCGAAGTTCCTCGAACTGGTGCACCGGCTCGATCGCGAGACGTCCGGGATCCTGATGCTCGCGAAGAAGCGCACGGCGCTGGTGGGGCTGCACGAGCAGATCCGCGAAAACCGGATGGACAAGCGCTATTTCGCCTGCGGACACGGCCAGTGGCAGCCCGACTGGGGGCGTCGCCGGGTGGTGAAGGCGCCGCTCTTCAAGTATTCGACCGCGGAAGGCGAGCGGCGCGTGCGCGTGCAGGACGACGGCCTGCCGTCGCACACGGTGTTCAACCTGATCGAGCGCTGGCCCGACTACGCGCTCGTCGAAGCGGAACTCAAAACGGGTCGGACCCATCAGATCCGTGTGCATCTCGCGCATCTCGGCTTGCCCATCGCGGGCGACGCCAAGTATGGCGATTTCGCCCTGAACAAGGCGCTGGCGCGCGCGAACGCGCAGCCGTCGCTCAAACGGATGTTCCTGCACGCGTACCGCCTGAAGCTCGCGCATCCGCTGAGCGGCGAGCCGCTGCAGTTTGATGCGCCGCTGCCGGACGAATGCCGGCGCTTTCTCGATCAACTCAGCGCTCTGCGCGATACCGCGTGACTCGCATGGCCCGACAGCAATTTGATCTGATCGTCTTCGACTGGGACGGCACGCTGATGGATTCGACTGCGCACATCGCGTACAGCATCCAGGCCGCGTGCCGCGATCTCGGCCTGCCCGCGCCGTCCGACGAGGCGTCCCGCTACGTGATCGGCCTCGGCCTGCGCGATGCGCTGCAGATCGCCGCGCCGAGCCTCGATCCGTCCGACTATCCGCGGCTCGCCGAACGCTACCGCTACCACTACCTGCTGGACGACCAGCGCATCGAGCTGTTTGCCGGCGTGCGCGAACTGCTCGCGGAATTGCGCGACGTGGGCTACCTGCTCGCGGTCGCGACCGGCAAGGGGCGCGTAGGCCTGAACCGCGTGCTCGACCAGTCGAAGCTGACGAGCCTGTTCGACGCGACCCGCTGCGCGGACGAAACGTTCTCGAAGCCGCACCCGGCGATGCTGCACGAACTGTCCCGCGAACTGGGGCAGGATCTGGCGCGCACCGTGATGATCGGCGACACGACGCACGACCTGCAGATGGCGGCAAGTGCCGGGGCGGCCGGCGTCGGCGTGTCGTACGGTGCGCATACGGCCGACGCGCTCGCCGCGCTGGCGCCGCGCTTCGTCGCGCCGGACGTCGTCGCGCTCGCGGCGTGGCTGCGGGAGCACGCATGAGCGCGGCGCCGGCCGCCGTGCGCGTCTGCGCATCGGACGCGCTCGCCGACGGCGGCACCGGCGTGCGCGTCGACGCGACGCTGCGCGGCGAGCAGGCGGTCGTGTTCTTCGTCCGCTACGAGGGCCGTGCCTACGGTTACCTGAACCGCTGCGCGCACGTGCCGATGGAGCTCGACTGGGCCGAAGGGCAGTTCTTCGAATCGTCCGGGCTCTATCTGATGTGCGCGACGCACGGCGCCATTTATGCGCCCGATACGGGCAAGTGCGTGGGCGGCCCGTGCCGCGGCGCTCGGCTGCGGCCGGTCGAGGTCGACGAGCGCGACACGCCCGACGGGCGCGCGGTTTTCTGGGTGCCGGATGCCGACCTGGTGCCCGCTGCGCCGCCTTCCGCCACGACCGACTGACGACACCACTTCAGACACCACTTCATGGCCGACCAACCGACTACTCCCGATTCCTCGTCCCGTCCCGACTCCCGCGAGCCCAACTGGGAGCGCGCGGCCCTCGAGCGGATCGCGCTGGCGGCCGTCAAGGAACAGCGCGCGGCGCGGCGCTGGAAGATCTTCTTCCGGTTCGCGTTCCTCGGCGTGTTCGCGCTGCTCGCGTTCGCGCTGATCGATTTCTCGGGCGACTCGAAGTTCTCCAGCGGGCGCCACACGGCGCTGGTGACGATCGACGGTGAAATCGCGGCCGGCACCAATGCGAACGCCGAAGACATCAACACCGCGCTGGATGCCGCGTTCGACGACGACGGCACGGCCGGCGTCGTGCTGCGGATCAACAGCCCGGGCGGCAGCCCGGTGCAGGCCGGGATGGTTTACGACGAGATCCGCCGGCTGCGCAAGACGTATCCGGACAAGCCGCTGTACGTGGTCGTGACCGACATCTGCGCATCGGGCGGCTATTACATTGCGTCCGCCGCCGACAAGATCTTCGTCGACAAGGCGAGCATCGTCGGCTCGATCGGCGTGCTGATGGACGGTTTCGGCTTCACCGGGCTGATGAGCAAGCTCGGCGTCGAGCGCCGCCTGCATACGTCGGGCGAAAACAAGGGCTTCTACGATCCGTTCTCGCCCGAGACGCCGAAGATGGACGCCCATGCGCAGGCGCTGCTCGATCAGGTCCATGCGCAGTTCATCAAGGCCGTGAAGGACGGCCGCGGCAAGCGGCTGCACGAGACGCCCGACATGTTCTCGGGCCTGTTCTGGACCGGCGAGAAGAGCGTCGAACTCGGCCTCGCCGACGGCTACGGCACGACCGACACGGTCGCGCGCGACGTGCTGAAGGCGCCGGATCTGGTCGACTACACGGTGAAGGAAAGCATCACGAACCGCGTCGCCCGCAAGTTCGGCGCGGCGGCCGGCGGAGCGGCGATGAAGGCGCTCGGCGCGGCCGGCACGTCGTTCAGCCTGCGCTGAACGGCGGTACGCGGCGCGCTGCAAGCGCGGCCCGGCGCCCGCGCCGCCCGCCGAGCGGCGGCGCGCGCCACGTGCGCCGTCAGTTCGCGAGCAGCAGGAAGATCGCCGGGCGCTTCTGCAGATTCGGCGCGGCCGCCTTTTTCCAGTCCGCCGCGGTGCGGCTCGCGATCGTCTCGGTTTCGAGCGTCAGATCGGCCGCGACGCAGATCTGCGTCGACGGCGCACAGGTCGCCACGAGTGTGTCGAGCATCGCCTGGTTGCGGTAGGGCGTCTCGATGAAGATCTGCGTCTGCCGGGCCTTGCGTGACAGTTGCTCGAGCTCGCGCAGGCGCTTCGCGCGCGCGGCCGCGTCGACCGGCAGATAGCCGTTGAACGCGAAGCTTTGGCCGTTCAGGCCCGATGCCATCAGCGCGAGCAGGATCGAGCTCGGCCCGACCAGCGGCACGACCTTCACGCCGCGCTCGTGCGCGCGGCGCACCAGCAGCGCGCCGGGGTCGGCCACCGCGGGGCAGCCGGCCTCGGACACGAGCCCGGCATCGGCGCCCGCCAGCACCGGCGCGAGCAGCCGGTCGATTGCGCCGGCCGGCGTATTGACGTTCAGTTCCTGAATGTCGATTTCCTGGATCGGCCGCGTCGTGCCGATCTTCTTCAGGAACGCGCGCGTCGTTTTCGCGTTCTCGCCGATGTAATAGCCGAGCGTGCCGGCGCGCGCCTGCACGGCAGCAGGCAGCACCGCGGCGAGCATCGCGGCGTCGCCTTCGCCGAGCGTGTTGGGGACGAGATAGAGCGTGCCGGCCGTCATGCGCGGTCTCCGTGGTGGGCGAACAGCGGGTAGCCGGCGACGCGCAGCATCCGCGTGAGCGCGATCAGCGGCAGGCCGACGAGCGCGGTCGGGTCGTCGGAATCGATTGCATCGAGCAGCGCGATGCCGAGCCCTTCGGATTTCGCGCTGCCGGCCACGTCGTACGGCGTCTCGGCGCGCAGATATGCGTCGAGCTCGGCTTCGGGCAGCGAGCGGAAGCGCACGCGCGTCACCACATCCTCGCTCTGCGTGTTGCCGGTACGGCTGTCGTACAGGCTCAGCGCGCTGTGGAATTCGACGTCGCGGCCCTGCATCGACAGAAGCTGCGCGAGCGCGCGCTCGTGCGTGCCCGGCTTGCCGATCTGGAGGCCGTCGAACGTCGCGACCTGATCGGAGCCGATCACGAGCACGCCGTCGGGCGCGTCGATCGTCGCGGCGACCGCGCGCGCCTTCGCGGCGGCGAGCCGCAGCGCCGTCGCGGCCGGCGTTTCGCCCGCGAGCGGGGTTTCGTCGAGGTCCGGCGACACGGTGTCGAACGGTATGCCGAGGCGCTCGAGGAGCGCGCGGCGATAGCGGGAACTGGAGGCGAGAATCAGCCGCGGCGGGCGGCAAACGGTATCCGGCATGGTCGGTTGGGTCGGTGAATCGTCAGGTGTGATGCGGCGTTGCGCGGACGCAAGCATAAGTGATTGACCGCAAAAGGTAAAACAGGTATGCTTTCCCGCTTTTCGTCGACAGGCTTGCGCTGTGGTGGCGCCTGTCGGGTCTTCGGAATACAGTACGTCAACCGTGTGCGGCTCGTGTCGCGCATGAAAGAGAGCGGCGCCCAACGTGTGACGTCGGCCGAGCCGGATCCCGCAAGTCAGCCCGTGGACAGGAGCGCAACATGAACACTTCTTCTGGCAAGCCGGCGGCAGCGCTGGATCCGCACGCAGTCGACCTGTTCGAATTCGCCCGCAGCGGGCGGCAGGCGGCAGGTGCGACGCGGCTGTCCCAGCTGGCGCGCATGCTGAACGAAGTGCCGGCGGACGCGTCCGATCGCGACACGGTGTTCACGTGGCAGGCCGAAGGGTTCACCCAGAAGGAGCTGCAGGACGACGGCAGCGACGGCCAGCAGCCGTACCTGCGTCTCGCGGTGCACGGCCATGCGTGGCTCACGTGCCAGCGCTGCATGGCGCCGTACGACCAGACGTTCGACGTCGACATGACGTACCGCGTCGTGGCGACCGAAGAAGAAGCTGAAGAATTTCCGCTCGACGACGATGAAGCCGATGTGATCGTGGGCTCGCGCCAGTTCGATCTCGTCGACTTGATCGAAGAGGAGTTGCTGCTTTCGCTGCCGCTCGTGCCCAAGCACGAGGTTTGCCCGGCAGTTCACGAAAGCCTCGTGTCGGGTGTGAGCGGTCCTTCGGAAGATGCGGATGAAGCGTCCGCGGAAGACGAGGACGAAGGCAAACGGCCGAATCCGTTCGCAGCGCTGCAAGCGCTGAAGAAGGACGGGGACGGCGGCAACAAACACTAAGCAGTTGTGGCGCGGGAAGGCGTAAGGGCTTTGGGCCAGGGTAGTTAAGCGCCGGATCGGGCTGTGTTAGAATCCGGAAAATCAATTAGGAGTTAGTCATGGCAGTCCAGCAAAACAAGAAGTCGCCGTCGAAGCGCGGCATGCATCGTTCGCACGATTTCCTGACGGCAGCGCCGCTGGCAGTCGAGCCGAGCACGGGTGAAGTGCATCTGCGTCACCACGTCAGCCCGAACGGCTACTATCGCGGCAAGAAAGTCGTCAAGACGAAGAACGACTAAGCGTCAAGTCACGCGTTGCGCGCTACGTTCGCCGTTCGCGTGACAACTGGTTCGCTTGACACTTTCCTGGCTCAACAAAAAGGCGGCATTCAACTGCCGCTTTTTTGTGCCTGAAATTCGTCGCATTCCATGACCGTAAAGCTCACAATCGATTGCATGGGAGGCGACCACGGCCCGTCCGTGACCGTTCCCGCCGCAGTCAAGTTCGTCCGCGCGCATCCCGATGCGCACCTGATGCTCGTCGGCATCGAAAGCGCGATTCGCGCGCAGCTGAAAAAGCTGAAAGCCCTCGACGATCCCGCGCTGACCATCGTGCCCGCCACCGAAGTCGTGGCGATGGACGATCCTGTCGAAGTCGCGCTGCGCAAGAAGAAAGATTCTTCGATGCGCGTCGCGCTGAATCACGTGAAGGAAGGCGCGGCCCAGGCCTGTATTTCCGCCGGCAACACCGGCGCGCTGATGGCCGTTTCCCGTTACGTGCTGAAGACGCTGCCCGGCATCGAGCGGCCCGCGATCGCGTTCGCGCTGCCGAACCCGACCGGCTACACGATGATGCTCGACCTCGGCGCGAACGTCGACTGCGAGCCGCAGCACCTGCTGCAGTTCGCGGAGATGGGCCATGCGCTCGTCGCGGCGCTCGAAGGCAAGGAGCGCCCGACGATCGGCCTGTTGAACATCGGCGAAGAAGTCATCAAGGGCAACGAGACGATCAAGCGCGCCGGCGAACTGCTGCGCGCCAGCACGCTCAATTTCCGCGGCAACGTCGAAGGCAACGACATCTACAAGGGCACGGTCGACGTGATCGTCTGCGACGGCTTCGTCGGCAACGTCGCGCTGAAGACGTCCGAAGGGCTCGCGCAGATGCTGTCCGACATCATCCGCGAGGAGTTCGGCCGTTCGCTGATGTCGAAGCTGATGGCGCTGCTCGCGCTGCCCGTGCTGATGCGTTTCAAGAAGCGCGTCGACCATCGCCAGTACAACGGCGCGGCGTTGCTGGGGCTGAAGAGTCTCGTGATCAAAAGCCACGGTTCGGCCGATGCCTACGCGTTTGAGTGGGCGATCAAACGCGGGTATGATGCCGTCAAAAACGGCGTGCTGGAGCGCCTTACGCGCGCGATGGCGGATAATTCGGTGTCGCTCGGCGACGGCGAACACGACGCAGGCGGCGCAGGCCACACGGGCCCGGCCGCAGGCCAACACGCCGAACCTCCCGCTGCGCAATCCTCTAAAGCATAAATGGCCCAATCGACTCTCTATTCCCGCGTGCTCGGCACGGGCAGCTATTTGCCGCCCGACCGCGTCACGAACCAGCAGCTTGCCGATCGTCTCGCGAAGGAAGGCATCGAGACGAGCGATGAATGGATCGTGGCGCGCACGGGCATCCACGCGCGCCATTTCGCCGCACCCGACGTCACGACCAGCGATCTCGCGTACCAAGCCGCGCGCCGTGCGATCGAGGCGGCCGACATCGACCCGCAATCGATCGACCTGATCATCGTCGCGACGTCGACTCCCGATTTCGTGTTCCCGAGTACGGCCTGCCTGCTGCAGAACAAGCTCGGCATCAAGAGCGGCGGCGCGGCATTCGACGTGCAGGCCGTGTGTTCCGGCTTCGCGTACGCGATGGCGATGGCCGACAGCTTCATCCGCGGCGGCCAGCACCGCACGGCGCTCGTCGTCGGCGCGGAGACGTTCTCGCGGATTCTCGATTTCAAGGACCGCACGACCTGCGTGCTGTTCGGCGACGGCGCGGGCGCGGTGATCCTGTCCGCATCGGAAGAGCCGGGCGTGCTCGGCAGCGCGCTGCACGCGGACGGCAGCTATTCGAACATCCTGTGCACGCCGGGCAACGTCAATCGCGGCGTGATCGAAGGCAGCGCGTTCCTGCACATGGACGGGCAGGCGGTGTTCAAGCTCGCGGTCAACGTGCTGGAGAAGGTCGCGGTCGAAGCGCTCGCGAAGGCGAATCTCGCGCCCGAGCAGATCGACTGGCTGATTCCGCACCAGGCCAACATCCGCATCATGACCAGCACCTGCCGCAAGCTCGGCTTGCCGCAGGAGCGCATGGTCGTGACGGTCGACCAGCACGGCAACACGTCGGCTGCGTCGATCCCGATGGCGCTCGACGTCGCGGTCCGCGACGGCCGCATCCAGCGCGGTCAGCACGTGCTGATCGAAGGCGTCGGCGGCGGCTTCACCTGGGGCGCGTCGGTCTTCCGCTTCTGATCCGCAGCGCGCGACTGCTGCGCGCGGATCCCGAACCGGCGCGCCGTTCGCGCGCGCCGTCCGAATCGATTCAATTGGGGACGATATGAAATTTGCATTCGTTTTTCCGGGGCAGGGCTCGCAGTCGGTCGGCATGCTGAACGCATTCGCCGATCTGGCCGTCGTGCGCGAGACGCTCGCGGAAGCATCCGATGCACTCGGCCAGGATCTCGGCAAGCTGATCGCCGAAGGCCCGGCTGAAGAACTGAATCTCACGACCAACACGCAGCCGGTGATGCTGACGGCCGCATACGCGTGCTATCGCGCATGGCAGCAGGCCGGCGGCCCGGCGCCGTCGATCGTCGCGGGCCACAGCCTGGGCGAATACACGGCGCTCGTCGCCGCAGGCGCGCTCGCGTTCAAGGACGCGGTGCCGCTCGTGCGCTTCCGTGCGCAGGCGATGCAGACCGCGGTGCCGGTCGGCCAGGGCGGCATGGCCGCGATCCTCGGCCTCGACGACGACACGGTGCGCGCGGTGTGCGCGGAAGCGGCGCAAGCGGGCGTCGTCGAAGCCGTGAACTTCAACGCGCCGGCGCAGGTCGTGATCGCGGGCGCGAAGGCGGCCGTCGAAAAGGCGTGCGAGATCGCGAAGGCGAAGGGTGCGAAGCGCGCGCTGCCGCTGCCGGTGTCGGCGCCGTTCCATTCGTCGCTGCTCAAGCCGGCGTCGGACCAGCTGCGCGACTATCTCGCGAACATCGACGTGAAGGCGCCGCAGATTCCGGTGGTCAACAACATCGACGTCGCGGTGGTCAGCGATCCGGCCGCGATCAAGGATGCGCTGGTGCGCCAGGCCGCCGGCCCGGTGCGCTGGGTCGAATGCGTGCAGCACATCGCCGCCACGGGCGTCACGCACGTGATCGAGTGCGGGCCGGGCAAGGTGCTGGCGGGGCTGACGAAGCGCATCGACGGCAATCTGGTCGGCGCGTCGGTGTTCGATCCGGCGTCGCTCGACGAAGCGCTGAAGCTGGCGACCGCCTGACGCGGCGCCTTTCCTCAAGAGACGGATATTCGATTCATGGAAAAGACTCTCGACAAACAGGTCGCGATCGTGACCGGCGCATCGCGCGGCATCGGCCGTGCGATCGCGCTCGAACTCGCGCGCCTGGGCGCGACGGTGATCGGCACGGCGACGAGCGAATCGGGCGCGGCCGCGATTAGCGCCGGGTTCGCGGAAGCGGGCGTTACGGGTCGCGGCGCGGTGCTGAACGTCAACGACGCGGCTGCGGCCGAAGCGTTGATCGACGCGACCGTGAAGGAATTCGGCGCGCTGAACGTGCTCGTCAACAACGCCGGGATCACGCAGGACCAGCTCGCGATGCGGATGAAGGACGAGGACTGGGACGCGGTGATCGACACCAACCTGAAGTCGGTGTTCCGGCTGTCGCGCGCGGTGCTGCGCCCGATGATGAAGGCCCGCGGCGGGCGCATCATCAACATCACGTCGGTGGTCGGCTCGGCCGGCAATCCGGGGCAGGCCAACTACGCGGCCGCGAAGGCCGGCGTGGCGGGCATGACGCGCGCGCTGGCCCGCGAAATCGGCAGCCGCGGCATCACGGTCAACTGCGTGGCGCCGGGCTTCATCGACACCGACATGACCAAGACGCTGCCGGAAGAACAGCAGGCCGCGCTCAAGACCCAGATTCCGCTCGGCCGCCTCGGCAGCCCGGAGGACATCGCCCATGCCGTCGCGTTTCTCGCGTCGCCGCAGGCCGGTTACATCACCGGCACGACGCTGCACGTGAACGGCGGCATGTACATGTCGTAACGGTTTTCGTTTACCATCCGCGCCGTATCCCGTTTTTCAGGCGGATCGGCGCTTGATCGACCATCAAGCCAACGCGCGTTTTGGCGTCAGCAAACCTGATAAAATGCGCGCACTTGTAAATCTGAACTTTCCCTCGGAGGGGTAATGGATAACATCGAACAACGTGTCAAGAAGATCGTCGCTGAGCAACTGGGCGTCGCGGAAGCCGAGATCAAGAACGAAGCATCGTTCGTGAACGATCTGGGTGCAGACTCGCTCGACACGGTCGAACTGGTGATGGCTCTGGAAGACGAGTTCGGCATGGAAATCCCGGACGAAGAAGCAGAGAAGATCACGACGGTTCAGCAAGCGATCGACTACGCTCGCGCAAACGTCAAGGCGTAAGCGCGTTTCGCGCTCGTCCGCCACGTCGCCGCGATCTTCGCGATTGACGCGCCATCCTGCCGGCTTCGCGCCGGACGGACTAACAGCCACAGGGCTCGCAGGGCTGGTTCCTGTGGCCACTGTGGCTTTTGTTTTTGTCATCCAATAATGGAAAAGAGGTTACCGTGAGCCGCCGTCGTGTTGTTGTTACAGGCCTGGGGCTGATTTCGCCTGTTGGCAATAATGTTGCCGACGGCTGGGCCAATCTCGTCGCCGGCAAGTCCGGTATCGCCACCGTCACGAAGTTCGATGCGTCGAACCTCGCCTGCCATTTCGCGGGCGAAGTGAAGGGTTTCAACGTCGAGGAGTACATCCCGGCGAAGGAAGCCCGCGGCATGGATACGTTCATCCATTACGGCATCGCAGCCGGTGTCCAGGCTATCCGGGACAGCGGCCTCGAAGTGAACGAAGCCAATGCGGAGCGCATCGGCGTGCTGGTCGGCTCCGGCATCGGCGGCCTGCCGATGATCGAAGACACGCACCAGACCTACGTCGATCGCGGCCCGCGCCGGATTTCGCCGTTCTTCGTGCCGGGTTCGATCATCAACATGATCTCGGGCCACCTGAGCATCATGTTCGGCCTGAAGGGCCCGAACCTCGCGGCCGTCACGGCCTGCACGACCGGTCTGCACAGCATCGGCCTCGCGGCGCGCCTGATCCAGGCCGGCGACGCCGACGTGATGGTCGCGGGTGGCGCCGAATCGACGGTGTCGCCGCTCGGCATCGGCGGTTTCGCGGCCGCGCGCGCGCTGTCGACCCGCAACGACGACCCGGCAACCGCGTCGCGCCCGTGGGACAAGGACCGCGACGGCTTCGTGCTGGGCGAGGGTTCGGGCGTGATGGTGCTGGAAGAGTACGAGGCGGCGAAGGCGCGCGGCGCGAAGATCTATGCGGAAGTCTCCGGCTTCGGCATGACCGGCGATGCGTACCACATGACCGCGCCGAACATGGACGGTCCGCGCCGCTGCATGGTCGCGGCGCTGCGCGATGCCGGCGTGAATCCGGACGAGGTGCAGTACCTGAACGCGCACGGCACGTCGACGCAGCTGGGCGACAAGAACGAGTCGGACGCGGTGAAGGCGGCGTTCGGCGAGCACGCGTACAAGCTCGCCGTGAACTCGACGAAGTCGATGACGGGTCACCTGCTCGGTGGCGCGGGCGGCCTCGAGTCGGTGTTCACGGTGCTGGCGTTGCACAACAACGTGTCGCCGCCGACCATCAACATCTTCAACCAGGACCCGGAGTGCGATCTCGATTACTGCGCGAACACCGCGCGTGACCTGAAGATCGACGTGGCCGTGAAGAACAACTTCGGCTTCGGCGGCACCAACGGCACGCTGGTATTCAAGCGCGTCTGACGTCGAATCGCTTGACGAGTCCATTCGATGCTCCGGCCGGGCGTCCGCAGCGCTTTGCGTTGCGGGCCTCGGCCGTGTCGTATGTCGTGCTGGCAGCGTTCGTCGCGGCGTGCGCCGCGTCCGTGTACCTGTTCTGGGCCCCGCGCGCGGGTGCTGCCGCCGGCGCGGGCATGGCCGCGGCGACGGCAGCGCTGCTGACGTCGTGTGCGATGCGGGCCTTTGCGCACCGCTTGCCGGCGGAACTGCGCATCGATGCATTCGGGGAGATCGCGGCGTTCAGCCGCGGCGGGCGCTTGCTGGCCCGCGGCCGGGTGACCGGCCATGCACACTGGAGCAGCCTGCTGCTCGTGCTGTCGGTCGGGCAAGGCGCCCGCCGCGCGCGGCCGTTGCTGATCCCGGCCGACGCGCTCGACGCCGCGTCGTTCAGCGCGCTGTCCGTGCTCGCGCGTACCGCGCGCACGACGGGGCGGGCATGATCGCGGCTCGTTACGTACCGTAACCAGCGGCCGGCGGCGGAACGCTACAATAACGCTCCGCGTTGCATCCCTAGTTAACGGATTTGTCAGGTGAGTGAAAAAGAAATTGATCAGGCTCTGGTCGAGCGCGTACAGAAAGGCGACAAGGCGGCGTTCGAACTCCTGGTCTCCAAATACCACCGCAAGATCATTCGGCTGATCTCGCGCCTCGTGCGCGATCCCGCCGAGGTCGAGGATGTGGCCCAGGACGCGTTCATCAAGGCGTATCGTGCGTTGCCGCAATTTCGCGGTGAATCCGCGTTCTACACGTGGTTGTACCGGATTGCCGTCAACACGGCGAAGAACTACCTTGCGACGCAAGGCCGTCGGGCGCCGACCTCCACCGAGGCCGATGCCGAGGAGGCGGAAACTTTCTCCGACGCAGACCAACTAAGGGATATCAACACGCCAGAGTCGATGTTGATGAGCAAGCAGATTGCCGAGACGGTCAACGCTGCAATGGCCGTCCTGCCCGAAGAATTGCGTCAGGCGATTACGCTGCGCGAGATCGAGGGCCTGAGCTACGAAGAAATCGCGGAAATGATGAACTGCCCGATCGGGACGGTTCGATCGCGGATCTTCCGGGCTCGCGAGGCAATCGCTGCAAAATTGCGTCCGCTGCTCGATACGCCCGAAGGCAAGCGCTGGTAAGCGCGATGGGTGCAACGACGCGGGTCGGGGTCTAGTTACGGATAGGGTCGTGAAATCACGACGGGGTGTGTGCAAGATGGGGAGCATCATGGGGTCGGTCAATACGCAGTCGCAAGCGTGCTCGCGCGGCGAGCGCCTTTCCGCTCTGGTCGACGGGGAACTGTTCGACGGTCCGGATCACGGGCAGTTTCTGGCTGAGCTGAACGGCGCGGATCGCGCGACGTGGGCCCAGTACCATCTGATCGGCGATGCGCTGCGCTCGGACGAGCTCACGCTGTCGCCGGCTCGCAGCGTCGCGTTCACCGCGCGCATGGCGGCTGCGCTCGACAGCGAGCCGCACCTGCTGGCGCCGGCCGCCGCGCCGGCTGCGCGCAAGCTGCTGTCGCTGCGCCGCAGGGTCGTGCCGGCGTTCGCGGTGGCCGCCGCGGCCGCCACGCTGACGTGGATCGTCGTGCCGCAGATGCAGACGGCCGGCGTGCCGGGCGCAGTCCAGGTCGCATCGGTCGGCGCGCCGCAAAGCGGCGGCCTGCAGCGCGTGACGGTCGCTCAGGCGTCTACGCAGCCGGCGCTGCAGGACGTCAACATCATCCGCGACGCCAGTCTCGATCAATACCTCGAAGCGCATCAGCAATTTGCGCAGCAGCCCGTCGTTACGGGCTCGATGCCGCTGATCCGCGCCGCGGTGTCCACCACGCCAGGCCAATAAACCCGATGCGGACATTGCAGTTGAATCACGCCATCTCCGGATGGAAGCGGCTGCCGGCCCTCCTGCTTTGCGCAGCCGCCCTGTTGTCCGTTCAATCCCTTCCCGCCAGCGCCCAGCAACCGGACGATCCCGTCGCCACCCGCAAGGGCGCGGCCGACTGGCTCGACCGCATCCAGCAGGCGGCGCAGCAGCAGAGCTACGAAGGCACGTTCGTCTACCAGCGCGGCGGCTACGTGCAATCGTCGCGCATTGCGCACGTCGCGTCGCGTGACGGCGAATTCGAGCGCATCGAGTCGCTCGACGGCAAGCCGCGCAAGGTGCTGCGGCACAACGACGAGTTGTATACGTTCGTCCCCGAGCGCAAGCTGTGCGTGGTCGAGCGCCGCCAGACGCGCGATTCGTTCCCCGCGCTGCTCGGTGCGCCGGGCGAGCACGTGATGTCCGTTTATGACGCGAAGCTGCTCGGCCGCGACCGCGTCGCCGGCGTCGATGCGCAGGTCGTCGAGCTCGTGCCGAAGGATGCGTACCGCTTCACGTACAAGCTGTGGGCCGATGCGCGCACCGGGTTGCTGCTGCGTTCGCAGACGCTCGACGCGAGCGATCACGTGCTCGAGCAGGTCGCGTTCTCGCAGTTGCAGACGGGCGGTGCCGCCGGCGATAAGTCCGCGATCGCGGCCGGCATGCGCAATCTGAGCGGCTGGACGGTGGTCCGCCCGCCGGTTGCGACGGTCGACATGGAAGCGCAGGGCTGGCAGATCGCGCCGACGATCGCCGGCTTCCGCAAGATTCGCGAGGTGCGCCGGCCGATGGCCGCGCGCGACGCAGGCGATCCGCCGATTCCGGTCGACCAGGCCGTCTTCACCGACGGGCTGGCGACGATCTCGGTCTTCATCGAGCCGGCCGAAAGGAATACGCGCAAGGAAGGCGCGGGCAGCACCGGCGCGACGCACGTGCTCGTGAAGCGCCGCGGCGACTACTGGATCACCGTGCTCGGCGAAGTGCCCCCGGCCACGTTGCAGCAGTTCGCGTCTGCCATAGAATACAAGGCTTCCAAGTAACGCTACGGCTCCCGACATGACGAAAATCACGCTGCGCAAAGTGCTCGCGGCGGCGGCGCTGTGTGCCTGCCTGCCGTTCGTCCCGCAAACCGCGTCCGCTGTCACGCCTCCCCCGGGCAGCCTGCCCGACTTCGCCGATCTGGTCGAAAAGGTCGGGCCGGCCGTCGTGAACATCCGGACGACCGCGAACGTGCCGGTGCCGGGGCCGCGCGGCAGCCTGCCGCCGGGCTTCGACAACGGCGACATGTCGGAATTCTTCCGGCGCTTCTTCGGCATTCCGTTGCCGCAGGCGCCCGGCAACGGCGGCGGCAGCCCGAAGGGCGCGCCGACGCCCGACAATCCGCCGGACACCGAGCAGAATCGCGGGGTCGGCTCGGGCTTCATCGTGTCGGCAGACGGCTACGTGATGACGAACGCGCACGTCGTCGACGATGCGGACACCATCTACGTCACGCTCACCGACAAGCGTGAATTCAAGGCGAAGCTGATCGGCGTCGACGATCGGACCGACGTCGCGGTGGTCAAGATCCAGGCAGCGAACCTGCCGGTCGTCGCGATCGGCGATTCGACCAAGGTGCGCGTCGGCGAGTGGGTGGTCGCGATCGGTTCGCCGTTCGGCCTCGACAACACCGTGACGGCTGGCATCGTCAGTTCGAAGAGCCGCAACACGGGCGACTATCTGCCGTTCATCCAGACCGACGTCGCGGTGAACCCCGGCAACTCGGGCGGCCCGCTGATCAACATGCAGGGCGAGGTGATCGGCATCAACTCGCAGATCTACAGCCGCACCGGCGGCTTCATGGGCATCTCGTTCGCGATTCCGATCGACGAAGCGATGCGCGTGGCCGATCAGCTGAAGGCGACCGGCAAGGTCACGCGCGGCCGCATCGCGGTGGCGATCGGCGAAGTCACGAAGGACGTGGCCGATTCGATCGGGCTGCCGAAGGCGGAAGGCGCGCTGGTGAGCAGCGTCGAGCCGGGCGGCCCGGCCGACAAGGCGGGCATCCAGCCGGGCGACATCATCCTGAAGTTCAACGGCCGTTCGGTCGACGCGGCGTCGGACCTGCCGCGCATGGTCGGCGACACGAAGCCCGGCGCGAAGGCGACCGTCACCGTGTGGCGCAAGGGCCAGGCGCGCGAGCTGCCGATCACGATCGCCGAGACGCCGGCGGAGACGACGGCGAAGGCCGAGCAGCGCAAGACCGCGCCGCAGAAGCCGCGTCAGGCGAATTCGCTCGGCTTGACGGTCAGCGACATTCCGGCCGAGCAGATGAAATCGCTGAAGCTGAAGAACGGCGTGCAGATCGACGGCGTCGACGGCCCGGCCGCGCGCGCCGGGCTGCAGCGCGGCGACATCGTGCTGCGCGTCGGCGACACCGACATCACGAGCGCGAAGCAGTTCGCCGACGTGACCGCGCAGCTCGATCCGCAGAAGGCGGTCGCGGTGCTCGTGCGGCGCGGCGACAACACGCAGTTCGTGCCGGTGCGTCCGCGCCCGAGCCAGAAGTAAGTCACGCGCCGATGTTCACGCTTTACGGCCGCGGCTGGTGTCACCTGTGCGATGACATGCGCGACGCGCTGGCGCCGCTGGCGGCCGAGTTAGGCGTCGCGCTCGACTACGTCGACATCGACGCCGATCCGGCACTCGTCGCCCGCTATGACGAAGACGTGCCGGTGCTGTTGCTCGACGGCGTGGAGGTGTGCCGCCACCGGTTCGACGAGGCGGCGGTGCGCGGCGCGTTCGCGGCGCGGCGCTGACCCGGCCCCGGCGCGTGCAGGCGGCCGGCGGCTCCGGACGCTCGCGGTCGGGCACGCGCTCGCCGGCCGCCCCAAATTACCGCCCGGCAAAGGCCTTTTCGGCTAAAATAAGCCGTTTTTTCACCGACTTACAAGGCGTGCTCCGCAGTCGTCGAGCGCGCCTTTTTCGCTTGATCGGCACTGAATGGATCATATTCGCAATTTCTCGATCATCGCCCACATCGACCATGGCAAGTCGACGCTCGCGGATCGCATCATCCAGGTATGCGGCGGCCTCGCCGCCCGCGAAATGGAAGCGCAGGTGCTCGACTCGATGGACATCGAGCGCGAGCGCGGCATCACCATCAAGGCGCAGACTGCGGCGCTGTCCTATCGCGCGCGCGACGGCAAGGTCTACAACCTGAACCTGATCGATACGCCGGGGCACGTCGATTTCTCCTACGAAGTCAGCCGTTCGCTGTCCGCCTGCGAGGGCGCGCTGCTCGTGGTCGACGCGAGCCAGGGCGTCGAGGCGCAGACGGTCGCGAACTGCTACACGGCGATCGAGCTCGGCGTCGAAGTCGTGCCGGTGCTGAACAAGATCGACCTGCCGGCCGCGAACCCCGAGAACGCCATCGAGGAAATCGAGGACGTGATCGGCATCGACGCCACCGACGCGACGCGCTGCAGCGCGAAGACGGGGCTCGGCGTCGAGGACGTGCTCGAAGCGCTGATCGCGAAGGTGCCGCCGCCCAAGGGCGATCCGGCCGCGCCGCTGCAGGCGCTGATCATCGACTCGTGGTTCGACAACTACGTCGGCGTCGTGATGCTCGTGCGCATCGTCAACGGCACGCTGCGTCCGAAGGACAAGATCAAGATGATGGCGACCGGCGCGCAGTATCCGGTCGAGCACGTCGGCGTGTTCACGCCGAAGTCGCGCAATCTCGAATCGCTGTCGGCCGGGCAGGTGGGCTTCATCATCGCCGGCATCAAGGAACTGACGGCCGCGAAGGTCGGCGATACCGTCACGCACGTGGCGAAGCCTGCCACCGAGCCGCTGCCGGGCTTCAAGGAAGTGAAGCCGCAGGTGTTCGCGGGCCTCTATCCGGTCGAGGCGAACCAGTACGACGCGCTGCGCGAATCGCTCGAGAAGCTGAAGCTCAACGACGCGTCGCTGCAGTACGAGCCGGAAGTGTCGCAGGCGCTCGGCTTCGGGTTCCGCTGCGGCTTCCTCGGGCTGCTGCACATGGAAATCGTGCAAGAGCGGCTCGAGCGCGAGTTCGACATGGACCTCATCACGACCGCACCGACGGTCGTCTATGAAGTGGTGCAGAGCGACGGCTCGACGATCATGGTCGAGAACCCGGCGAAGATGCCGGAACCCGGCCGCATCGCCGAGGTTCGCGAGCCGATCGTCACCGTGAACCTGTACATGCCGCAGGACTACGTCGGCTCGGTGATCACGCTGTGCGAGCAGAAGCGCGGCTCGCAGATCAACATGCAGTATCACGGCCGCCAGGTGCAGCTCACGTACGAAATTCCGATGGCCGAGATCGTGCTCGACTTCTTCGATCGCCTGAAGTCGGTGTCGCGCGGCTATGCGTCGATGGACTACGAGTTCAAGGAATACCGTTCGTCGGACGTCGTGAAGGTCGACATGCTGATCAACGGCGACAAGGTCGATGCGCTGTCGATCATCGTGCACCGCTCGCAGTCGCAGTACCGCGGCCGCGAAGTGGCCGCGAAGATGCGCGAAATCATTCCGCGCCAGATGTACGACGTGGCGATCCAGGCCGCGATCGGCGCGCACATCGTCGCGCGCGAGAACATCAAGGCGCTGCGCAAGAACGTGCTGGCGAAGTGCTACGGCGGCGACATCACGCGAAAGAAGAAACTGCTCGAGAAGCAGAAAGAAGGTAAGAAACGCATGAAGCAGGTGGGTTCGGTCGAGATCCCGCAGGAAGCGTTCCTCGCGATCTTGCGCGTCGAAGACAAATAACAGGACTGATCCTTTTATGAATTTTGCGCTGATTCTTTTTGTGCTCGTCGTCGTGACGGGCGTGGCGTGGGTGTTGGACAAGCTGGTGTTCCTGCCGCGGCGACGCAAGGCGGCCGACGTGGCGATCGACGAGTTCGATCGCCAGCAGTCGCGCATCGACAAGCGTTTCGCGGACGAAAATGCGGTGCAGACGCGTGCGAAGCTGCGCGACGAGAAGCTGCGCCAGCCGTGGTGGCTCGAATACACGGCGAGCTTCTTCCCGGTGATCCTCGCGGTGTTCGTCGTGCGTTCGTTCGTCGTCGAGCCGTTCAAGATTCCGTCGGGCTCGATGGTGCCGACGCTGGTCGTCGGCGATTTCATCCTCGTCAACAAGTTCGAATACGGGCTGCGTCTGCCGGTCACGAACACCAAGATCACGCAGGGCAAGCCGCTGTCGCGCGGCGACGTCGTCGTGTTCCGTTATCCGAAGGACGAGTCGGTCGACTACATCAAGCGCGTCGTCGGCCTGCCGGGCGACACGGTCGCCTATCAGGACAAGCAGCTGACGATCAACGGCCAGCCGGTGCCCGAAACGCCGCTGCCCGACTACTTCGACGACGAGCGCCAGAACTACGCGAAGCAGTTCGAGGAAACGCTCGGCACGAAGAAGAACGCGATCCTGAACAATCCCGCGGTGCCGCCGTTCGTGATGGGCGCATACGACTATCCGTATCGCGACAACTGCACGTACAACAGCCGCGGCGTGATCTGCAAGGTGCCGCCCGGCCACTACTTCATGATGGGCGACAACCGCGACAACAGCGCGGACAGCCGCTACTGGGGGTTCGTGCCGGACAACAACATCGTCGGTCGCGCGTTCTTCATCTGGATGAACTTCAGCGACCTGAAGCGCATCGGTTCCTTCAACTGATCGCAGTCGACTCGCACGCAATGCGCGACGCACGGGCCGCGTCGCGTATTGCCGAACTACTTTAAGAACCGGCGGTAACACCGCCTCGTCACGCCTTTTCGCGTCCGGCCGTGCCGCTTCGGCCCGACCGGCGCCCGCGTTATACTCCTGCACATGCCCCTATCCCAGTTGGAAAGCCGACTGCGCTACGAATTTCGCAATGCGGAATTGTTGCGCCAGGCTTTGACCCATCGCAGTCACAGCGCCACGCATAACGAACGGCTCGAGTTTCTCGGCGACTCCGTTCTGAATTGCGCGGTGGCGGCCCTTTTGTTCCAGCGCTTCGGCAAGCTGGACGAAGGCGATCTGTCGCGCGTGCGCGCCAATCTCGTCAAGCAGCAGTCGCTGTATGAAATCGCTCAGGCCCTGAATATCTCGGACGGGCTGCGACTGGGCGAGGGCGAGTTGCGCAGCGGCGGGTTCCGCCGCCCGTCGATTCTCGCGGACGCATTCGAAGCCATCATCGGGGCCGTGTTTCTCGATGGCGGCTTCGAAGCCGCCCAAGGGGTCATCAAGCGGCTGTACGTACCGATCCTCGACCACATCGATCCGCGCACGCTCGGCAAGGACGCGAAAACGCTGCTGCAGGAGTATCTGCAGGGGCACAAGATCGCGTTGCCCACCTACACCGTCGTCGCGACTCATGGTGCGGCGCACAATCAGCAGTTCGAGGTCGAATGCACGGTGCCGAAGCTCGACGTGAAGGTGTCGGGCTCCGGCGCGAGCCGGCGGGCGGCCGAGCAGGCTGCCGCGAAGAAGGCGCTCGACGAGGTGCTGGCCGCCGCGCCGATGCTGGCCTCGAAGCCGAAGCGCTCGAAGAATGCCCGTGGATCGAAGCATGCGGAGCCCGAAATCGTGCCGGGCGTGAAGGGCGTTCAGGAAGCGCTGGACCTGCGCTCGCCGGAACGGAAGGAACGTGCGGCGGCACGCGACGTGAAGGCGTCCGGCGGCGCTTCCGAGCCGGCCGAGCGGCCGGCTCAGGCGCCGATGGCCGCGATCCGCGCCGCGCATGTCGAAACCGTGGCGGACAAGACCGACCGCGCGGCGAAGCCGTCGGGCGACAAGCCGGCGGACAAGCCGGCCGAGAAGTCGCCGGAGCGCGGCGAAGCTGCCCTGCGTGCGGCCGACAAGCCCGCGGAAGGCGCACCGCGCGCCGCTGACAAGCCGACCGGCCAAGCGGCCGGTCAAGCAGCCGTCCAGCCGGCCGATCCGGCCTCGGCGAGCGCCGACAAATCAGCCGCTGCGTCCGACCCCGCCTCCCGCACGACGCCGCGCCCGCGCGACGGCGCAGCGTCCGACACCGAGACGCCGCCGGGCGGCGCGAGCCTCGCGGCCGCCCAGGCGCGCGCGGCCGATGCCGGCCACTGAATTGCCCATCGATCGTGCCGCGCGCCGCGCGGCCGGTTGCGAACCTGTCTCCCAAACGATATGAACACTCCCGCTCCTACCGGTTTCCGCTGCGGCATGATCGCGATCGTGGGCCGCCCGAACGTCGGCAAGTCGACGTTGATGAACGCACTCGTCGGCCAGAAGATCAGCATCACGTCGCGCAAGGCGCAAACGACCCGCCATCGCATCACCGGCATCAACACGTTCGACGACGCGCAGTTCATCTTCGTCGACACGCCGGGCTTCCAGACCCGCCACAGCACCGCGCTGAACCGCTCGCTGAACCGCGCGGTCACGTCGACGCTCACGTCGGTCGACCTGATCCTGTTCGTGATCGAGGCCGGCCGCTTCGGGCCCGACGACCAGAAGGTGCTCGACCTGATTCCGCCGGGCGCGCCGACGCTCCTGATCGCGAACAAGGTCGACCGCGTGGGCGACAAGGCGACGCTGTTCCCGTTCATGCAGAAGATGAGCGCGCTGCGCGAGTTCACCGAGCTCGTGCCGCTGTCCGCGCAGCGGCCGGAAGACATCAAGCACCTGCTCGACACGATCAAGCCGCACCTGCCGGAAGGTCAGCCGATCTACGGCGAGGACGAGCTGACCGACCGCAGCTCGCGCTTTCTCGCGGCCGAAATCCTGCGCGAGAAGGTGTTCCGCTGGACCGGCGACGAATTGCCGTACACGAGCACCGTGCTGATCGACAAGTTCGAGGAGGAAGGGCGGCTGAAGCGCATCTTCGCGACGATCCTCGTCGAACGCGATATGCACAAGGCGATGGTGATCGGCAAGAAGGGCGAGAAGCTCAAGCAGATCAGCACTGAGGCGCGGCTCGACATGGAGAAGCTGTTCGACGGCCCCGTGTATCTCGAGACCTTCGTGAAGGTGAAGAGCGGCTGGGCCGACAACGAGGCGGGGCTGCGTGCCTATGGGTACGAATGACGCGCTGACGTCGACCGAAGACGCGGTGGCCGCCGGCGCGAACGACGCGCCGCTGCCGGCCCCGCCTGAACCGCCGCGCCGCAAGGCGCGGCGCGCGACGTCTCGCACGTCCGATTTCCGCATCGCCGAGCAGCCGGCGTTCGTGCTGCACAGCTATCCGTACCGCGAAACGAGCCTGATCATCGACGTGCTCACGCGCGACCATGGCCGGCTCGCGCTCGTCGCGAAGGGCGCGAAGCGCCCCCATTCCGCGCTGCGCGGCGTGCTGCAGACGTTCCAGCCGCTGCTGTTGTCGTGGTCCGGCAAATCCGAAGTGCGCACGCTCACCGGCGCCGAGTGGGTCGGCGGGATGCTGCCGCTCGGCGGCGACGGGCTGCTGTGCGGCTTCTACGTCAACGAGCTGCTCGTGAAATTCTGCGCGCGCGAAGATCCGCAGCCGCCGCTGTTCAACCATTACGTGCTGACGCTCACGCGCCTCGCACACGGCGAACCGGCCGTGCAGGTGCTGCGCTCGTTCGAGCGCGTGCTGCTGCGCGAGACCGGCTACGCGATGGCGCTGAACCGCACGGTGGCGCGCCGCGCGGTCGAGCCCGAGCGCCGCTACGTGTTCGATCCCGAGCGCGGCGTGCGCAACGCGGACGACGACGTACCGTCGCACTGGCCGGTCGTCACCGGACAGACGTTGCTCGACATGGAGCAGGACGATTACCATCGAGCCCAGACGGTCGCGCAGAGCAAGACGCTGATGCGCTTCCTGCTGAACACCTATCTCGGCGGTACGCCGCTCGCCACGCGCCAGATCCTGATCGACCTGCAAAACCTATGAGCTTTTTCCTGACAACGCCCACCGTCATCGACCTCGGCGTGAACATCGACCACGTCGCCACGCTGCGCAACGCGCGCGGCACCGCCTATCCCGATCCGATCCGCGCGGCGCTCGCCGCCGAAGAAGCCGGCGCCGACGCGATCACGCTGCACCTGCGCGAGGATCGCCGCCACATCGTCGACGCCGACGTGCGCACGCTGCGCCCGCTGCTGAAGACGCGGATGAACCTCGAATGCGCGGTGACGGCCGAGATGCTCGACATCGCGTGCGAAGTGCGTCCGCATGACGCGTGTCTCGTGCCGGAGAAGCGCGAGGAGCTGACGACCGAAGGCGGCCTCGACGTCGCCGGCCGCTTCGAGGTCGTGCGCGCGGCCTGCAAGCAGCTCGCGGACGCCGGCGTGCGCGTATCGCTGTTCATCGATCCGGACGAGACGCAGATCCGCGCCGCGCACGAGGCCGGCGCGCCGGTGATCGAGCTGCATACCGGCCGTTATGCCGACGCGCACGACGCAGCCGAGCAGCAGCGCGAATACGAACGCATCGTCGCGGGCGTCCAGGCCGGCGCGCAGCTGGGGCTGAAGGTCAACGCCGGTCACGGTCTTCACTACACGAACGTGCAACAGATCGCCGCCATCGACGGGATCGTCGAGCTGAACATCGGCCATGCGATCGTCGCGCATTCGATCTTCGCGGGCTGGGACAATGCCGTGCGCGAGATGAAGGCCATCATGGTCGCCGCACGCGTTGCCGCGCTTCACGGCGGCGCGCGCTGACGATGCGTTCCGTGCGCGCCGGCTCGGCTTGCCACCCGGCATCGTTCGTGCATCGCGGCGCGCGCTGACATGGCGATCTACGGCATCGGCACCGACATCGTCCAGTTGAGCCGCATCGCGGCCGTGCTCGAGCGCACCGATGGCAGGTTTGCCGAGAAGGTGCTGGGCCCCGACGAGTTGCGCGTGTTCCACGCGCGGCGCGCGCGCTCCGAGGCGCGCGGCATCGCGTTTCTCGCGACGCGCTTTTCCGCGAAGGAAGCGTTCTCGAAGGCGATCGGGCTCGGCATGCACTGGCCGATGACGTGGCGCGCGCTGCAGACCCTCAACCAGCGCAGCGGCGAGCCGTACGTCGTCGCGTCGGGAGAGCTCGCCGACTGGCTCGCCGCGCGCGGCATCACCGCGCGCGTGACGGTCAGCGACGAGCGCGACTACGCCGTGTCGTTCGTCGTCGCCGAAACCGATGCGCCGCCGCCTGCACCCGTTCCCCGAACCCTTTCCTGACGGATTTTCCGATTCGATGAAAACGACTCCCGGCCCGGTCATGCTCGACGTCGTCGGCACGGCCCTGTCGCGCGACGATGCGCGGCGCCTTGCGCATCCGAACACCGGCGGCGTGATCCTGTTCGCGCGGCATTTCGAAAACCGCGCGCAGCTGAGCGCGTTGACCGACTCGATCCGCACGGTGCGCGAGGACATCCTGATCGCGGTCGATCACGAAGGCGGCCGCGTCCAGCGGTTCCGCACCGACGGCTTCACGGTGCTGCCGGCGATGCGCCGGCTCGGCGAGCTGTGGGATCGCGACGTGCTGCTCGCGACCAAGGTCGCCACCGCGGTCGGCTACATCCTGGCCGCCGAGCTGCGCGCCTGCGGGATCGACATGAGCTTCACGCCCGTGCTCGATCTCGACTACGGGCATTCGAAGGTGATCGGCGATCGCGCGTTCCATCGCGACCCGCGCGTCGTCACGTTGCTCGCGAAGAGCCTGAACCACGGGCTGTCGCTCGCGGGCATGGCCAACTGCGGCAAGCATTTCCCCGGGCATGGTTTCGCGGAAGCCGATTCGCACGTCGCGCTGCCGACTGACGACCGGCCGCTCGACGCGATCCTCGAGGGAGACGTCGCGCCGTACGACTGGCTCGGCCTGTCGCTGTCGGCGGTGATTCCCGCGCACGTGATCTATACGCAGGTCGACCCGCGGCCCGCCGGCTTCTCGCGCGTGTGGCTGCAGGACATCCTGCGCGGGCGGCTCGGTTTCACGGGCGCGATCTTCAGCGACGACCTGTCGATGGAGGCCGCCCGCGAAGGCGGCACGCTCACGCAGGCCGCCGACGCGGCGCTCGCGGCCGGCTGCGACATGGTGCTCGTCTGCAACCAGCCGGAGGCCGCCGAAGTCGTGCTGAACGAACTGAGCGCGCGGCCGTCGGCGGAGTCGGTGCGGCGCATCAAGCGGATGCGTGCGCGCGGCAAGGCGCTCAAGTGGGACAAGCTGATCGCGCAGCCCGAGTATCTGCAGGCGCGCGGGCTGTTGACCAGCGTGCTCGCATAAGCGGCGACGCAGTCGGCGCGCTGCCGTCGCCGAAACGAAAAAGCCACGCGAAGTTGCGTGGCTTTTTCGTTGGTGCGCGAAGCGGAGGGCAGCACTGGTTCGACGAACTAATCGTCGGCGCCGGTCCGCGCCGACGACGATTGCCGCCCGCTCAATTGACCTTCATGCGCTGCAGTTTGTTGTAGAGCGTCTTCGGGCTGATGCCGAGCAGCGTGGCCGCACGATGCCGCGTGCCGCCGACTGCGTCGAGCGTCGCGCGGATCAGCAGGTCTTCGACGTCGGACAGCGGCGTGCCGACCTTGATCTGCACGCTGCTGCCGTTCAGCGCGGCGCCGGCCGCGAAGCTCGCTTCGCCGGCGCGCAGCGTTTCGATGAAGTCGCCCGACGCGTCGTATGCGAAGCGCACACGCTCGTGCAGCTCGCGCACGTTGCCGGGCCACTCATAGGACAGGCATTCGCGTACGAAGCCCGGCGCCGCGCGCTTGTCGGTCGTGCTGCGGCCGGTCGCGCGGGCCTCGCGGTTCAGTTCGTCGATCAGCGCATCGGCAATCGCGAGCGCGTCGCCGTCGCGCTCGCGCAGCGGCGGCATCGTGATCGACGCCGCATCGAGGCGCAGCCACAGATCTTCGCGCAGCGTGCCGTTGGCAACGGCCTCGCGCGCCGGCCGGCGCGTGGCCGCGATCAGCCGGAAGTCGCTCGCGATGGAGCTCGTGCCGCCGATCCGCATGAAGTTCTGCGAATCGAGCGCATGCAGCAGCGCTTCCTGCAGCACGAGCGGCAGCGCGGTGATTTCGTCGAGGAACAGCGTGCCGCCGCCGGCCTGTTCGAACAGGCCGGTTTCGCGCCGCTCGGCGCCGTCGAACGCGCCGCGCTCATGGCCGAACAGCACGCTGTCGAGCGACGCGCCATGCCGGTTCGCCTGCGCGATCATCCGGCAGTCGAACGACAGGAACGGCCCCTTGCGGCGGCGGCTCAGATCGTGCAGCGTGCGCGCCGCGAGCTTCTTGCCGGTGCCGGCTTCGCCCGCGAACAGCACGGCCGTTTCGGTGCGCGCGTTGTGCTCAATCATGTCGTACACGTGCTGCATCGCCTCGCTGCGGCCGACCAGTGCGCCGAAGCGGCCGAGGCGACGCAGCGACGCGCGCAGCGCCTGCACTTCGTCGATCAGTTCGTAGGGGCGGGGAATCCGCGCGAGCAGGCTGCGCAGCCGCGGAATGTTGATCGGCTTCAGCAGGTAGTCCCAAATGCCGTGACGCAAGCCTTCGATCGCGCTCTCGACCGTCGCATTGCCGGTCAGCACGATCACCGGCAGCGAGCCGTTCGGCTGCTGCTGCGGCAGGTGCTGGAGCAGGTCGAAGCCGCTTCCGTCCGGCAGGTTCAGGTCGACCAGGACGACGTCGGGGATCGCGCGGCCGAGCGCCGTGCGCGCCTCCGCGAGCGACGTGGCCGTGTCGACCGAGAAGCTGTCTGCGGCGAGCAGCGCGGTCAGGCCGGACAGACTGTTGGGATCGTCTTCGACAATCAGGGCGTGTGGCATGGTGAACGCGAGTCGAGTCAAGAGAGGCGGGCTGTCGGCCATCGAGCCAGCCGCAGCCGCGTGTCGGATTAAAAACTGATTTTATGCCCCCCGGAACGCCCGACGTGCATTATTTCTCGGCCGCTATAAAACAGTTACCGATGATACAAATTGAATACCTTTAGTGCTGGATTTTGTGTTGCCGATCGTGCCGACATGTGCGCGCTGTTGCGCGCAGGCAAACAAAAAGCGCCCCGCAGGGCGCTTTGTTCGATGCGAAGTTCGCAGGCGCTTACGCGCGGCTGCGGTATTCGTTCGTACGCGTGTCGATTTCGATCTTGTCGCCGGTGTTGCAGAACAGCGGCACTTGCAGCTCGAAGCCCGTTGCGAGCTTCGCGTTCTTCAGCACCTTGCCCGACGACGTGTCGCCCTTGACGGCCGGTTCCGTGTAGGTGATCTCGCGAACCAGGATCGTCGGCAGTTCGACCGAAATGGCCTTCTCGTTGTAGAACACGACTTCGCAAGCCATGCCGTCTTCGAGGTAGTTCAGCGCTTCGCCCATCATTTCCGCTTCGACTTCGTACTGGTTGTAGTCGGCGTCCATGAACACGTACATCGGGTCGGCGAAGTACGAGTACGTCACTTCCTTGCGGTCGAGCACGACGACGTCGAACTTGTCGTCGGCCTTGTAGACCGCTTCCTGGCCTGCGTTCGTCAGCAGGTTCTTCATCTTCATCTTGACGACGGCGGCGTTACGGCCCGACTTGTTGTATTCCGTCTTTGCGATGACCCATGCGTCGCTGCCGATTTGCACGACGTTGCCTACGCGGAGTTCCTGTGCGGTCTTCATAAAAAAACTGTCCTGATCCAATCAAATAAATGGGTGCCTGAGCGTTGCGCAACGGCTGACGGCGCAAGCGGTGCGTTCCGGTAGGTGCCAAGAGCCCCAAGCGTGCGCGCTTGCGTGGTCAGCCGTCGGATAACCGCTTATTTTAACTGAGATTTTGCGTATTCCGCCAGCTTTCCGGCAAGATCGCCGACGCCCGCCAGCGTGTCGGCCCAGCGCGTCGCGTTGGCGTCCAGCGCCGCGCGGTGCTGCCGGATATCGTCCCAATCGGGCGTGCCCACGCCGTTCCACGCATGCCAGAAGCGCTCGAGCGCCGCGCGCGGCGCGTCGGCGAGGCCGGCTGCCAGGTGCGCGAGCGCGGCGTCGAGTTTCGGCAGATGCGCATCGTCGGCCTGCGGGTAGATCTGCCAGACGAACGGCTTGCGCGCCCATTGCGCGCGCACGAACGAATCCTCGCCGCGCACGAAGTTGACGTCCGCCGCCCACAGCAGCGCGTCGTAGTCGGCCTGCGGCACGAAGGCGAGCCCGTAGGCGGTCAGATTGCCGAGCGTGGCGCGCGCGCCGGCGTCGAACGATGCGGTGCCGAAGAAGCGCGCGACGGCCGGCGAGATGCGGCCGGCCGGCACGAGCGCGACGATCGGCGTCGCGCTGTCGCGCCACTGCGCGAGCAACGCGTCGACGGCCGGATTTTCGTATGCGAACAGGCTCACGACCGTCGTGCCGGACGCCGGCGGCGCATCGCCGGTCGCGTGCCGCCACCAGGCCGTACGCGCGGCCGCGTCGGTTTCGAATGCGGTGCGGCGTGCGTCGAGGTCGCGCTCCTTCAGCACGCCGCCGGTGCCGGCCGACAGCCCGGGGAAGAAGAAGGTCTTCAGCAGCGGGTAGCGCGGATGCGGCGACGGGCGCAGGTGGAAATCGGCGACCCAGTCCTCGGCGCTCAGGTATTCGAGATTGATCCATACCGGGCGTGGCGCCCGTCTCGCCATCGCGGCGAGATACGCGCCCGGCAGTTCGCACGCGAACGCTTCGATCACGACGTCGGCGATCTGCAGCGCGTCGCCGACTTCCGTGTGCCAGTGTTCGATCGCGATGCCGTCGAGCGTTTGCCGGCCGGCGTGCGGGTCGATCTGCGGCAGCAGTCGCGCGAAGGTGCGCAGATCGTCGACGAAGATGCGCATCTGCCAGCCGTGCTCGTGCGCGAGCTGGCGCGCGAGGCGCCAGCACACGCCGATGTCGCCGAAGTTGTCGATCACGGTGCAGAAGAGGTCGCATGCGATCGGTTCGCCGGTCGAGCGCGGCGAAGCGATGGCGGGGACGGAGTCGGAGCCGGAGGCGGGCGTGGTGCGGGACATCGAAGCGGGCCGGTGAATGCTCTAAACTGGCGATTCTAATGGACCCGTTCCGCGCCAGCGGGCACCGGATCACGCATGACATCCCCAGAAGCCGCCGATACTCCGTTCGAACCGAAGAAGATCCTCGCGCAATTGCCGCACATGCCGGGCGTCTACCGCTATTACGACGCAACGGGCGCCGTGCTTTACGTCGGCAAGGCGCGCGACCTGAAGAAGCGCGTGTCGAGCTACTTCACGAAAACGCAGCTGTCGCCGCGCATCGCGATGATGGTCACGCGCATCGCGCGCATCGAGACGACCGTCACGCGCTCGGAGGCCGAGGCGCTGCTGCTCGAGAACAACCTGATCAAGGCGCTCGCGCCGCGCTACAACATCCTGTTTCGCGACGACAAGTCGTATCCGTACCTGAAGCTCACCGCGCACCGCTTTCCGCGCATGGCGTATTACCGCGGCTCGGTCGACAAGCAGAACCAGTATTTCGGGCCGTTCCCGAGTGCGTGGGCGGTGCGCGAGAGCATCCAGATCCTGCAGCGCGTATTCCAGTTGCGCACCTGCGAGGATTCGGTGTTCAACAACCGTACGCGGCCGTGCCTGCTGCATCAGATCGGGCGTTGCACGGCGCCGTGCGTCGGCGCGATCACCGAGGACGACTACGCGATCGACGTGTCGAACGCCGCGCGCTTCCTGCTCGGGCGGCAGTCCGAGGTGATGAACGAACTCGAGCAGAAGATGCACGCGTTCGCGGCCGAGCTGAAGTTCGAGCAGGCGGCGGCCGTGCGCAACCAGATGAGCTCGCTCGCGACGGTGCTGCACCAGCAGGCGATCGAGGTCGGCGGCGACAGCGACGTCGACATCCTGGCCGTCGTCGCGCAGGGCGGGCGCGTGTGCGTGAACCTCGCGATGGTGCGCGGCGGCCGCCATCTTGGCGACAAGGCGTATTTCCCGACGCACGTCGAAAGCGCGCTGACGCTCGCGGAAGGCGGGCTCGGCGACGAGGCCGATGGCGTCGACGATGCCGCCGCCGCGATGCCGGACCAGCCGGTGGAAGGCGAGGGCGACGGCGACGGGGGGGCGGCTGCCCGCGTCGCCGCCGCCGGTGCCGGCGCGTCCGTCGAGGCGGAGGTGCTCGATGCATTCATCTCGCAGCACTATCTGGGCAACCGCGTGCCGCCGGTGCTGGTCGTCAGCCATGCGCCCGCGAGCCGCGACCTGCTCGAGCTGCTGTCCGAGCAGGCCGGCCACAAGGTATCGCTGGTGCGGCAGCCGCAGGGGCAGCGGCGCGCGTGGCTGACGATGGCCGAGCAGAACGCCCGGATCGCGCTCGCGCGACTGCTGTCCGAGCAGGGCTCGCAGCAGGCGCGTACGCGCGCACTCGCCGAGACGCTCGGCCTCGAATGCGACGATCTCGCGACGCTGCGCATCGAGTGCTTCGACATCAGCCATACGATGGGCGAGGCGACGCAGGCGTCGTGCGTCGTCTATCACCATCACAAGATGCAGTCGGGCGAGTACCGTCGCTACAACATCGCCGGCATCACGCCGGGCGACGACTATGCGGCCATGCGGCAGGTATTGACGCGCCGCTACGAGAAGATGGTCGAGCTGGCCGCGCAGGCGGCCGCCGCCGACGCCGCGACCGGCATCGACGGCGAATCGACGCGGCAGGCCGAGGCGTCGAGCCTGTTGCCGAACATCGTGCTGATCGACGGCGGCAAGGGGCAGGTCGAGATCGCGCGGCAGGTGTTCACCGAACTGGGGCTCGATACGTCGATGCTGGTCGGCGTCGCGAAAGGGGATGGGCGCAAGGTCGGCCTCGAGACGCTCGTGTTCGCGGACGGCCGCACGCCGCTCGAGCTCGGCAAGGAGAGCGCGGCGCTGATGCTGGTTGCGCAGATCCGCGACGAGGCGCACCGCTTCGCGATCACCGGGATGCGCGCGAAGCGCGCGAAGGCGCGCCAGACGTCGCGGCTCGAGGAGCTCGACGGCGTCGGCGCGAAGCGGCGCCAGCGGCTGCTCGCGCGGTTCGGCGGACTGCGCGGCGTGGTCGCCGCCAGCGTCGAGGAGCTGGCGAGCGTCGACGGGATCTCGCACGCACTCGCCGAACAGATCTACAAGCAGCTTCATTGACGGGCCGTGCGACCGGCCGCTCGGGCCTGCGATCCCGCGTTGCGATCGCGCGTTCTTGTGGCAGGCCGGTCGACACGGCACAATTGCGAATCCTTTACTGACCCGCATGCCATGCCGTTCAACTTCCCGATTTTCCTGACGTGGGTCCGGATCGTGCTGATTCCGCTCGTCGTCGGCGTGTTCTATCTGCCGGACACGGTGATGGGCGGCGCGCACCGCAACCTCGCGGCGGCGGCGATATTCATCCTGGCGGCGCTGACCGACTGGTTCGACGGCTTTCTCGCGCGCAAGTGGAACCAGACGTCGTCGTTCGGCGCGTTCCTCGACCCGGTCGCGGACAAGCTGATGGTCACCGCCGCGCTGCTGATCCTCGTGCAGATCGCGCGGGTCGACGCGGCGATCGCGCTGGTGATCGTCGGCCGCGAGATCGCGATTTCGGCGCTGCGCGAATGGATGGCGCAGATCGGTGCGTCGAAGAGCGTCGCGGTGAACCAGCTCGGCAAGTTCAAGACCGCATGCCAGATGGTCGCAATCCCGATGCTGCTGTACTACGGGCCGCTGCCGCTCGGCGTCGCGACGATCGACACACGCGTGTGGGGCGAATGGCTGATGTATCTGGCGGCGGTGCTGACGATCTGGTCGATGCTGTACTACATGAAGCTCGCGTGGCCGCAGATTCGCGAGCGCGGCGGCGCGTAAGGGCTTGGTAGCGGCTGCTTGCGGTGTCGGTGCCGAAGGTTTTTGGAAAAAGGGCGCGAAAAGCCCTTGACACATGAAAGTGCCTTCGACATAATCTCGCTTCTCCGCTGCACGACGAAGTAAGCGTGTGACGGAAAGCAGTAGCACAGCAATACGCGGGAGTAGCTCAGTTGGTAGAGCGCAACCTTGCCAAGGTTGAGGTCGCGAGTTCGAGACTCGTCTCCCGCTCCAGATTTTTTTGGCAGCGTGTTGAATGGCGAAGCGCTGCTGGTGCAGGACAATGCGGGAGTAGCTCAGTTGGTAGAGCGCAACCTTGCCAAGGTTGAGGTCGCGAGTTCGAGACTCGTCTCCCGCTCCAGATTTTTTTGGCAGCGTGTTGAATGGCGAAGCGCTGCTGGTGCAGGACAATGCGGGAGTAGCTCAGTTGGTAGAGCGCAACCTTGCCAAGGTTGAGGTCGCGAGTTCGAGACTCGTCTCCCGCTCCAGGTATCGGGGAAGCAAGGCTTCCCCTTTTATTTGATGGACCGATGGTCCTCGGATAAAAATCTGTCGCATGCCTTCCAGGTATTCGGACAGTCCGCTTTTGGCGCGATAGCAAAGCGGTTATGCAGCGGCCTGCAAAGCCGTTTAGGCCGGTTCGACTCCGGCTCGCGCCTCCAAGTAGGAAGAGAAAAAGCCCTGAGAAATCAGGGCTTTTTCTTTTCCGCCGCTCGCGCGGCGTTATCTTCAGCGGCCATCCGCGTCCTCGCTCACCCATCCACCGGCTGCATCGGCGTGTCCAGCTTCAGCTGATAAAACGCCGCGTCGAGCCATCGCCCGAACTTGAATCCCGCTTCGGCGATCGTCCCCGAATGCACGAAGCCGACACGCGTATGCAGCGCGACGCTGCCCGCGTTGGTTGCATCGATGCAGCCGACCAGCACGTGTACCTGGGCATCGCGCGCACGCTTGATCAACTCGCGCAGCAACAACTCGCCGAGCCCGCGCCCGCGATGATCGCGATGCACGTACACGCTGTGTTCGACCGTGTACTTGAACGCCGGAAACGCGCGGAACGTGCCCCAGCTCGCGAAGCCGAGCAGCGTGCCGGAACCGTCGACCGCGCCGACCACCGGAAAACCGCCCGCGCGCTTCGTTGCGAACCACGTGACCATCGCCTCCGGCGGCCGCGGCCGATAGTCGTACAGCGCGGTCGAATTGACGATCGCGTCGTTCAGGATTTCGAGGATGGCCGCCGCATGCTCGGCCTCGTTGCAATCGATCAGGCGCACGTCGTCGTGCGTTTTCGGCAAATTCATGTGGACTCCTGCACCGGTCGGCTCCGGACTTGAACGGATGCCGCGCCGCGCATGCCGACCGCGGCGGTGGCATCGCAGATCGCGACGACATAGCGCGCGCCTTGCGCCGTCGGGTTGCTGAAAATCAGCGGCTGATCGACGCGCATCGCGAGACAGTCGCCTTCGTGAAGCTCGTGGAGCGCGTCGCCCAACGTGACGTCGACGCGTCCGCCGAGCACCCATACCTGCTGATGCAACGCGCTGTCGCGGCCGCCCGTGTCGTACGCGACGCGCGCGCCGGGCGGGAAATCGACTTCGACGAGCTGGAGCGGCGACGGCCAGCCGGGCGGCGACAGATTGCGCCGCAGATAGCCCGACGCCGGATCGCGCCATTCCGCTTGCTGTGCGCGCTTGACCAGCGGCTGCGCGGGCGCGTCGTCGCGCTCGCCGCCGAACAGCGCCGCCAGCGACACGCCCAACCCGGCCGCGAGCTTGTCGAGGACGACGGCCGTCGGGCTGGCCGACGCGCGCTCGATGAGCGAGATCATCGAACGGCTCACGCCGGAGCGCGCGGCAAGCGTATCGAGCGTGTAGCCTCGTAACGTGCGCAAGTCTCGCACGCGGCGGGCGATCCGCTCGTTGATGCCTGCATCAGGCGCGGGAAGGGTAGTCGCTTCTTGCATGATGGACGGATTCTCCATCAAGCTGGAATATGGTGTCAACGAAATCACGGGCTGCCAGACTCCCGATTCGCAGTCCGCCCGAATACTTGCTCCGCGCGCAGCGCCAGCGTAATATACGAAACGACTACATTTCGTTTAATTGGAGCCATATGGGCATCATCAAGATTTCCGAGCACATGCACGAACGGCTGCGCTCGACCAGCACCGCGCTGAGCCGGTCGATCAACGCGCAGGCCGAGCACTGGCTGCGCGTGGGCATGCTCGCGGAACTCAATCCGTCGCTGTCCTATGGCGATATCTGCCGGATGCTGATCGAATCCGAGGCGCGCGGCGGCGACGCCGGTACGGCGCAGCCGGCCGCTCGCGACATCGAGCAGGTGGCGTAATGGCGAAGCGCGACATTCCCATCCGCGGCGCCGCCGACATCGCGAAGTCGCGCGAAGCCGCGAAGCTCGCGTCGCAAGTGCTGACGATGATCACCGACTACGTGAAGCCGGGCGTCACGACCGACGAGCTCGACGCGCGCTGCCGCGAATACATCATCGACGAACTGCGCGCGATTCCAGCCAACATCGGCTATCACGGCTATCCGAAAACGCTGTGCACGTCGGTCAACCACGTGGTCTGTCACGGCATCCCGTCGTCGCGGCCGATGCGCGACGGCGACATCGTGAACCTCGACATCGCGGTGATCAAGGACGGCTGGTTCGGCGACACGAGCCGCATGTACTTCGTCGGCGAGCCCGGCGAACTCGCGCGGCGTCTGGTGGCGGCCACCTACGAGGCGATGCACGCGGGCATTCGCGCGGTGCGTCCGGGCGCGACGCTCGGCGACGTCGGCTATGCGATCCAGCAGGTCGCGCATCGCGAAGGCTTCAGCGTTGTGCGCGAATACTGCGGGCACGGAATCGGCGACGTGTATCACGACGAGCCGCAGGTGCTGCACTACGGCCGCCCCGGCACCGGCGTGCCGCTGCGCCCCGGGATGATCTTCACGATCGAGCCGATGCTCAACGCGGGCAAGCGCGACACGCGCGTGCTGGCCGACGGCTGGACGGTCGTCACGAAGGACCATTCGCTGTCCGCGCAGTGGGAGCACATGGTCGTGGTGACGGAGCAGGGCGTCGACGTGCTGACCGACGACGTGAAGCCGCACGCGTTCGCCGCGCTGACCGGCACGCAGGCGGCCTGACGCGCACGCCGCCAACGACGACGAGCCCCGGTCCGGGGCTCGTTTCATTTGGGCTTGCGCCTAGCGCTTGCGCCTAGGCTGACGCTTGCGCTCCTCACGCCACCGGCGTGGTTGCTACCCGCAGCATCACGCTGCTCGCTCGCGCGCCTTTTGCCACGCGTGTTCGACGAACACGCGGCACAGCGCTTCCATCCCGCTGCGGTCTTCGTCGTCGAAACGTGCGGCGACCGGGCTGTCGACGTCCCACACGCCGATCAGCGTGCCGTCTGCCGCTACCAGCGGCACGACGATTTCCGACTCCGACGCGGCATCGCACGCGATATGGCCGGGGAACGCATGCACGTCGCGCACGACCTGCGTTTGGCGCGTCTGCGCCGCCGTGCCGCACACGCCCTTGCCGAGCGCGATGCGCACGCAGGCCGGCTTGCCCTGGAACGGGCCGACCACCAGCTCCGTCCCGTCGAAGAAATAGAAGCCGGCCCAGTTCAGACGATCGAGCGAGTGATAGACGAGCGCGGAGAAATTCGCGGCGTTTGCGATCAGGTCCGGCTCCGATTCGACGAGCGAGCGGGCCTGCTCGGCGAGCGTCGCATACAGTTCGGCCTTGGAGGCGTGAGGGTCGGTGGACAGCGTGAACATGGCTGAAGTGCAGAGAAAAGAGTAAGGGGGACGCGCGATGCGCGATGCCGGCCCCGCAGTCTACGGCACGCGCCGCGCATTTGCAGCGCGTGATTCGCCGCCGTCACTGTCGCTCCCGGCCATCGCGTCGAACCGGCGCGTGCACCGGCAACCCCGATCAATCGGGTTCTAGCTCCGCGAACCGCGCAGCCAGGAAGTCGAGCAGCGCGCGCACGCCCGGCAGCAGCCCGCGCCGCGACGCGAACACCGCGTGCACGATCTCGCGGCGCGGCGCCCAGTCGGGCAGCACGTTCACCAGTTCGCCGCGCGCGAGTTCGTCGCGCACCATCATCGTCGGCAACTGCACGACGCCGACGCCCGCGACCGCCGCGGCCCGCAACGCCAGCATGCCGCCCGTCACGAGCCGCGGCTGATGGTGGATCTCCGCATGCGCCTGGTCCGGGCCGCGCAGCCGCCACACGTGCGCGGCCTGCGGCAGGCCGTGGTCGAGGCTCGGCATGCGGGTCAGGTCGGCCGGAACGGCCGGCGCGCCGTGTTCGCGCAACAACGCGGGGCTCGCGACCAGGCATTGCCCGCGCTCGGCCAGCACGCGCAGCGCGAGATCGCTGTCCTCGAGCGGCGGCGGACGCACGCGAATCGCGACGTCGATCCCTTCTCCGACCACGTCGACGCGCCGGTTCGTCGCTTCGAGATGAATCTCGACGTGCGGGCACGCGACCATGAACGCGGCGATCATCGCGCCCGCCAGCGAGTCGAGCAGCGCGACCGGGCAGCTGACCCGCACGATGCCGCGCGGCTCCTCGTGCAGCAATGCGATCGCCTCGTCGGCGGCGTCGGCCTCGACGAGCATCGCGCGGCAATGCGCGTAGTACGTCTGGCCGACGTCGGTGACGGTGAAGCGGCGCGTCGAGCGCTGAATCAGCCGCATCCCGAGGCGCGCCTCGAGCAACGCGACGCGCCGGCTCAGCTTCGACTTCGGCATGTTCAGCGCGCGCCCGGCCGGCGCGAAGCCGCCGTGCTCGACCACCTGCACGAAGTAATAGAGATCGTTGAGATCCCGCTGTTGATCGTTCATCAAATGGAACGCTGAGTGCGATTTTGCGAGTCTACCGAATCGATCGTTCCATCTCTATATTGATCGTCAGGATGCGAAACACGTGTTTCGCCGCAATTCGGAGAAGGCAAATGAAGAAGATCCGTGGCGTCTACAGCGCGCCGCGCGGCCATTGGGTCGGCGACGGTTTCCCGGTGCGTTCGATGTTCAGCTATCAGTCGCACGGCGCCCATCTGAGCCCGTTCCTGCTGCTCGACTATGCGGGCCCCGCGAATTTCGAGCCGGCGTCGGCGCCGCGCGGGGTCGGCCAGCATCCGCACCGCGGCTTCGAAACGGTGACGATCGTCTACGACGGCGAAGTCGCGCACCGCGACTCGACCGGCGCGGGCGGCGTGATCGGCCCCGGCGACGTGCAATGGATGACGGCCGCGAGCGGGATCCTGCACGAGGAATTCCACTCGGAAGCGTTCACGAAGCGCGGCGGCCCGCTCGAGATGGTGCAGCTGTGGGTGAACCTGCCCGCCGCCGACAAGATGGGCGGGCCGGGCTATCAAACGCTGCTGAACGCGGACATCCCGGTCGTCGAGTTGCCGGACGGGGCGGGTCGCGCGCGGATCATCGCCGGCGAGCTCGACGGGCGGCGCGGCCCGGCCCGCACGCACACGCCGATCGACGTGTGGGACGTGCGGCTCGCCGCAGGCGGTCATGCGCGGTTCCCGATCGCCGAAGGCCGCACGCTCGCCGTGGTCGTGCTGAGCGGCACGGTGCTCGTGAACGGCGAGACGGTCGCCCGCGAAGCGCAGTTCGTGCAATTGGGCCGCGAAGGCAGCGACGTCGACATCGAGGCGAACGGCGACGTCAAGCTGCTGATCCTCAGCGGCGAGCCGATCGACGAGCCGGTGGTCGGCTATGGCCCGTTCGTGATGAACTCGCAAGAGGAAATCCGCGCCGCGATCGACGATTTCAACAGCGGCCGCTTCGGACGGATGCCCGCATGACGTACGGCCCCGCGCAATGCGGGGCTTTTTGCATGTGCGCGGCGGCGCGGGCGCAGCGGCCGCGCTTCGCGGCATAATCGTCGGTTGCCGCGCGCCCACCGGCGCGCCCGAAACAGCACCGAGGACCGCCCATGAACGCTTCCGCATCCGCCATCTCCCCGCGTGCCGCCGACCTGGACTGGCGCTGGAAATCCTTCGACGCCCTGAGCGCACGCGAGGTCTATTCGATCCTCGAAGCGCGCAGCGCCGTGTTCGTCGTCGAGCAGAACTGCGTGTACCGCGACATCGACGATGCCGATCAGGCCGCGTGGCACCTGGCCGCGTACGACGCGGCGGGCCGCGTCGCCGGCTATCTGCGCGTGCTGCTGCCCGATGCGCAGCATGCCGACGTGCGCATCGGCCGCGTACTGACGACCGCCGCGTTCCGCGGGGCCGGCCTCGGCAATACGCTGCTCGCCCGCGCGCTCGAACACATCGCCGCGCAGTGGCCCGATACGCAGATGAGCCTGCATGCGCAGGCGCACCTGCAGCGCTTTTACGGTGCGTTCGGCTTTGAGCCGAGCTCCGACGTGCACGACGAAGACGGCATCCCGCACGTGTGGATGACCCGCGCGCGCGGCTGACGCGCGGCGCGGCGTGCCGGGATCAGTGGGCGTTGCGCGTGGCCGCCGGCCGCGCGGCGCTGCGCGCAGCGGCGCGCTCGTCGATCAGCCGGCCGCGTGCGGACAGCCGCATCCAGTGCCGCAGCGCGATCAGCGCGCCGATCACGCTCATCATCGAGCCGGGAATCCACAGCAGCAGGCCGCCGATCTGCTGGTCGCGCAACGGGCTGAGCCACGTGAAGGCGCGCCCGCAGATCGAGTAGATCGGATACAGCTCGTGCGGCGTGAAGAAGATCAGCGCGCCGAGCGCGATCTGCGGCGGGATGGCGGCGACGACGATCAGAATCCGGCGGCCCGGCGACAGCCGCGCGGGCGGCGCGGGACGCGGATCGACGACGAGCCACCAGAACAGCAGCCCGTCGATCACCATGCTCCAGTTCATCACGCGATACAGACGCCAGTCGAGCATCGCGACGAAGTGGATCGGCGACAGCAGCCAGAAATAGATCAGCCCGACGAACAGCACGACGGCCACGACCGGATGGAACACCAGGTCGAGCGCCGCGCGCACGGGCGCCCATGCGAGCGCGGGGCGCACGAAGCGTTGCCGCCAGCGAAACGGAATGCCGGCGCGGATCGCCGCGCCCGGATAGGCGAGCGCGATGAAGAACGGCCCGAGGTGATGCAGCACCAGATGCTGCGCGCGGTGCATGAAGAACTCGTGCTCGAAGAAATAGTCGAGCCGCGTATGCAGTGCGATGTAGAGCGCCGTCAGCCCGAGCCAGAACGAGAACTGCCGCAGCGGCGACACCTTCGCCTTCTTCACGCCGCGCGCGAACAGCACGGCGGCCGTCAGCACCGCGATCACCACGGTCGGCGACGGTTCCCACGGATCGAGCCAGTACAGGACGTTCATCGCACGCGCGTCACTTCGCCTGGGCCGGCGACTTCACCGCAAACGGCGCGTCGACGGTTTCGCCGTCGGAGAATTTCAACCGCAGGCGCACCGTGTCGCCCGGCTTGATCGCGTGCTTCGGCTCCTCGAGCATGAAGTGGTAGCCGCCCGGCGCGATGTCGACCTTGCCGCGCGCGGGGATCGTCAGCTTGTCGACCATTTCCATCTTCTGCGTCGAGCCGTTCGACACCGTCTGGTGCAGCATCGCCATCCCGTAGTCGGGGCTGTCGACGTCGACGAGATCGACCGGCTTGTCGCCGGCGTTCACGAGCGTCACGTAGCCGCCGGCGGGCAGCTGGTTCGGCAGCCAGCGCACCCATGCGTTCTGCGCGGTGATCGCACCGGCCGCATAGGCGTGTGCGGCGGCGCACAGCGCGGCGAGGGCGGCGAACGTCTTGAGGATCGTTTTCGGCTTCATGTCTGGTTCAGGTGGTGGGGGCAGTGTCGATGATCCGCCGTACGTCGGCGGCGATGGCGTCCGGCGAGTCGCCGTCGGTCGCGAGCAGGCGCGCGCGGCCCTGGGCGTCGAAGATGTAGACGGCCGAGCTGTGCGTGACCTCGTAGCCGCCGGACGGATCGCGTTGTTCCATCTGGTACGCGACGCGGTAGCGCTTCGCGAGCGATTCGATCTGGCCGTCGCTGCCGGTCAGGCCGCGCGCGTGCGCGGCGTCGAACGCGGCGACGTACGACTGCAGCGCCTGCGGCGTGTCGCGCGCGGGATCGACCGACACGAACAGGATGCGCACGTCGTTCGCGCGCGGGCCGAGCTTCGCGAGCACTTCCATCAGCCGCGCCATCGTCTCGGGACAGACGTCCGGACAGTGCGTGTAGCCGAAGTAGACGAGCGCGACGCGGCCGCGGAACGCGCTCGCGTCGACGGGCCGGCCATCGCCGCCGGTCAGCGTGAACGACAGGTCGGGCAGATGGCCGGTGACGTTGGTCAGGTGCCAGCCCGGCTCGTCGCGCGTGCACGCGGCGAGCGCGACGGCAACGGCCATCGCCGCGGCCATGCGCGCGAAACGGTTGAAGCTGGAGCGGCGCCGGCGCGGCGCGGGACGGGCAAGCGACATCCTGGGACTCGAATCGGACGGAATGACGTCGGTCGCGCCGCACTGGGGCGCGCGACCGGCGGTTGCCGACTGTAACGCAATTCCCGCGCCTGCGCGCTTTCGAAATCCCTGCGGTCGCGCGGGGCGGGGCAATATGTCGCAGCGGCGGCGCGGGCGGCGCGCGGCGGCCGGTTTCGCCCATCTCGGTACGCAGGCGCGGTAAGATGCGCACAATTCCATTCTCGTCGCGGCGACCCGGCGTTTGCCGGCCGCCGCTCGGACTCTCGAATCGATGCAATCCGTTCCGGCTTCCCTGTCCCTGACCGATACCGCGTTCTTTTTCGACTTCGACGGCACGCTCGTCGAGCTCGCCCCCACGCCCGACAGCATTCACGTGCCGCCGTCGCTGCTGACGCTGCTCGATACGCTCAGGCAGCGCTCGCATGGCGCGGTCGCGGTGGTGTCGGGGCGCGGCATCGACAATCTCGACACGTTCCTGAGCATGCCGGATCTACCGATCGCCGGCCTGCACGGTGCCGAGCGTCGCGATTCGAACGGCGACACGCAGCGCATCGGCTTCAACGACGAACGCCTGCTGCGCATCGAGCGCGAGCTGGCGGCCGTGGTCGACCGTCATCCGGGCATGCTGCTGGAGATCAAGGGCGCGGCCGTCGCGCTGCACTACCGCAACGCGGCCGACCGTGAGCCGGTCGCGCGCGAAGCGGCCGAGCGCCTCGTCGCCGAATATGCGGACGCGTACGTACTGCAGCCCGGCAAGATGGTGTTCGAAATCAAGCCGAAGGGCGTCGACAAGGGGCGCGCGCTGGCCGCGTTCCTCGACGAGCCGCCGTTCGCGGGCCGCGTGCCGCTGTTCGCGGGCGACGATCTGACCGACGAGAAGGGCTTCGCGGTGGTGAACGCGCGTGGCGGCCTGTCGATCAAGGTCGGCGCCGGCGAGACGTCGGCGCGCATGCGGCTCGATTCGGTCGCCGCGCTGCACGCGCAGATCGCCCGCTGGCTCGATCTGGAGCTGCCGGGCGCATGAGCCGACTGATCATCGTTTCAAACCGCGTCGCGCCGATTTCGGAAGGCGAGCCGGCGGCGGGCGGTCTCGCGATCGGCGTGTACGACGCGCTGAAGGAGACGGGCGGCATGTGGTTCGGCTGGAGCGGCGAAGTGGTCGCGTCCGGCGCGCCGCAGATCCGCATCGAGGAGCGCGGCCCCGTGACGTTCGCGACCGTCGGGCTGTCGCGCCGCGATTACGACCAGTACTACCGCGGCTTCTCGAACGCGACGCTGTGGCCGGCGTTCCACTACCGCGCGGACCTGATCCAGTACGACCGTCACGAGTTCGAAGGCTACGGCCGCGTGAACGTGTGGCTCGCGCAGCAGCTCGTGCCGCTGCTGCAGGACGACGACGTGATCTGGGTCCACGACTATCACCTGATCCCGTTCGCGCGCGCGCTGCGCGCGTCGGGCGTGAAGAACCGGATCGGCTTCTTCCTGCACATCCCGTTTCCGGCCGCGCAGGTGCTCGTGAACGTGCCGCCGCATCGCGAGCTGGTCGAGTCGCTGTGCGCGTTCGACCTGCTCGGCTTCCAGACCGAGCCCGACCTGCGCGCGTTCTGCGATTACGTCGAGTTCGAAGCCGGCGGCGAAGTGGCGCGCGACGGCCGCACGGTACGCGTGAGCGCGTTCGGCAGCACGCTGCGCGCGGCGGCTTATCCGATCGGCGTGTATCCGGACGAGATCGCGTCGCTCGCGCAGGCAGGCGAGCACGGCAAGGCCGCGCGCATGGCCACGTCGCTGCGCGGGCGCCAGCTGATCATGAGCGTCGACCGGCTCGATTATTCGAAGGGCCTCGTCGAGCGGTTCCGCGCGTTCGAGAAGCTGTTGGAGCACCAGGCGTCGATCCGCAATCGCGTGTCGTTCCTGCAGATCGCGCCGTCGACGCGCGCCGACCTGCGCGCGTATCAGGACATCCGGCTGCAGCTCGAAGCGGAATCGGGGCGCATCAATGGGCGCTACGCGGAGCTCGACTGGGCGCCGATTCTGTACATTCATCGCCAGTACGACCGGCAGGTGCTGGCCGCGCTGTATCGCCTCGCTCGCGTGGGCTTCGTGACGCCGCTGCGCGACGGGATGAACCTCGTCGCGAAGGAATACGTGTCCGCGCAGAATCCGGACGATCCGGGCGTGCTGGTGCTGTCGCGTTTCGCAGGCGCGGCGCGCGAGCTGACCGGTGCGCTGATCGTCAATCCGATCGACATCGACGGCATGGCCGACGCGTTGTCGCAGGCGCTGACGATGCCGCTCGCCGAGCGGCGCGCGCGTTATGCGGACATGATCGCGCAGCTGCGCGAGAACAACGTGTCGGTGTGGCGCGACAACTTCCTGCGCGATTTGCAGCGCGCGTAGCCTGGGGCGGTTGCACATCGAGCGCTGGTCGCGCGCCGCGCTGAAAAAAGGCCGCCGTGCTACGAGCACGGCGGCCTTTTTATCGTCTATCGGCGGGCGGCGCGATGCCGCGGCGTCACGCGACGCGTTCGCCGGTGGTCGGCGCGGCGCCGTCGGGCGCGTGCAGCCGGCCGTGCTGCTTCGCGAGCAGGTCGCGATACAGCCCGGGGCGGCTGCGCAGCACGTCGGGGCTGCCATCGTCGATCACCTTGCCGTTGCTCATCACGATGATCCGGTCGAAGTTGCGCAGCGTCGACAGCCGGTGTGCGATCGCGATCACCGTACGGCCGACCATCAGGCGGTCGAGCGCGCTCTGGATCGCTTCTTCCGATGCGCTGTCGAGCGCCGAGGTCGCTTCGTCGAGCAGCAGGATGGGCGCGTCCTTCAGGATCGCGCGCGCGATCGCGATGCGCTGGCGCTGGCCACCCGACAGCTTGACGCCGCGGTCGCCGACGATCGTGTCATAGCCTTCCGGCATCGCCTCGATGAACTCCGCGCAGCGTGCGTCGCGCGCGGCTGCGAGCACCTGCTCGCGGGTCGCGTCGGGGCGGCCGTACGCGATGTTGTCGTAGATGGTCCGGTGCAGCAGCGAGATGTCCTGCGGCACGAGCGCGATCGCCTGGCGCAGGCTGTCCTGCGTGATCGTCTTGACGTCCTGGCCGTCGACCATCACCGCGCCGTCCTGCGTGTCGTAGAAGCGCTGCAGCAGCGCGAGCACGGTCGACTTGCCGGCGCCCGACTTGCCGATCAGCCCGACGCGCTGGCCGGCCTCGATATGCAGGTCGAAGTGGTCGAGGATCGCGCGGCGGTGCGGATACGCGAACGTCACGCGCTCGAAGTCGACGCGCCCGCCCTTGGCCGACAGCGGCTGCGCGTCGGAGCGATCGGGCATGCCGTGCGGTTCGAGCAGCGTCTTCACGGCTTCGGACAGGCGTGCGACGTGCTGCGTGACGTCGACCAGCGCGACGGCCAGATCGCGCGTGCCGTGCAGGATCGTGAAGCCGAGCGAGCTGACGAGCACGATGTCGCCGGAGGTCGCGCGGCCCTGATCCCACAGCCACAGCGCCCAGCCGAGCAGCCCGGCCGACAGCATCGCGGTGATCACCGCGTGCAGCAGCCGCAGCTTCTCGAGATAGAGCAGGCTTTGCTGACGGGCGTCCATCTCGGCTTTCACGGTCGCGCTGAAGCGCTTCTGTTCGCGCAGCGTCATCCCGAATGCGCGCACGAGCCCCATGTTGCCGATCACGTCGACGAGCTCGCCGTCCACCGCGGCGGCCTTCGCCGCGAACGTGTGATGGCGGGCGGAGCCGCGCCCCGCGAGCTTGAACAGCACGATCGCGAGCAGCGCCGAACAGCCGAGCAGGCCGGCGGCCATCAGCGGATTCACGACGATGATCATCAGAATCGCGCCGATCACCGCGATGCACGGCGGCAGCACGTTCCACGCCATCGTGTTCTCCGACGTATAGACGGCGTTCGACGTGGCCGTGATGCGGCTCGCGAGCGTACCCGGCTGCTTCTCCGCGTAATACGTCGGCGAATGGCCGATCAGATACTGGAACAGATCGCGCCGCAGGTCGCCGGTCACCGCGACGAACGTGTGCGCGGCGGTCCAACCGCCGACCCGCCACAGCAGGTTGTCGGCCGCGATCAGCCCGACGAGCAGCGCGAACGCGCTCCACAGCGGGCCCGGATGATGGCGTCCGGCCGCGAGCACGTCGATCAGATGCTTGATCGCGTATTGCGAGCCGAGCGCGCAGCCGACGGCGGCCAGCACGCTGCAGAGCACGATCAGGTGCGCGACAGGGTGCAGGCGGATGTAGCGGAACAGGAACGCGATCGGCCGATGCGCGTAGCTCGACAGCTTCGCGTTGTGGGCGTTGCGCTGGGCAGGGGTGAGATATTCCAAAATATGCGTGCGGTGATTCGGTGATTGAGCGGGGCGGCTGGAGCCCAGCCGGCGGTCGCCCGGACTGAATAATCCGGCATTGTAAACAAGGCCGTGCGTTGCGCTGTGCGAATCTTGCGCGAGCCTGGGGGCGCACGACCAGTTTTGAGATAAAATCCGGCATCCCGTTCGCCGCAAGGGCCTTACGTGTCGCAAAGGCAATGCCGGCAGCGATGACGGACATGGAGTGCCGAACGGGCCTTCCACTCTAGAACGGACGTCCGAGTCCGCGGGTTGCAAAGTGTTGCGCCTTTGTAACAAAGTAAAGAGTTTGAAATGGCGGGCGCCGTATCGGGATTAACCCTAGATAATCGGCTCCGGGTTCGGTCCCAGGTTTTTACGAACCCCTGTCAACGGGTCTTCGTTTCAAACGTTCTAAGCCTGTCGCGTCGCCGACGCTCCTTGTGCAGCGCGGGCAGCGCGGGCTCGACGCCCCCGGCAGGCTGATTCGTCCGATGATAGGACGAAATGCATCCAGCCCGGACCGCCGGCAGGTTGCCGACCCATACCTGGTTTTTAGCCGAATTTTTAGGAGTTACGCATGCGAATCGCCCAAATCGCTCCGTTGCACGAAGCGGTTCCCCCGAAGCTTTATGGCGGGACCGAGCGAGTGGTGTCCTATCTGACCGAAGCACTCGTCGAGATGGGGCATGACGTCACGCTGTTCGCGAGCGGCGATTCGCAAACGTCGGCGAAGCTCGAAGCGTGCTGGCCGCAGGCGCTGCGCCTCGATCCGACGATCCGCGACGTGATGGCCCCGCACATGCTGCTGCTCGAGCAAGTGCGCCGCCGCGCGGAAGAGTTCGACGTCCTGCACTGCCACATCGACTACTACCCGTTCTCGCTGTTCTCGCGTCAGCCGGTCCCGCATCTGACGACGATGCACGGCCGTCTCGACCTGCCCGAACTGCAGCCGATCTTCAACGCGTTCAGCGACGTGCCGGTCGTGTCGATCTCCGACAACCAGCGCATCCCGCTGCCGCAGGCGAACTGGCTGTCGACCGTGTACCACGGCCTGCCGGAAAACCTGCTGACGCCGATCCCGAACGTGAAGCCGAGCTATCTCGCGTTCCTGGGCCGCATCTCGCCGGAAAAGCGCGTCGACACCGCGATCCGCATCGCCGAGCAGGCCGGCCTGCCGATCAAGATCGCCGCGAAGCTCGACAAGGCCGACCGCGCGTATTACGAAGAGAAGATCAAGCCGCTGTTCGCGCTGCCGCACGTCGAGTACATCGGCGAGATCAGCGAAGCCGAAAAGACCGAATTCCTCGGCAATGCGCACGCGCTGCTGTTCCCGATCGACTGGCCGGAGCCCTTCGGCCTGGTGATGATCGAGGCGATGGCCTGCGGCACGCCGGTGATCGCGTTCAAGCGCGGCTCGGTGCCGGAAGTGATCGACAACGGCGTGTCGGGCTTCGTCGTCGAAGACGAGCTGTCGGCCGTCGCCGCGCTCAAGCGCCTCGATACGCTGCCGCGCGAGAAGGTGCGCGCCGCGTTCGAAGCCCGCTTCTCGTCGAAGGTGATGGCGCAGAACTACGTGAAGGCGTACGAGGAACTGCTGCGCCAGAAGCGCCGCACGGTGCTGCGCGAAGTCAACGCAGGCTGACGCCGAGTCGCCGGCCGCGCTGCGGCCGGTGTCGGCACCGACGCCCCGTCCGGGTTTCCGGCGGGGCGTCGTCACATCTGCCGTGCCGATCCGTTGCGATCTGTTGTATTCTCGCCGCGCCCGACGCCGCGAACGGCGCGGGAACCGATCGGGCACGCGATCGAGCCGTCTGTCCAGACGGTAATGTCCCTATAATGGCCGTGCCGCGAAATCCGGCCCCGCACGAACATCGATAGGAGAGCAGTCTTGGCGAGAACGAAAACCACGCGCGCAGCGCCGGCCCCCGGCGCCGGCGTGATCTTCGCATTGCGCGCGATCGGTCTCGTGCTGCTCGCGCGCTGGCTGTTCTCGATGTCGCAGATGGGCTATCGCGCCTCGCTGTCGGCGATGGTGTCGTCGCCCTGGGCGTTCGTCTATCTGGTGCTGATCTTCCTGTTGCTCGCGCTGCCCGGCGCCGCCGCGCGCGCCGAGCGTCCGTTTCATCCGCTGCCGCAATGGCTGCGCCAGGCGCTGCGCGTGTTCGCGCTGATCGGTTTCCTGTTCGCCGTCTGGTCGATCGGCGCGTTCGCGTGGGCGGCCGGCTGGCGCCGCGCGCTGCATGCGGTGACGGCGACCAACGGCTGGCTCGTCGCCGCGCCCGCGTTGTATGCGGCGATCGTGTGGATGTGCCGTCCGCGGCCGCTGTGGCGCACCAACGTCGCCGCGCGCCGTTTCGCGATCGGCCGCTATGCGATTTCGCTCGACACGCTCACCCGCACCGCGATCGTCTGGATGGAGAGCCGCAAGGTCGGCCAGTACGACGCGCGCGAGCTGTCGGTGCGCTGGCCCGGCCGGCCGGCCGCGGCCGCGGCGGACGGGCTCGCCGCATCGGCCGTCGCCGCGCCGCCGCGCGGCAGCCTGTTCCGGCGGCCCAAAGTGGAGCTGCTGTGGGATTCGCCGGCGGCCGTCGGCCATAACCGGCAGACCGTGTTGCGCGCGCCGCTCGCGACCGAAGGCGACCGCGTCGCGGTCCTCGCGCTCGACGCGGCGCTCAAACAGATCGTCTAATCGCGCTCGCGCGGCGCGCGGGCGACAAGGAGCCTCAATGATCGTCCGATGGTTGCTCGCAGCGGTTCACCTGATGGCATTCGGCGTCGCGTTCGCCGGGATCGCGGCACGCAATCGCGCGCTGCGGCGCGTGATCGCGTCGGCACAGGCTGCCGACCTGCCCGGTGTGTTCAAGGCCGACGCGGTGTGGGGCGCGTCGGCGCTGGTGTTGATCGCGACGGGGCTTGCGCGCGCCTTCGGCGGTTTCGAGAAGGGCACCGCGTACTACCTTCACGAGCCGCTCTTCCACCTCAAGATGACCGCGCTCGTGCTGATCCTGCTGCTCGAAATCGTGCCGATGCTCGGGCTGCTGCGCTGGCGCGGCGCCGTGCGGCGGCAGCAGACCCCCGATCTGCGGCGCGCCCGCACCTATGTGCGGATCGGCCACTGGCAGGCGGTGCTCGTGATGGTGATCGTGTTCGCCGCGGCGGGCATGGCGCGCGGCATCGGGCTCGCCGGCTAGCGTAGCGCGGCGTCGAAGCGCGGGCGCGGCCGGCGAGCCGCGCATCGTCTCTACCGGGCCGTTGCGCGGCCCGGCTTCGCCTTACCTTTTAGCGCACCAGGCTCGGACGCTTGTTGTCGAACGTCCATCCGGGAATCAGATATTGCATGGCGGCCGCATCGTCGCGGGCGCCGAGCCCGTGCTGCTTGTACAGCTCGTGCGCGCGTGCGACCGCGTCCATGTCGATGTCGATGCCGAGGCCCGGCCGCTTCGGCACTTCCACGAGCCCGTTGGCGATCTTCAGCGGCTCGCGCGTCAGCCGCTCGCCGTCCTGCCAGATCCAGTGCGTATCGATCGCGGTCACCTGGCCGGGCGCCGCCGCCGCGACGTGCGTGAACATCGCGAGCGACACGTCGAAATGGTTGTTCGAATGCGAGCCCCACGTGAGGCCCCAGTCGCGGCACATCTGCGCGACGCGCACCGAGCCCTGCATCGTCCAGAAATGCGGATCGGCCAGTGGGATGTCGACGGCCTGCAGCTGGATCGCGTGACCCATCTGGCGCCAGTCGGTCGCGATCATGTTGGTCGCCGTCGGCAGCCCGGTCGCGCGGCGGAACTCGGCCATCACCTCGCGGCCCGAATAGCCGTTCTCCGCGCCGCAGGGGTCTTCCGCATAGGCCAGCACGTGATGCTGGTCGCGGCACAGCCGCACGGCTTCGTCCAGCGACCACGCGCCGTTCGGGTCGAGCGTCACGCGCGCGTCGGGAAAGCGCTCGGCGAGCGCCGTCACGGCCTCGATTTCGCGCGCGCCTTCGAACACGCCGCCCTTCAGCTTGAAGTCGTTGAAGCCGTAGCGGGCATGCGCGGCTTCGGCGAGGCGCACGACCGCGTCGGGCGTCAATGCGGCTTCGTCGCGCACGCGCGTCCAGTCGTCGGTCGCGTCGCGGCCGTCGCGGTAGGGCAGTGCGGTCCTGGTGCGGTCGCCGACGTAGAACAGGTAGCCGAGCATCTCCACCTGCTCGCGCTGCTGGCCTTCGCCGAGCAGCGCGGCCACGGGCACGCCGAGATGCTGGCCGAGCAGGTCGAGCAGCGCGGCTTCGAGCGCGGTGACGGCGTGGATCGTCGTGCGCAGGTCGAAGGTCTGCAGCCCGCGGCCGCCCGCGTCGCGATCGGCGAACGTCCGGCGCACGTCGTTGAGCACCGCATGGTAATTGCCGACCGGCTGGCCGACGACGCACGCGCGCGCGTCGTCGAGCGTGCGGCGGATGCTTTCGCCGCCCGGCACTTCGCCGACGCCGATGCGGCCCGCGCTGTCTTTCAGGATCACGAGGTTGCGCGTGAAGAACGGGCCGTGCGCGCCGCTCAGGTTCAGCAGCATGCTGTCGTGGCCGGCGACCGGAATGGCTTGCAGATCGACGATGCGCGGCGTGTCGTGGGAAGGCGAGGCGGTGACGGCGTTCATGGCGGCGATGACGAGAGAGTAGGCGATGCCGTGCGGCAAATGCTTTGCCGCGCGCGGCGCGAGGTGCGATCATTCGACAACCGACGTGCGCGGCGCACGAACCGCGCCCGTCGACAGCAACCCGCGAGGGGCGAGCGACGCGCGCCCGATGCCGGTGCCGCATCGGACGGAAGCCAGGCGCGCAGGTGCGCCTCGATCCACTGCCGAACCGCGCGCCGGCATCTGCACGCAGGTGCGAACGCCGATGAAGACCTATCACGGGACCGGGCAGGCACTGCGCCTGCCGCGGTCGACAGGAGATCCGTGTGGTCATCATCAGTCGTCGGATGACTTGTGACGCAGTATAATGAATCCACGGCGTTCGCTCAAACCCCGCGTAAACCCTCGGCTCACATTACGATCACTCAAAAAGGAACCGGCCTCATGTCCGTGCCCACGCTTCCCGCAGCGCCGCGCCGTCGCGCCCGCAGCCTCGCACAAGATGTCGTCGACGCGCTGACCGCGCAGATCGAAAACGGCACGCTGCGTCCCGGCGACAAGCTGCCGACCGAAACCGAAGTCATGGCGGCGCAGGGCGTCAGCCGCACGGTCGTGCGCGAAGCGATCTCGCGGATGCAGGCGAGCGGCCTGATCGAAACGCGCCACGGGATCGGCAGCTTCGTGCTGGAGCCGTCGCGTCGTCGGGCGCTCGGGATCGATCCCGCGACCATCACGACGCTGCGCGACGTGCTCGCGGTGCTCGAGCTGCGGATCAGCCTCGAGAGCGAGTGCGCGAGCCTTGCCGCGCAACGCGCGAGCGACGCGGATCTCGCCGCGCTGCGCCGCGCGCTCGACGCGATCGCCTCGGGGGCGGGCGGCGGTCACGACACCGCGCAGCTCGACTTCCAGTTCCATCTGCAGATCGCGCAGTCGACCGGCAACCGCTATTTCGTCGACATCATGACGCAGCTGGGCGCGTCGATCATTCCGCGCACGCGGGTGAATTCCGCCCGCTTCGCGGGCGACGACCTGGAGCGCTACGTGGGCCGGCTCAATCACGAGCACGAGGACATCTACGAGGCCATCGCACGCCACGACCCGGAGGCCGCGCGCGCCGCGATGCGCACGCACCTCACCAATAGCCGCGAGCGGCTGCGCCGCGCGCACGAGGCGGCCGAAGCGGAGCGTGATACGCAAGCCGGCTGAGACGCATGGCCACGCGGTGACGTGCGCCGCATGCAGAGTGTATTGAGATCGGTCGTCGTATGAGATGGTGGCGACCTTGTCGGCGCAGTGGCCGCCGGCGCGCGTCGCGACCGCTCGCCACGCACGCCGGGGCAGGAGCGGCCGCGACGCGCATCGTCGTCGCGGCCCGCGCCGGGCGCCCGGTACAGCCGTCCGGGCGCGGTGCTGCCGGTCGATCAGCCTCCCTTCGTCACGATGGTCTTCCACGTGCCGTTCTTCACCTGGTACAGCGTCGACATCCCGCTCTTCAGCGAGCCGTCGTTGGCGAACGAGATGCGTCCGGTCACGCCTTCGAAGTCCACTTTCTTCAGCGCCGGGCGATAGACCTTCGGATCCGTCGAATTGGCCGCCTGCATCGCCTTGATCGCGGCCCATGCGGCGTCGTAGCCGAACTGCGCGTACGACAGCACGTCGACGCCGAAGCGCTTCTTGAAGCGCTTCTCGAAATCCTTGCCCTGCGGCAGTTCATCGAGCGGCCGGCCGTATTCCCAGGCCATCGCGCCTTCGGCGGCCGGGCCGGCGATCTTCACGAACTCGTTGTCCTTCACGCCGCCGCCGCCGACGAACTGCGCGGTCAGCCCGAGCTGGCGCATCTGCTTGATGAAGTTCGCGGCCAGCGAATCGAGGCCGCCGAAGAAGATCAGGTCGGGATTCTTGCCCTTCAGGCTGGTGATCTGCGCGCGGAAGTCGACGGCCTGGTTGTTGGTGAACTCGCGGCCGATGATGTTGCCGCCGGCCGCCTTCACGGCCTTCTCGAACTCGTCCGCCTCGCCCTGGCCGAACGCGGTGCGGTCGTCGATGATCGCGATGCGTTTCGCCTTCGTCACGTCGACGGCGTACTTGCCCGCGTTGCCCGCGTTCTGGCCGTCGGTCGCGATCACCATGAACATGTTCGCGAGCCCGCGCGACGTGAGCGTCGGGTTGGTGGCGGCCGGGTCGATCACCGGGATGCCGGCCTTGTCGTAGACGACCGACGCCGGAATCGTCGTGCCCGAGTTGAAGTGGCCGATCACCACCGACACGTTCTGGTCGACCAGCGCCTGCGCGGCCTGCACGCCGATGCGCGGGTCGGCCTGATCGTCCTGCACGACGAGGTCGAAATGCGCGGGCTTGCCGGCGATCTGCACCTTCTGCGCGACCGCATCGTCGAGCGCGAGCTGCACGCCGTTCTGTAGATCCTTGCCGTAGCCGGCGTTCACGCCCGTGAGCGGTGCGGCGAAACCGACCTTCACGTCGGTTGCGTCGGCGGCGCGGGCGGCCTGTTGCGAGAGGAGTGCCAATGCGGATACGACCGATACCGACAGCAGGGAATGACGAAATTTCATGTTCGTTCCTCTTGTTCTACACCAGCGGGTGGATTCCGCACGCATCCGGCAGCCGGATGCGCGCGACGGGCGGGCGGTTCAACCGCTTCTCTGATCGGGCGGGTAGGTCCGGCGTGCTGCCATTCCAGGGAAGACGCTCCCGGCAGGCTCGGCGAGGAGCCCCGATCGCTTCGATTTATAGGTCGCCGATATGTGCGGGTCTTGGCAATTTGCCGCGCATTCGATGCGGATTTGCGCATAGCTTCCGCGCGTGCGGCAGCGGCCGGTATCGGGAGTTTCCCGTCACGAGCGGACGGGCGAATGGAGGCAGGGCGGAAGGCGGGTAGGGCAGGAGGATGCGGAAGCGACGCAGCCCCGCGGCGGGGCTGCGTCGCGATTGCCGTCGTCAGTCGGACAGCGCGTCCGACGCGCTTTCTACGACGTCCTGCGTCGCGCTCGTGCGGATCGCCGGGTCGCTGGTGCTCGGCCGGCCGGTCTCGACGTGGCCCGCGAAGCGGCGCACGAAGCCGAGCGGCCGCTCGTCGCTGACGGTCAGGTCATACCAGCCGTGGCTGCCGCGCAGGTCCCAGTAGTCGTCGACGTGGGCGCCCGGCGCGAGCTCGAACGTGCGTGCGCCGCGGTGGCCGTACGCGTTGCTCACCTTGAGCCGCACCGCCTTGTGGCCGCGGTTCATCAGACGCAGCGTGATGTTGCCGTTCGCGACGTCGTAGCCGTAGACCACCTCGGGGTTCGCGCTCGTGCCGCCGACGCCGCTCGCGAACGAGCCGCGGAAATGGCAGTAGAAGCCGTTCGGGCCGTACACGTCGAGGTCGTACAGGCCGAGCGACGCGGCGGCGCTCCACGTATCGGCGATCCGCTTGCCGGCTTCGACCGTGTACGTCCACGGGCCGTCGACGCGGTTGCGCGACTGCACCTGGAACGCCGCACCGGCGCGGCCCGTGTTCGCGAAGGTCAGCCGGAACTGGCCGCTCGCGGGCTCGACGCGGCCGTGCACGAACAGCTCGTACGGCAGCGCGCGCGCCGGACGCAGCCCGGCTTCCTGTTTCGGCACCGTCTGCAGCGCCGGCGGCACGGGGACGTAGTCGGGATGGCGCACGCGGTCGGCCGGCGCGTAGCCGCTCGTGTCCGGCAGCGTCGGCCAGGCGGCGTCGGCGTTCGAGAAGTCGAACGCCGACGTCAGGTTGCCGCACACCGCGCGGCGCCACGGCGATACGTTCGCGGCCGTGATCGGATATTGCGCACCGAAGCGCGCTTCGATGAATTGCAGCAGCGACGTGTGATCGAAGGTCTGCGAGCAGACCCAGCCGCCCTTGGTCCACGGCGACACCACGAGCATCGGCACGCGCGGCCCGAGCCCGTACGCGCCCGCCATGTGCGACGCGTCGCCGGCGAACACCTCGTTGGTCGTCGCGACGGTCGACAGCCCGTTATCGCGCGACTGCGGCGCGAACGGCGGCGGCACGTGGTCGAAGAAGCCGTCGTTTTCGTCGTAGGTGATGAAGAGCGCGGTCTTGCTCCACACGTCCGGGTTCGACACCAGCACCTTCAGCACTTGCTCGATGTACCACGCGCCGTAGTTCGCCGGCCAGTTCGGATGCTCGGAGTACGCTTCCGGCGCGCAGATCCACGACACCTGCGGCAGCGTGCCGTTCTTCACGTCCTGCTCCAGCACGTCGAACAGCGTGCCGCCGGCGCTGATGTTGGTGCCGGTGCGCGCCTTCTCGTACAGCGGCGTGCCGGGCAGCGCGTTGCGGTACTGGTTGAAGTACAGCAGCGCGTTGTCGCCGTAGTTGCCGATGTACGGGTTCTGCGTCCAGCCCCACGAGCCCTTCGCGTCGAGCCCGGTGCCGACGTCCTGGTAGATCTTCCACGACACGCCGGCCTGCTCGAGCACTTCCGGATAGGTCGTCCAGCCATAGCCCTGTTCCTCGTTGCCGAGCACCGGGCCGCCGCCCGTGCCGTCGTTGCCGACGTAGCCGGTCCACATGTAGTAGCGGTTCGGGTCGGTCGAGCTCGGGATCGCGCAGTGGTACGCGTCGCAGATCGTGAACGCGTCGGCGAGCTGATAGTGGAACGGGATGTCGTCGCGCTTCAGGTACGCCATCGTCGTGGTGCCCTTGTTCGGCACCCACTGATCGTAGCGGCCTTTGTTCCACGCGGCATGCATGTCCTGCCAGCCGTGCGGCAGATCCTGCAGGAACTGCAGGCCGAGGTTGTCGGCGCCCGGATGGAACGGCAGCACCTCGGCCGGGCCGGCCGGCTGGTGGAACACGGACTTGCCGCTCGCGAGGCGCAGCGGCCGCGGGTCGCCGAAGCCGCGCACGCCGCGCATCGTGCCGAAGTAATGGTCGAACGAGCGATTCTCCTGCATCAGGATCACGATGTGTTCGATGTCGCGGATCGTGCCGGTACGGCGGTTCGCGGGAATGGCGAGCGCATCGCGGATCACGGGCGGGAACAGGTTCAGCGCGGCGGCGCCGGCGGTGCCGGCGGCGACGCGGAGGAAGTCACGACGGGTCGATCGGGTCATGGTCGTTATCGTGGGGTAAAGGGGAGCCGGTTGGCGGGACATGCGGAACAACGGAACAGGCTGGCGCGCCCGGACGCAGGATGCGGCTGCGTCGGTCGTGCGGACGCGAGCATAGCGAGCAAACGGTGTCATTCATGTGAAGTCGGAAACGTTTGCACGGTTTGCAGGTACGGCGCGGGTTCGGTTGGGGCAGCGATGGCCCGCGTGGACGGCGGGAGAAGGGCGGCGCGCGGCGCGCCGCGCAGGCTTCGACACGCGGCGCCGCACGCCGCGCTACGGCTGCGTCAGGCGTCGGTCACCCACGCGCCGAACCACTCGCTCGGCCGCGCGATTTCATCCTGGGCGGCGACGAGCTCGAGCTCGTAGCGGCGTGCGTCGTAGGTCGCCTTGACCACCGCGTGCACGGCCGCGAGCGTGTGCTCGAACGCGCCGCGCACGGAATCGCCGCGCAGCCGGCGCGCGACGAAGATCGCGCTGGTGAGGTCGCCCACGCCGACCGGATGGCGCGGAAACGCATAGAGCGGACGCTGGCCGATCCATGCTTCGGTTTCGGTGACGGCCAGCATGTTGAAGCGGTCGGCCGGGCTGTTACGGTCGTGCAGGTGCTTGACGAGAATGAGCTTCGGGCCGCGGCGGATCAGGGCGCGGCACGCGTCCACGGCTTCGGCGACCGTCTCGATGCGCCGCCCCGCGAGCTTCTGCAGCTCGGTGTGGTTCGGCGACATGCCGTCGGCGAGCGCCGGCATCTCGTCGACGATGTATTCCTCGACGCCGGGCTCGGGCCGGATTCCGCCGGTCTGGCCCAACGCCGGATCGCAGAAGTACCACGCGTTCGGGTTCATCGCCTTCACCGTGCGCACGATCTCGACCGTGGCGCGCGCCTGCGCCGGCGAGCCGACGAAGCCGGACAGCACCGCGTCGCAGCGCTTCAGGCCGCCGATCGCGGCGACACCGTCGACCAGCTGCTCCATCTTCGCGGCGTCGATCGCGCTGCCGGCCCAGTGCCCGTACTGCATGTGGTTGGACAGCTGGACGGTGTTGAGCGGCCAGACGTTGACGCCGAGCCGTTGCATCGGAAACACGGCCGCGCTGTTGCCGGCATGTCCGTAGATCACGTGCGACTGAATGCTGAGGACGTTTTTCATGGGCGCTCGCCTGCAGGCGTTTCAGGGTCACGTCACAAGATACCCGAGTTCGTCGCGCGCGCGGAAGTCGCGCGGCCTTCGAGTGTTGCGCGCCGCCGTCAGCCCGACCGCGTAGAATCGCGGGGCGTGTGGCTGCCCGGCCGCCGCGCGTGCCCGTCCCATTACCGTGAGCGCCATGTTTTCGACTTCCCCGATCTTGTCCGTCGCGCGCGCCGCGTGGCTGGCCGCCGGCATCGCCGCCGCTGCGAGCGTCGCCACGGCCGCCGCCCCGACGCCGGCCGGCAACGACGGGCCCGCGTACGGCCCGCGGCTGGAAGGGTTCGCCTATCCGGCGCCGGTGCATCGCCATGCGTTCGTGTCGCAGCGCGAAACGCTCGAAATGGACTACATGGACGTGCAGCCGGCGCACCCGAACGGCCGCACCGTCGTCCTGCTGCACGGCAAGAACTTCTGCGCGGCGACCTGGGAGGACACGATCGACGTGCTGAGCCACGCTGGCTATCGCGTGGTCGCGCCGGACCAGATCGGCTTCTGCAAGTCGTCGAAGCCGGAGCGCTATCAGTACAGCTTCCAGCAGCTCGCGCGCAACACGCACGCGCTGCTCGAGTCGATCGGCGTGAAGTCGGCGACGCTCGTCGGCCATTCGACCGGCGGGATGCTCGCGATGCGCTACGCGCTGATGTATCCGAAGGCGACCGACCAGCTGGTGCTGGTGAACCCGATCGGCCTCGAGGACTGGAAGGCGCTCGGCGTGCCGCCGCTGTCGGTCGATTACTGGTACGCACGCGAGCTGAAGACGACGGCCGACGGCATCCGCCGCTACGAGCAGGCGACCTACTACGCGGGCAAGTGGGCGCCGTCGTACGAGCGCTGGGTGCAGATGCTCGCCGGCATGTATCGCGGCGCGGGCCGCGACGCGGTCGCGTGGAATTCGGCGCTCGTCTACGACATGATCTTCACGCAGCCGGTGGTCTACGAGCTCGGCGCGATTCGCGTGCCGACGCTGCTGCTGATCGGCGACAAGGACACGACCGCGATCGGCAAGGACGCCGCGCCGCCGGACGTGCACGCGAAGCTCGGCCGTTATCCGGAGCTTGCGAAGCGCACGCAGGCGGCGATTCCCGGTGCGCAACTGATCGAATTCCCGGCGCTCGGGCACGCGCCGCAGATCCAGGATCCGGACGCGTTCCACAAGGCGCTGCTCGACGGGATGGCTGCGGTCCATCCGCAGTGACGAAGTGACGAAGCGACGAAGCGACGAAGCGACGAAGCGACGGGCGGGCGCGCGCCGCGAGCGGCGGCGCGGCCGCACCGTCAGCGCGTTTCGCTCGCCAGCTCGTCGCGGATCTGCGCGGCCAGCTCGAACGAGCGCAGCCGCGCCGCGTGATCGTAGATCTGGGCGGTGACGATCAGCTCGTCCGCACCCGTCTGCGCGATCCGGTCGCGTAACTGGTCGCGCACCGTGTCGCGCGAGCCGACGGCCGCGAACGACAGCGCATGCGCGACGTTCGCGAGTTCGAATTCGCTGGCCTCGAGCGCGTCGACCGGCGGCGGCAGCTTGCCCGGCGTGCCGCGGCGCAGGTTGATGAACTGCTGCTGCAGCGACGTGAAGAGGCGCCGTGCTTCTTCGTCGGTATCGGCGGCGAACACGTTCACGCCGACCATCGCATACGGCTTCGGCCACGCGGCCGACGGGCGGTATTGCGCGCGATAGAGTTCGAGCGCGCGCATCAGATAGTCCGGCGCAAAGTGCGATGCGAATGCGAACGGCAAGCCGAGCATCGCGGCGAGCTGCGCGCTGAACAGGCTCGAGCCGAGCAGCCAGATCGGCACGTCGAGCCCCGCGCCGGGCACCGCCCGCACGCGCTGGCCGGGCACCGGCGCCGCGAAGTAGCGCTGCAGCTCGGCGACGTCGTCCGGAAAGGAATCGGCGCTGCCGATCAGGTCGCGCCGCAGCGCGCGCGACGTGGTCTGGTCGGTGCCGGGCGCGCGGCCGAGCCCGAGGTCGATGCGGCCGGGGTACAGCGACGCCAGCGTGCCGAACTGCTCGGCGATCACGAGCGGCGCGTGGTTCGGCAGCATGATCCCGCCCGAGCCGACGCGGATCGTCTGCGTCGCGCCCGCCACGTGGCCGATCACGACGGCGGTCGCCGCGCTCGCGATACCCGGCATGTTGTGGTGCTCGGCGAGCCAGTAGCGGCGGTAGCCGAGGCGTTCCGCATGCTGCGCCAGATCGACGGTGTTGCGGAATGCCTGCGCGGCGTCGGCGCCTTCGGGGATGGGGGCGAGGTCGAGTACGGAAAACGGAATCATCGGATGGCCTTCGAAAGGAGGGGCGCGGTGATGCGCATGCGCAACAGATGACGACGATTCTGCCAAAGGGCCGCGCCGCGCGCTGGCGACGCACGGATACCCACACGCCTTACAGGGCTGCAAGCCACGCCCGTTTCATTGTTGCGAAAATCGATCCAATCCACGAATAATTACCAAACTTTACGGCGATTCCACGTGTCTTCGCACCGACGCACAATTCTCGACGAAATGTTTGATTTTGCAGACGGCAATACGCCTGCAAAGCGCTTACGCTAATGTCGGCAGGCCGGCGCCGAAATGGTTTGCCGGCCGCGCAGCTTTGCCGAAATTGCACCAGTCCGTTTCATGTTGCTCCGCGCGTGACGGTGCGCGGGCTGCTAAAATCCTGCGCCTGTCCATGTTTTGCCGATGCCAGCCATTCGAGTCTTCCCGCATCCCGTTCCGGGTTTCGCGTGAGGGGGCGGCCGCGCGAAGCCGGGCATGGCCGCTTTCGGGGCGAGCCGTGCCGCCCCTCATACAGACGCTGCTGGAACAAGGAGTCGGGTCGTGCCCGCGTTCGTCGCTGTCGTAATACCCCATCACGTTCAACCCGGTTCGAACGATCGACGTGCCGCCCGCGGTGCCGGGAGGCATGCCGCATGATGCCGACCGTCACGCTGCTCGACTGGCTGCTGGTCGCCTTCACGCTCGCCGCGGCCGGCTATGCGCTCGTCGCGGCCTTCGCGCCGGCGCCGCGCACGCCGCGCACCGCCGCGCGCGACGGCTTCGAGCCGGTCAGCGTGCTCAAGCCGCTGTGCGGCGCGGAGCCGCATCTGTACGAGAACCTCGCGACCTTCTGCGAACAGCGCCACCCGCGCCATGAAGTGCTGTTCGGCGTCGCGTCGGCGTCCGATCCGGCGATCGCGGTGGTCGAGCGGCTGCGTGCCGACTACCCGGAATGCGACATCACGCTCGTGATCGACGCGCGCGTGCACGGCAAGAATCTGAAGGTCAGCAACCTGATCAACCTGGCCGAGCGCGCGAAGTACGGCCGCATCGTGATCGCGGACAGCGACATCGCGGTGCAGCCCGATTATCTGGAGCGCGTGACGGCGCCGCTCGCCGATCCGTCGGTCGGCGTCGTCACGTGCCTGTATCATGCGCGCAGCGTCGGCGGCTTCTGGACGCGGATCGGCGCGCAGTTCGTCGACGCGTGGTTCGCGCCGTCGGTGCGGATCACGCACCTGGGCCGCTCGAGCCGCTTCGGGTTCGGCGCGACGCTCGCCGTCACGCGCGATACGCTCGATCGGATCGGCGGTTTTCTCGCGCTGAAGGACGAGCTCGCCGACGACTTCTGGCTCGCCGAGCTGCCGCGCCGCCTCGGGCGGCGCACCGTGTTGTCCGAGGTCGACGTCGCGACCGACGTGATCGAGCCGTCGTTCGGCCCGCTGTGGCATCGCGAGACGCGCTGGCTGCGCACGATCCGGTCGCTGAACCCGATGGGCTTCGCGTTCCTGTTCATCACGTTCACCGTGCCGTGGCTCGCGATCGGCGCGGCGCTCGCGCTGCGGCTGGACGGCACCGTTGCGGGCACGCTCGCGGGCGGCGCGGCCATCGTCGGTGCGTTCGGGCGGCTCGTGCTGCATGCGCGCGGCGAGGACGGCTGGAGTGCGTTCTGGCGCGACCTGCCGCTCGTGGCGGTACGCGACACGCTGCTCGCGCTCGAATGGCTGGCGGCCGCGTACGGCTCGCAGGTCGTGTGGCGCGGCGCGCGTATGACTGTCGTCGGCGGCGAGCGCGCGCCGGCGGTGGAAGGCGGCGACGGCTGCTGACGAGCATGTTGGGGGAGCCGGCCGCGCGCCCGCTCCCGAGCGAATCCGGCCCGAGGGCCGAGACGCGCCGCGCGGCCACGCCGCGCGACGCGACATGACAGAGGCGGGCGCCCACAGCGCGGCCCGCGGTTGATTGAAACTGAATCGTTGAAACGAATCGAATTATGCAGGCTACCGGAGCATTCATGAAAACGCTGTTCTTGCAGGCCCCTTCGTACGATGGCTTCGACGGCGGAGCCGGCTCGCGCTATCAGGCGAAGCGCGAAATCCGTTCCTTCTGGTACCCGACCTGGCTCGCGCAGCCGGCCGCGCTCGTGCCGGGCAGCCGCGTCGTCGACGCGCCGGCCGACGGCCTGTCGGTCGAGGAGACGCTGAAGATCGCCAACGACTACGATCTCGTGATCATCCACACGAGCACGCCGTCGTTCCCGACCGACGCGATGTTCGCGCAGGACCTGAAGAAGATGAAGCCGTCGCTGCTGGTCGGCATGGTCGGCGCGAAGGTGATGGTCGATCCGCACAATTCGCTGACGGCGAGCGACGCGATCGACTTCGTGTGCCGCGAGGAATTCGACTACACCTGCAAGGAAATCGCCGAAGGCAAGCCGTTCCCGGAGATCAAGGGCTTGAGCTGGCGCGCGAAGGACGGCTCGATCGAGCACAACGAAGCGCGTCCGATCCTCGAGAACATGGACGAGCTGCCGTTCGTCGCGCCCATCTACAAGCGCGACCTGAAGATCGACAACTACTTCATCGGCTACCTGAACTATCCGTACGTGTCGATCTACACGGGCCGCGGCTGCAAGTCGCGCTGCACGTTCTGCCTGTGGCCGCAGACGGTCAGCGGCCATCGCTATCGCACGCGCTCGGTCGAGAACGTGCTCGCCGAAGCGAAGTGGATCCGCGACAACATGCCGGAAGTGAAGGAACTGATGTTCGACGACGATACCTTCACCGACGACCTGCCGCGCGCCGAAGCGATCGCGATCGGGCTGGGCAAGCTCGGCATGACGTGGTCGTGCAACGCGAAGGCGAACGTGCCGTACAAGTCGCTGAAGATCATGAAGGAAAACGGCCTGCGCCTGCTGCTGGTCGGCTTCGAATCCGGCGACGACCAGATCCTCGTGAACATCAAGAAGGGCGTGCGCACCGATTTCGCGCGCCGCTTCAGCGCGGACTGCAAGAAGCTCGGCATCAAGATCCACGGCACCTTCATCCTCGGCCTGCCGGGCGAGACGCCGGAAACCATCAAGAAGACGATCGAGTACGCGAAGGAAATCAATCCGCACACGATCCAGGTGTCGCTGGCCGCGCCGTATCCGGGCACGACGCTGTACAAGCAGGCCGTCGAGAACGGCTGGATGGAAGAGAACAAGACGATCAACCTCGTCAGCAAGGAAGGCGTGCAGCTGGCCGCGATCGGCTATCCGCACCTGTCGCGCGACGAGATCTATCACCATCTCGAGCAGTTCTATCGCGAGTTCTATTTCCGTCCGTCGAAGATCTGGGAAATCGTCCGCGAGATGCTGACGAGCTGGGACATGATGAAGCGCCGTCTGCGCGAAGGCGTGGAGTTCTTCCGCTTCCTGCGCGCGCACGAGGCCTGATTCGTGACGACGCAGCGGGCGGCGCGGGCGCTGATCTTCACCGCGGACGACTTCGGGCTGCATCCGCGCGTGAACGCGGCGGTCGAGCGCGCGCATCGCGACGGCGTGCTCAACGCCGCGAGCCTGATGGTCGGCGCGAGCGCCGCGCAGGATGCGATCGAGCGCGCGCGGCGGCTGCCGTCGCTCGCGGTCGGTCTGCATCTGGTGCTCGCGGACGGGCCGGCCACGCTGCCCGCGCATGAGATACCGGCGCTCGTCGGCCGCGACGGGCGCTTCGGCGACGCGATGGCGAAGGACGGCTGCCGCTTCTTCTTTCTGCCGCACGTGCGCGCGCAGCTGCGCCGCGAGATCCGCGCGCAGTTCGAGGCGTTCGCGGCGAGCGGCCTGCCGCTCGACCACGTGAACGCGCACAAGCATTTCCATCTGCATCCGACCGTGCTGTCGATGATCATCGACATCGGTCGCGACTACGGGCTGCGCGCCGTGCGGCTGCCGTACGAAGCGAGCGCGAGCGCGCTGCTCAAGCCGTGGATCGCGCTGGTGCGCGCGCGGCTCGACCGCGCGGGGCTCGCGCACAACGATTACGTGGTCGGCATCGAGCATACGGGCGCCATGGACGAGCGCGTGCTGCTCGACGCGCTCGCCGCGCTGCCGCCCGGTGTCGGCGAGATCTATTGCCATCCGGCCGAAGCCGGCGACGGCCCGATCACGCCGACGATGGCCGATTACCGTCCGGCCGACGAGCTCGACGCGCTGCTGTCGCCGCGCGTCGCGGCGGCGCTGAAGGCGGCCGGCGTCGCGACCGGCGGGTTCGCCGACGTGTTCGGTCAGCGCGCGGCGCGGCGCGGCGCGCAGCACGCGCGCGAAGCGGGAGCGCAGCCGTCGTGACCAAGTGGATCAAATGGCTCGGCTGGCCGATCGGCATCGGGATCCTGCTGGCGCTGGGCCTGCACGAGGGTATCGGCGACGTGTCGCGGATGATCGAGCGCGCCGGCTTCGCGCTGCTGTGGCTCGTGCCGTTTCACGCGCTGCCGCTGCTGCTCGACGCGTACGCGTGGCATCAGCTGCTCGACCGTCGCGCGACGCTGCCGTTCCTGTGGTGGATCGCGACCGTGCGCGAGGCGGTGAACCGGCTGCTGCCGGTCGTCGGCATCGGCGGCGAGCTGGTCGGCATCCGGCTCGCGCGCTGGCAGGTGGCCGACGCGAGCCGCGTGACCGCGTCGGTGATCGTCGAGGTGCTGGTGACGATCGTCGTCCAGTATGCGTTCGCGGCGCTCGGCCTCGTGCTGCTGCTGGCGACCACGCACGACATGGGCGGTGGCACGATCGGCCTCGCGCTGGTGCTGACGCTGCCGTTGCCGGTGCTCGGCGTCGTGCTGATGCGCCGCGGCGGCGTCTTCCACGCGATCGAGCGTTTTGCCGGGCGCTTGCTCGGCGATTCGCACCGCTTGCTGCAGGGCGTCGACGGCCGGCGGCTCGATCGCGACATCGATGCGCTGATGTCGCGCACCGCGCTGCTGTTCAGCGCGTTCTTCTGGCAGCTGGCCGGCTACGTGCTCGGTGCGCTCGAGATCTACTGGGCGCTCGCGCTGCTCGGCCATCCGGTGTCGATCGGCGGCGCGGTCGCGATCGAGGCGATGACGCAGGCCGTGCGCCATGCGGCGTTCATGGTGCCGGGCGGCCTCGGCGTGCAGGAGGCCACCGTCGTGCTGCTCGCGCAGATGTTCGGCGTCGATCGCGAGAGCGCGCTGTCGCTCGCGCTGGTCAAGCGCGGCCGTGAGGTGCTGTTCGGCTGTCTCGCGCTCGGCTCGTGGCAGCTGGCCGAGCTCGTGCGCACGCGCGGCCGGATCGCCGCGATCCCGGCCGCCGCGCGCGTCGCGCAGCCGCTGCGCGGCGAGCGCGAGCGTCGGACCGAATCGACCCATTGAACGGGTGACGGGCCGCGCGGCCCGTCTCGCGCTTTTGGCGCGGCGCGGGTATGCTTGCCGCGTGTTTTCTCGACGCGCAATTCTTCCGATGATCTTTCGTTTCCGGCTGTTTCCCGTGACGCTGCTGGCTGCCGCACTCGCGCTGTCCGGCTGCAACGACAAGGGCGATCTCGACGTGCAACGCATCAGGGATTTCTTCACCGCGATCAAGCCGGCGCCGCTGCTGCTCAAGGGGCTGAAGGTCGGTGTGTCGACCGAGGCCGACGTGCGCGAGACGATGGGCAAGCCCGACACCGAGCGCATGTTCACCGACGGCTCGAAACGCCTCGAATATCCGCGCGGGCCGATGGGCAACCAGACCTGGTTCGTCGATCTCGACGCGAGCGGCCATTACGTCGGCGCGACCCAGGTGCTCACCGCCGAGAATTTCGCGAAGGTGCGCCCCGGCATGAACGAGGACGAGGTGCGGCGCCTGCTCGGCAAGCCGGGCGACGTCGCGCAGTATCCGCTCAAGCCCGAGACGGTATGGAGCTGGCGCTGGCTCGAGGACGGCGTGAACACCGACGCGTTCTTCAACGTCCATTTCGGCCCGGACGGGCTCGTCTACACGACTTCGCGCTCCGACATCCTGAAGGGGCGCTGACTCCCGGCGCGTCGCGATATCGAAAAAGCGACCGGAAAATTGCAAAAAAGCCGCTTCCCTGCGTGTTGTACGACTGTCAGGGAGCGGCTTTTTTCCTTTTGAAACAGCGCCGTAGCCCGCGCGTTCAAATTGCCGCATCGTTTGCTGCGACGCAGCAATGACGGACGAGGTGATTTGAGACAAATATTTTCGCTTGCGACTATCCGCGTCAGCCCGGCGTGGGACAGGTATGCGCGCCGGTAACCCTGTCAACACTGGAGACGCGCGTGTTCCTTTACGGCTTTGGTCCCGTCCTGTGGGCCGGCACCGTGCAGACCATCGAGCTGTCGGTTCTGTCGCTCGCCACCGCGGTGGCGCTGGGGCTGATCGGCGCGGTGGCGAAGCTGTCGCACAACCGGGTGCTGCGAGCGATCGCGACCGGCTATACGACGCTGATCCGCTCGGTGCCCGATCTCGTCCTGATGCTGCTGCTGTTCTACAGCATTCAGATCTGGCTGAACCAGTTCACCGACCTGCTGGGCTGGGACCAGATCGACATCGATCCGTTCGTCGCCGGCGTGCTGACGCTCGGCTTCATCTACGGTGCGTACTTCACCGAGACGTTCCGCGGCGCGTTCCTGTCGGTGCCGCGCGGCCAGCTCGAAGCGGGCGCGGCCTACGGGATGAGCGGCGCGCGCGTGTTCGCGCGGATCATGTTTCCGCAGATGATGCGCTTCGCACTGCCTGGCATCGGCAACAACTGGCAGGTGCTCGTGAAGGCGACCGCACTGGTGTCGATCATCGGCCTCGCGGACGTCGTGAAGGCCGCGCAGGACGCCGGCAAGAGCACGTTCAACATGTTCTTCTTCATTCTCGTTGCGGCGCTGATCTATCTTGCGATCACGACCGTTTCCAATCTCGTGCTGATCCAGCTCGAGAAGCGTTATTCCATGGGCGTGCGGCACGCAGAACTATGATCGAGATTCTCCAGGAATTCGGCCAGGCGTTTCTTTACTGGGACGGCCAGCGGCTGTCCGGCCTCGCGGTGACGTTGTGGCTGCTGGTCGCGTCGATTTCGCTCGGCTTCGTGTGCGCGGTGCCGCTCGCCGTTGCACGCGTGTCGAAGAAGCGCTGGGTGTCGACGCCGGTGCGCCTCTACACGTACGTGTTTCGCGGCACGCCGCTCTACGTGCAGTTGCTGCTGATGTACACGGGCATGTACAGCCTCGAGTTCGTCCGTTCGCATTCGCTGCTCGACGCGTTTTTCCGCAGCGGCTTCAACTGCGCGATTCTTGCGTTCGCGCTGAACACGTGTGCGTACACGACGGAGATCTTCGCCGGTGCGATCCGTGCGATTCCGCACGGCGAGGTCGAGGCTGCGCGCGCATACGGGATGTCGCCGTTCACGATGTACCGGCGCGTGATCGTACCGTCGGCGCTGCGGCGTGCGCTGCCGCTGTACAGCAACGAGGTGATCCTGATGCTGCACGCGACCACCGTCGCGTTCACCGCGACCGTGCCGGACATTCTGAAAGTCGCGCGCGACGCCAATTCCGCGACCTACATGGCGTTCCAGTCGTTCGGCCTCGCCGCGCTGATCTATCTTGCGGTATCGTTCGCACTCGTCGCGGCATTTCGCCGGGCGGAGCGCCACTGGCTCGCGTATCTCGCGGCCGGACGTCATTGATTTCACTTCGAGGAGAGCCAGTTGGCCGAGATCACTCAAACGAGCGCGTCCGCTTCCGTCAAGCTTGCCGCGGTCGACATTCACAAGCGCTATGGCGATAACGAGGTGCTCAAGGGCGTGTCGCTGAACGCGAAGGCCGGCGACGTCATCAGCATCATCGGCGCGAGCGGTTCGGGCAAGAGCACGTTCCTGCGCTGCATCAATTTTCTCGAGCGGCCGAACGCGGGGCAGATCGTCGTCGACGGCGAGACCGTGCGCACGAAGACCGACCGTGCCGGCGCGCTGGAAGTTGCCGATCACAAGCAGTTGCAGCGGATCCGCACGAAGCTGGCGATGGTGTTCCAGCACTTCAATCTGTGGGCGCACATGAACGTGCTCGAGAACGTGATGGAAGCGCCGGTGCATGTGCTCGGCATCACGAAGAAAGAGGCCGAGGAGCGTGCGCGCGAGTATCTGGAGAAGGTTGGTCTGCCGCCGCGCGTCGAGAAGCAGTATCCGTCGCATCTGTCGGGCGGCCAGCAGCAGCGCGTCGCGATCGCGCGGGCGCTCGCGATGCATCCGGACGTGATGCTGTTCGACGAGCCGACGTCGGCGCTCGATCCGGAACTCGTCGGCGAGGTGTTGAAGGTGATGCAGAAGCTCGCCGAGGAGGGTCGCACGATGATCGTCGTCACGCACGAGATGGGTTTTGCGCGCAACGTGTCGAACCACGTGATGTTCCTGCATCAGGGGCGGACCGAGGAGCAGGGCGATCCGAAGGAAGTGCTGGTGCGTCCGCAGAGCGAGCGTCTGAAGCAGTTCCTGTCGGGCAGTCTCAAGTAACGCGACGGGCGGTTTTCATCGTGGTCCCGGTGTCTCGTCCCGCAGGCGCCACCCGCACGACGCAGGTGGCGATCGTTGCGTTGCCGCCCGTGTCGATGTCGGGTGTGGGGCCGATCGTCGATGCGTTGAATCTCGCGAACGAGATCGACGGGCGGCTGTTGTATCGGTGGCAGGTGTGTTCGTGGGACGGGCGGCCGGTGCCGCTCGCCGGCGGTGCGCACTGGCATGCCGATGCGGCGTTCAACGATGCGATCGCGTGTGACTGGCTGATCGTCGTATCGGAGCGGTTTCAGCAGTTCGCCGACTATCGGTTGTTTCTCGCGAGCCTGGCGCGGGTCGGGCAGCGTACGCCGGTCGTCAGCGGGATTCACCACGGCGTGTGGTGGCTGGCGATGGCGGGGCAGTTGTCCGGGTATCGCGTGAGTGTGAACTGGGAGACGTATCAGCAGTTTGCCGAGCAGTTCGAGCGTTCGATCGTCACGCAGCAGATCTTCGAGATCGATCGTGATCGGGCGACCTGTGCGGGCGGGCAGGCGACGGTCGATTTCATGCTGGCGATGATCGGCCGTGAGCATGGGGCCGATCTGGCGGAGCGGATTGCCGATGCGCTGGGCGCCGGCACGCTGCGCAGCGGCGAGGAGCGGCAGCGGATTCCGTTCGTTACTGCGCCCGGCGAGCGGCATCCGCGGCTCAACGATGCGTTGTTGCTGATGGAGGCCAATATCGAGGATCCGCTCACGACCGACGAGATTGCCGGGTTGGTGGGCGTGTCGCGGCGGCAGCTCGAGCGGTTGTTTCGGCAGTATCTTGGGGCGATGCCGTCGAAGTATTACCTCAATCTTCGGTTGCTCAAGGCGCGTACGCAGTTGCAGCGGACCAGCAAGTCGGTCGTGCAGGTCAGTCTCGCCTGTGGGTTTTCTTCTGCTGCGCATTTTTCCAATGCTTATCGCGAGCGGTTTGGGGTGACGCCGCGGGAGGATCGGCGGGCGTGGCTCGAGAAGCAGACCGGGGGTGGGAGTGAGCCGCGGGCTGGGGCGTTGGTCGAGCGTCATGGGGATTAGCTAGCGCGGTTTTGTCGTGCGACTTGGCGTTGGCGTGAAATACCTGTGATCGTGTCGGTCTATTAGCGTCGCCCCTGCGCGGGGCGGCGGTTACTTTTCTTTGTCTTGCCAAAGAAAAGTAACCAAAAGAAAGGCGCTCAGATAACGCATGACCTCCCGGTGCCATGGCACCCGGAGTGGCCACCGCCTAAGTGTCCGCGCCAGTAACGAAGCCGGAGTGGTTCGAGAAATAGTTCTGACATCACTCACCACACCACAGATCGGTATACCGCCCGCTAGCTCCGTCCTCGCTTCGCTCGGACGACGGGCAACTCCCCGGTTTCAAGGTGAGCGATCCGTGTATCCGCAATGGTTCCGGATTGCCAAGCATAGAGAAAATCGTCCGGTTGTAATCGTGAAGGGGGCATTGATCTGGAGCACTTATTTCATGGCCAGCTCGCGCACATGGCGCAGATTTTGCGGTTGAAGTACCTTGCAGCCGAGCGCAGCGAGGATGGAGCTAGCGGGCGGTATACCGCTCTGTGGTGTGGTGAGTGATGTCAGAACTATTCTCGAACCACTCCGGTGACCATGGCACCGGGAGGTCACGCGTTATCTGAGCGCCTTTCTTTTGGTTACTTTTCTTTGGCAAGACAAAGAAAAGTAACCGCCGCCCCGCGCAGGGGCGACGCTAATAGACCGAC
>NZ_JQJT01000026.1:0-16811 GCF_000745665.1 Burkholderia sp. WP42 | reverse complement strand
TACATCGTGCTCGGCGTGCTGTACGAGAGCTACATCCATCCGATCACGATCCTGTCGACGCTGCCGTCGGCCGGCGTCGGCGCGCTGCTCGCGCTGCTGCTGTGCAAGACCGAGTTCAGCATCATCGCGCTGATCGGCGTGATCCTGCTGATCGGCATCGTGAAGAAGAACGCGATCATGATGGTCGACTTCGCGATCGACCAGACCCGCCACGCCCACAAGTCGTCGTTCGACGCGATCCACGAGGCGTGCCTGCTGCGCTTCCGGCCGATCATGATGACGACGATGGCGGCGCTGCTCGGCGCGCTGCCGCTCGCGTTCGGTCACGGCGACGGCGCCGAGCTGCGCGCGCCGCTCGGGATCGCGATCGCCGGCGGGCTGATCATGTCGCAGGTGCTGACGCTCTATACGACGCCGGTCGTGTATCTGTACATGGACCGGCTGCGCGTGTGGAGCGAGAAGCGGCGCGGACGGCGCGGCGATACGGGTGGGCCGGCGGTGGCTGGGGAGTGAGGGGTGTGGGTGGTTGGCTCAGGTGATCGCCGTAAGCCGTCCCGAAAGGTGTCGTGATCGACGGGGCGATGCAGGCGCGCTGACCGTGGCCCGTGACTGAGCTGAGCAAGCGATCGGCTCCGGTGATCGCCGCAGGCCATCCACGAATGGCGTCGTCATCGACGTGGCGATGCAGGCGCGCTGACCGTGGTCGGCGAATGAGCCGTGCAAGCGGTCGGCTCCTGTGATCGCCGTAGGCCATCCACGAAAGGCGTCGTGATAGACGGGGCGATGCAGGCGCGCTAACCGTGGCCGGCGAGTGAGCGGCGCAAGCGACCTGTGCCGACGATAGGCGCAGGTGCTCCGCGCGGGGCAACGGTGCGGGAAAACGGCGGCACCGGCACCGACGTTCCCCCGTCGAACTGCCGACCCGCCGCTATTCTCCGTTATTCGCTCGCAGCTGCCGTCTTGCGCGGGCGACGTGCGCGCGGCGCCGTCTTGCGGGCCGGTTTCTTCGGCTTCGCTTCGCTCGATGCTTCACCCGTCGCCTCGGCAGCCGCTTCGGCAACCGGTGCGGCCGCTGACGGTTCACGCGGCGTCGCGCCGCTCGCCGGCGCAACGGGCTCACCCGATGCCTGCGCTACGCGCCGGTCGTCGTCGTGCGCGGCGCGCGCGTGCTGGCGGTCGGCATGCCTGGTATCCGCATGCTCGGGGTTCGCGTGCTGGTCTCGGCCATGCCTGTCGCCGTCGTGCGTCGCGTCGTCGGGCTTCGCTTCGCCATGGCGGGCAGCGCCCTTCGCATCGCCGCCCTTCGCATCACCGCCCTTCTTCGCGCCGGCCTTCTTCGCGGCGCTCTTGCGTGTGCGCTTGCGACCTTCCTTCGCGTCGCCATGCGTATCCACCGCCTCCACCGCTTCGCCGGACGCCGTGCTTTCGGCCGCATCAGCCGCCTGCGCCGCGACGATCGCCGCTTCGTCGACGAACTCGACGGCGGCTGCATCGTCCGCATCCGCGTGCGTGCTCTCCGGCACCCCCGCATGAGCGCCGTGCCCGCGACGGCGCGGCTCGCGCGCGGGCTGTACAGCGTCGCGCCCGCCGTGACCATGGTGCCCGCCCGCCTCGCGCGTGGCCGCCGGCTCCGCCGCAACGGGATGCCGCGGCCGCGACACGAACGCGCCCGACTTGTCGTCGCGCCCCACTTCGAGCAGACCGCGCGCCTGCGCTTCGTCGAGCAGGTTGCCGAACGCGCGGAAGCCGTAGTACGACTCGTTGAAGTCGGGCTTGCGGCGCTTGATCGCGCTCTTGAGCACCGACGCCCAGATCTTGCCGACGTCGTCGCGCTCCGACGCGAGCGCATCGAACGTCTCGACCGCGAGCGCGATCGCCTCGCTGCGCCGCGCTTCCAGCTCCGGCTTGCGCGACGGCTCGTCCGCGCGCTTCGCGCCGCCGTTGCCGGTACGCTGCTGCTCGCGCTTGGCGAGCGCACGCTGCTGCTCGCGCACCAGATCGTCGTAGAAAATGAATTCGTCGCAGTTCGCGACGAGCAGGTCCGACGTCGACTTCTTCACGCCGACGCCGATCACCTTCTTCGCGTTCTCGCGCAGCTTCGACACGAGCGGCGAAAAATCCGAGTCGCCGCTGATGATGACGAACGTATCGACGTGCGACTTGGTGTAGCAGAGGTCGAGCGCATCGACGACGAGCCGGATGTCGGCCGAATTCTTGCCCGACTGGCGCACGTGCGGGATCTCGATCAGCTCGAAGCTCGCCTCGTGCATCGACGCCTTGAAGCCCTTGTAGCGCTCCCAGTCGCAATAAGCCTTCTTCACGACGATGCTGCCCTTGAGCAGCAAGCGCTCGAGCACGGGCTTGATGTCGAATTTCTCGTACTTCGCGTCGCGCACGCCCAGTGCGACGTTCTCGAAGTCGCAGAACACGGCCATGCTGATGTTGTCCAGGGGTAATGCCATGTGTACTCCAACCGGTTGGCCGCCGCGTTGTACTGCATGGCGGCGAAAAATGCATCGCGCACATGATAGCCGGTCGGCGGCCCGATTCCGCCATTCGCGCGTGCAGCCGCATCGAGCGGCGCGCTGCCGCGGCGGCTCGCCGGCGCGCGGCCAGCGGTACAGCCCCAATTACACGCGCGCCGCCTGCGCAATTCGACATACACTTGAGTAACGGTCGTCCGTCCCTATCTGGAAGGATGACGCATCGAGCAAGGAGCGGTTTCATGACGACGAAGGTACTGCTGATTGGCGCCACCGGCCGCACGGGCCAGGCCTGCGCGGATCTGCTGCTCAAGCAGCCGGAATTCGAGGTGACGGCGCTGGTGCGCCGGCACGGCTATGCGCTGCCGGGCGCGAAGGTCGTCGAGGCCGACCTGACGGGCGATTTCTCGCACGCGTTCCAGGGCATCACGCACGTGATCTACGCGGCCGGCTCGGCCGAAGCGGAAGGCCCGGCCGAAGAGGAGCAGGTCGATCGCGACGCGGTCGCGCGCGCCGCCGACTATGCGCTCGCCTGCAACGTGCAGAAGCTGGTGGTGATCAGCTCGCTGACCGCGTACTGGCCCGAGCGCAGCAGCGACGCCCTGCGCCATTACTCGCAGATGAAGCACGAGGGCGACGAGCGCGTGATCGCGTCGGGCATCGACTACGTGATCCTGCGCCCCGGCCCGCTCGCCGACGGCCCGGGCGTCGGCAAGATCGCGCTGGCCGAGGAGCCGCTCGACTCGCCGCCGCCCGTGTCGCGCCAGGACGTCGCCTGGGCCGCGATCGAAGCGATCAAGCTCGGCATTTCCCGCAAGGTGATCGGTTTCGTCGGCGGCAGCGTGCCGATCGAGCAGGCGCTGCGCGCGTAAAGCGCGCCGTGGCCGTGACCGGGTGCGGGCGGGCGCGCAGCCCGTCGCACCGGCGCCATGCGTCGTGGCCGGGTTTCGCATTGCATCGCGCGTTTTGCGCCGCCCGGACACGCGATTTCCTTCAACAGGCGCTCGCGCTCGCGTGCGGCCGCGACGTCGATTACCGCCGGCCCGCCGCGCCGCCGCACACCTTCGGCGCGATGCCTACTGCTTCGGATGAGCGTCGGCCCACGCCTTCACCGCCGCGAGCGTATTCTCGACGTGCTTGTCCGGCGACAGGCTCGTGTACTCGTAGAGCACCTTCCCTTCCGGCGAAATCACGTACGACACGCGGTTGGCGCGATCGAGCGCGGGCAGCTTCGCGTCGTATTCGCGGATGATCTTCGCGTCCGGATCGGCCGCGACCGGGAATTTGCTGCGGCACTCGGTCACCGAGAACTTCGTCAGCGTGTCGATGTTGTCCGCCGACACGCCGATCACCGTCGCGCCGTAAGCCTTGTAACGATCGACCGCGTCCGCGAACGCGTGCGCCTCGATCGTGCAGCCCTTCGTGAACGCGGCCGGGTAGAAATACAGCACCACCGGCCCGCGCTTGAGCGCATCGGCCAGCGTGTACGTGTACGTCTTGCCGCCCAGCGACGCCTGCGTCGTGAAATCCGGCGCCCGTTGGCCCGGTTTCAATTGTGCGTGCGCAACCAGCGCATGGCCGGCCACCAGCGCCGCTGCCGCGGCGCCCACCAATAGTTTTCGCTTCATCTGCGTCCTCATTTCTTATAAAGTCGGCCTCGATGCAGGCCATGCCGGCGTTCGCCTGCCGAACACCGGAGGTACGACCCGGCGCGGCACGTAGTCTCAGCCCCGGCCGGACGGTTAAAGATTTCGCGCAGGCTGCCGTTATTCCTTCCGGACAACCGGTTCCAGCCCTTCACGTCAGCGAGACACATGGAAGCCAACAGGAAACAGACGCCACTCAAGGGCTCCTGGCGCAACGCCTTGCATACGCTGCGCCGCTTTGCCTGGTCGGGCGGCGCGCTGATGCCTGCGCGCGCCGGCACGCCGCGGCGCGACGATACCGTGCGCGACTGGCTGGAACAGACGGTGGGCACGGTCGATTTCCTGGCGCACGTCGATCGCGAATTGCGCTTCCTGTACGTGTCCGACGCCAGCCTGCGCTTCATCGGCTATCACCGCGACTACCTGCACACGCTGACGCTGCGCGACCTGATCGCCGAACAGGATACCCCGGCGCTCGAAGCGCTGCTCGCCCGCGCCGCGCGCTCGGGCCAGGTCGAGAAGACGACGCTGTGCATCGTCAAGTCGCTCACCTACCCGCTCGACGTCGAGATCCGGGCGTTCAAGAGCCGCCACCACGGCGTCGACGGCTTCGCGATCGCCGCGTTCGACGTATCGGCGTGGCGCGCGCTGGAGGCGCGTCTCACCTACGAGATGCATCACGACCCGATGACGGGGCTCGACAACCTGTCCTCGCTCGTGCCGGCGCTGATGCGCGCGCAGCAGGCCGCCGACGAGTCGGGCACCTGCGCGGCGCTGCTGCTGCTCGACCTCGACGACTACCAGCGCATCAACCGCGCACTCGGCTACGATGCCGGCGACGTGCTGCTGCGCGAGACGGCGAAGCGGCTGCAGGCGCTGATGTCGCCGGACGAACAGCTCGCACGCGTGGCGAGCGACAAGTTCGCGGTGGTGCTGACCGCCCCCGACCGCGCCCGCGCGAGCAGCGCCGCCGACGCGCTCGCGCGCCGGCTGCAGGCCGCGGTGCGCGAGCCCTACGTGCATCAGGGGCAGACGGTCCACCTGTCCGCGAGCATCGGCATCGCGCTGTACCCGGACGAACGCACGGCATCGCACCGCGCGCAGCATCACAGCCCGCTGCTGCGCCGTGCCGATCACGCGCTGTCGCAGGCGAAGGCGTCGGGCGGCAATGCGCTGTCGTTCCACGCGCCGGTCGACGATCCGGCCGACGCCGAGCGGCTCAAGCTCGAAGCCGACCTGTACGACGGCGTGCGCAACGGCGAATTCTCGCTGCACTTCCAGCCGATCACGCGCAGCCAGTCGGGCGCGGTGGTCGGCGTCGAGGCGCTGATCCGCTGGCGCCATCCGCTGCACGGCCTCGTGCCGCCGGTGACCTTCATTCCGCTCGCCGAATCCATCGGCCTGATCAACTATCTCGGCAACTGGGTGCTCAAGGCCGCGTGCATGCAGCTCGTCGCATGGGACCGCCAGGGGCTCCCGCTGCAGTACGTGGCGGTCAACGTGTCGCCGCAGCAGTTCCGCGACCCGCGCTTCACGCAGAGCGTGCGCGAGGCGATCGCGCTGACGGGCATCGACCCGCGGCGCATCGTGCTCGAGATCACCGAGAGCCTGCTGATGCACGACCCCGCGCAGGCCAAGGGCCTGCTCGAGGAGCTGACCGAACTGGGCATCCGCTTCGCGATCGACGATTTCGGCACCGGCTACTCGAGCCTCGCGTACCTGCAACGCTTCCCGCTCGCGAAGCTGAAGATCGACCGCAGCTTCGTCGAGAACCTGCTGACCTCGCGCAACGACCGCGCGATCGTATCGGCCGTGGTCGGCCTCGCGCAGACGCTCGATCTGGAGCTCGTCGCCGAAGGCGTCGAGACCGAGGCGCAGCGCGAGCTGCTGACCGAGATGGGCTGCAACCATATCCAGGGCTGGCTCGTGTGCCAGGCGCTGCCGTCCGAGGAACTCGCACGGCGCTTCGAGGCGCAGCAACTGCGCCTTCACGCCGCCTGACGCGCACGCCGAACTGGACAGATTCCCGTATGTCACTCACCGCACACCTGCCCCGCACAGCGCTGCTCGACAAGCTGTGGGCCCGGATGAACGAACGCGGCGACTTCCCGCTGCTGTCGGAATCGCTGCGCACGACGATGGCCGCGATGAAGAACGACGAGCTCGACTTCACCGCGCTCGTGCGCGTCGTGCTGTCCGATTTCGCGCTCACGCAGAAAGTGCTGCGGCTCGCGAATTCCGCCATGTACATGGCCTTCGGCGGCAACATCACGACCGTCACCCGAGCGCTGATGGTGCTCGGCATGGACACCGTCGGCCATCTGGTCGTCGGGCTGAAGCTGGTCGACCATTTCCACCAGAGCACGCCGCGTCGCATCGACGCGAAGCTCGAGCTGAACCGCGCGCTGCTGTCCGGCTGCGTCGCGCGCAAGCTGACCGAGCATGCGGAACTGCGCGGCGGCGAGGAAGCCGTCGTCTGCACGCTGATGCGCCAGGTCGGCAAGCTGCTGGTGGTCTGCTATCTCGACAGCGAATGGGACCGGATTCGGCGCCGCGCGGCCGAGCTGGACGGCGACGACGAACGCGCATGCGTCGACGTGCTGGGCGTCAGCTTCGAAGCGATCGGCCTCGAGGCGGCGGCCAGCTGGCGGCTGCCCGACGTGATCCGCGCCGGGATGGCCAATGGCGACGACAACGTCGAGCCCGACGAGATGGACGACGACGCCGACGACCTCGACGACGACCGCCGGTTCGCGCCGGACACGCGCGCCGACGAAGGCGAGGAGCGCGTGCGCTGGCTGCGCGCGGTGAGCCGCTGCTCGACCGACGTCGCCAGCGCGCTCACCACGCCCGCCGGCCCGCAGCGCGACGCGCACATCGCCGCGCTCGCGCAGCGCTACGGCGCGGCGCTCGACATCGAAGCCGACGCGCTGGTCGAAATCGCCGACCGGCTCGCACGCGAGGAAGCGAGCGACACCGTGATGCGCGAGATCGTCGAGCTGCGCGCGAATGCCGACGCGATCGCACGCGCGCAAGGCCAGCCCAAGGCGTGCATCGAAGCCGGCCTCGCGGACCTGCGCGCGCTGCCGTCCGAACACGTGCTCACGCCGGTGCTCGCGCTCGCTTCGGAAAGCCTGCTCGCGGGCCTCGCGTTCACGCGCACGGTGATGTTCGTACGCCGCGACGACGGCATCTTCGCCGCGCGCCTCGGCTTCGGCCCGGGCGTCGACGCGGCGCTCGACCGGCTGCAGTTCACCGAGCGCTTCGAGCCCGACGTCTTCCATCTGGCGATCACGAACTCGGTCGGCATCTTCATCGAACAGGCGCAGGACCCGAAGATGGCGAAGCGCCTGCCCGCGTGGTACGTCGACGCGCTGCCCGATGCGCGCGCCTTCGTGCTGCTGCCGGTGCGCGTCGGCACGACGAGCGTCGCGCTGCTGTACGGCGACTGGGCCGGCGCGCAGACCGCGCGCAAGATCACGCAGCAGGAGATGAGCGTGCTCAACGAACTCGCGCGCGAGCTCGCGCGGTTCTTTCCCACGCAGCCCACACCGGCGACGTGACGCGGGCACGGCGCCCGCAACGCGCCGCGCCCAAAAGCAAACCGGCCGCGAACGCGGCCGGCTGCATCGTGCGACGGATCGAAACGCTTACTTGAGCGTCACCGGCACGCTGAAGTATTTCTTCGCGAGCGTGTCGATCGTGCCGTCGGCCTTCAGCTCCTTGAGCGCCTGATCGAGCGCGGTCTTCAGCGCCGCGTCGTTCTTGCGCAGGCCGAAGCCGACGCCCGAGCCGAGAATCTCGGCATCGCTGACGGTGCCGCCCGCGAATGCGAAGCCCTGGCCTTGCGGCTTCGACAGGAAGCCCTTCGCGCCCGCTTCCGAATCCTGGAACGTCGCGTCGAGACGGCCCGACTTCAGGTCGGCGTATGCGAGGTCCTGGGTCTGGTACGGCACGACTTCGACGCCGGCCGGCGCCCACTTCTTCTTCGCGTAGGCTTCCTGGATCGTGCCCTGCAGCACGCCGACGCGCTTGCCCTTCAGCGCTTGCGGCGTCGGCAGCAGGCCGCTGCCCTGCTTCGCGATCAGCTGGTTGGGGATCGTGTAGATCGGATCGGTGAACGCGACCGCGTGCTTGCGCTGCTCGGTGATCGTCATGTCCGAGTTGATCGCGTCGAACTTGCGCGCCTGCAGCGCCGGAATCAGCCCGTCGAAGTCGTTCTCGACCCACACGCACTTGGTTTTCAGCTTCGCGCACACCGCGTTGCCGATGTCGATGTCGAAGCCGGTCAGCTTGCCGTCGGGCGTCTTGTATTCGAACGGCGCATACGAGGCCTCGACGCCGAACCGGATCTCCTTCAGATCCGCGGCCATCGCGCTGCCTGCCGCCACGACCGATGCTGCCACGACCGCGTGCGCGGCCAACTTACGCCAAACCAACTTCATCAGGTGTTCTCCTCGATACTCGAATGTTCCGGAACCACGGCGCATGCATCATGGCAGCGCCGGACCACTACCACCATCCCGATGCCGCGCGTTGATGCGGCGCAACAGCCGCAAGGCCGCGATTGTACCAATCCGCGCCGCCCGCGACGGCAAAGCGGCGGCGGCCGCGCGGTACTGCCGAACGCGCAAGACGATGTCGCTGTCGCGCAAGCGCGACGCGCGGACGCCGCCGTCGGTCACACGAGCGCGGCGAGCGTGTCGCGCGTCGTGTCGACGACCAGCAGCCCCGCACGCAGGCCGGGCTTCACCGACGGATTCGGAAACACGATGCGCTCCTCGTCGTGCCTGACCGTGTAGCGGTAATCGCCGTCCTGCGCGAGCACGGTGCCGCGCGCGAACGCGGTGAAGTTCGCGACGTCGGGCGCGACGAACAGCTCGAGCGCGTCGCTGCGCTTCGTGATCTGGTCGATCACGGTGAACACGCGCGGCAGCGGCGCGTCGCCGCGGGCAGCGCCGGCGTCACCCTCGTCACCCACATCGCCGGCCGCGCGCGACACGAGCTGGCGTACCGCGCGGTCGGCCGCCGCGAAGCGCGACAGGTCGTTCTGCCCGAACGGGCGCACCTTGCCGAGCTCGAGCGTGCATGCGAGCGCGCCGCATTGCTCGGCCGTGAAATGCGAATACGTATTGCCCTTCGCGGTATGCAGCAGCACGGCCGCGATGCGCGCGTCGCCGAGCCATTCGATCATCGCGCGGGTCGGCGGCGTGCCGGTGTGCGGCAGCAGCGCGAACTGCTCGAACACCGATGCACGGATCGCCGTGTGCATGTCGATGTGCCAGCGCGTGCCGCCGGCCGGCGCGGCCGCGAAGAACGCGGCGGCCGCCGCTTCGAGCTGCTGCGCACGCGGCGCCTCGCGGCTCGCCGGCAGTTGTGCGTGACGGCCGCCGAACAGGCGGTTCAGGTCGTCGTCGAGATAGCGCTTGCCCGCGCGCATCGCCGGCACGTTGCCGAGCACGACCAGCAGCCGGCAGCCGAGCGCGGCCCTGCCCGCCGCGAGATCGCGCACGAGCAGCGACAACAGCTCGATCGGCGCGGTCTCGTCGCCGTGCACACCGGCCGACACGAGCACGCTCGCGCGGGCCGCCGCGCCGGCCGCGGCCGGCTCGAGCGCGAGCAGGCCGTCGCCGAGCCAGCGCCAGCGCAGCGCGCCGCCCGCACACACGCCGTCGCGCTCGGCCGGCGTGCGGCCCGCGAGCGTGAACGCGAGGAAATCGTCGAGCAGCCCGGCAGCCGCCACGCGCGACTCAGCGCTGGAAGTCATACAGCGAGCCCACCCGCAGGATCTGCGTGAGTTCGTCGAGCGCCGTGCGCGATTCGTCGAGCAGCGCCGGATCGGCGAGGTCTTCCGGGGCGATACGGTCGCGATAGTGCGTGTCGATCCACGCGTCGAGCGACGCGAACAGCGTGTCGTTCATCCACACGTTCGACGTGACGGCCGCGCGCTCGGCCTCGGTCAGCACGACGCGCAGGCGCAGGCACGCCGGGCCGCCGCCGTTCTTCATGCTTTCGCGCAGGTCGAACACCAGCACGTCGCCAATCGGCCCGTTGGCCGCCGCGAGACGATCGAGATAGGCGGCCACGTTCGCGTTCTCGCGGCATTCCTGCGGCACGACGAGCACTTGCGAGCCGTCCGCGCGCGACAGCAGCTGGCTGTTGAACAGATACGACGTCACCGCGTCGTTCACGCTCACGGCCGCGTCGGGCACCTCGATCACGTTCAGCCGCGCGCCGCGCGCGTCGAGCGCGGCCGTCAGCGTGTCGTACACCGCCTGCTTGTTGACGAATGCACGCTCGTGCGTGAACAGCGTGTCGCGGTTGCCGACCGAAATCACGTCGTTGTGGAACACGCCCGCATCGATCACGTCCGGGTCCTGCTGCGCATAGACGGTCGCCGTTTCGTCGAGACCGTGGCGCTGCGCGACCGCGCGGCTCGCCTCGAACGTCTGCCGCGCCGGAAAGCGCTTCGGCTCCGGCCCGCGGCGATATTCGGCGCGGCCGTACACGAAGAACTCGACGCCCGGCTTGCCGTATGCCGCGCAAAAGCGCGTATGGTTCGCCGCGCCTTCGTCGCCGAGCGCCGGCGTGCCCGTCAGCGCGTCGTGCACCACGAAGCGCGCGGGATCGGCGAACAGCGTCGACAGCGTGCGGCGCGTCGCCTCGTGTTCGATCGCGCGATGCAGCTTGCTGCACAGGTTGGCCGGCGTGAAGTGGACGCGGCCGTCGGCGGTGTCGGCCGACGGGCTGACGGTCGCCGCGTTCGCGGTCCACATCGCCGACGCCGAGCTCGCCGCGGCGAGCAGCTCGGGCGCCTGCTTCGCGGCCTTCGCGATCACGTCGGCGTCCTTGCCGGAGAAGCCGAGCTCGCGCAACAGGCGCAACGACGGCCGCTCCTGCGGCGGCAGCACGCCTTGCGCGAAGCCGAGATCGGCGAGCTGCTTCATCTTGCGCAGCCCCTGCTTCGCGGCTGCCTTCGGGTTCGCGGCCGATTTTTCGTTGTTGAGCGACGCCACGTTGCCGAACGACAGCCCGGCGTAGTTGTGGGTCGGGCCGACGAGTCCGTCGAAATTGGCTTCTTGTGCGTTCATCGTCGTTCCCTCGTTCAGAAGTGCAGGCCCGGCGACAGGCTCGCGGGCAAGCTCAGTTGCGTGCTTTCGACCGATGCCATCGGATAGGCGCAATAGTCGGCCGCGTAATACGCGCTCGGCCGGTGGTTGCCCGAGCGGCCGGTGCCGCCGAACGGCGCGGCCGACGATGCGCCGTTGGTCGGCCGGTTCCAGTTGACGATCCCAGCGCGGATCGTGCGGCGGAACTGCTCCCATGCGTGCGCGTCGTCACTGAGCAGCCCGGCCGACAGGCCGAACGCCGTGTCGTTCGCGCGCTCGATCGCTTCGTCGAAGCGCGCGTAGCGCACGATTTGCGCGAGCGGGCCGAAGTGCTCCTCGTCGGGCAGGCGGGCGACGTCGGTCACGTCGATGATCGACGCGTTCACGAAGCCCAGGCGCGCATCGCGCTGCGTCATCTCGATGATCGGGCGGGCGCCCTGCTCGATCAGCCGCGCCTGCGCGTCGACCAGCTTCGCGGCCGCGCGCGCCGAGATCACCGCGCCCATGAACGGCTGCGGATCGGCGTCGAACACGTCGGCGGTGATTTTCGACGTGACGTCGACCAGGCGCGCGAGAAAGCGCTCGCCGTGCGCGCCCTGCGGCACGAAGATCCGCCGCGCGCAGGTGCAGCGCTGGCCGGCCGACAGGAACGCCGACTGGATCGTATGGTGCACGGCCGCGTCGATGTCCTCGACTTCGCCGATCACGAGCGGGTTGTTGCCGCCCATCTCGAGCGCCAGCACGATTTCCGGACGGCCGCCGAACTGCTTGTGCAGCAGCGTGCCGGTGTCCGAGCTGCCGGTGAAGAACAGGCCGTCGATCTGTCGATGGTTCGCAAGCGCGATGCCGGTGTCCTTCTCGCCTTGCACGAGGTTCAGCACGCCGGCCGGCAGCCCGGCTTCATGCCACACCTCGACCGTCGCGCGCGCCACGCCCGGCGCGAGCTCGGACGGCTTGAACACGACCGTGTTGCCCGCGATCAGCGCCGGCACGATGTGCCCGTTCGGCAAATGGCCGGGGAAGTTGTACGGGCCGAACACCGCGACGACACCGTGCGGGCGATGGCGCAGCACCGCGACGCCGTCGGCCATGTCCTGGCGCTTCTCGCCGGTGCGCTCGTGGTAGGCCTGGATCGAGATGGCGACCTTCGCGGCCATCGCCGCGACCTCGGTGCGCGCTTCCCACAGCGGCTTGCCGGTCTCGCGGCCGATCGCGGCTGCGAGCGCTTCCTTGCGTTCGGTGAGCAGCGCCGCGAAGCGCTTGACGATCTCGCAGCGCGCGTCGAAGTCGAGCGCCGACCATCCGGCGAAGGCGCGGCGCGCGCTCGCGACCGCACGCTCGACGTCGGCCGCCGACGCACTGGCGCCTTGCCAGGCGATCGCGTCGGTGCCGGGGTTGCGCGAGGCGAACACGGGGCCCGAGCCTGCGACCCAGGCGCCGTCGATGAAGAGTTCCGTCATGATTCGTTTATCCCTGTTTGGCTTTGAGCGGCAGCACGCGGACCGGATCGCCGGCCTTCACGTCGAGCGCGGCGGCATCGTCGGCCGACAGCACGAACGATCCGTTCGCGACCACGCCCGGCGCGACGCCGACGCGGAAGTCGTGCAGCGACGTGTTCGACACCAGCGAGCGGCTCGCGTCGCCCAGCGCATCGGGCACGCCGATCGCAGCCGGCACGACCACGCTCTCGCGCACGGTGCGCAGGTCGTTGATGTGGCATTCGAGCACCGGGCCGGCATCGAAGATGTCCACGTGGTTCTGATAGCGCAGCCCTTCTGCTTCGAGCATCTTGCGGGCCGGCAGCGTGTCGCGGTGCGTGAGGCCGACCGCGTCCTGCGCGTCCTGCGGCAGCAGGTCGACGTACACCGGATAGCGCGGCATCAGTTCGGCGAGGAACGACTTGCGGCCGTGCGAGCTCAGATAATCGGCCGCGTTGAAGTCGATCTGGTAGAAGTGCGAGCCGACGGCGCGCCAGAACGGCGACGTGCCGTCCTCGTCGAAGTGCCCGCGCAGCTCCGCGCAGATGCGTTCCGGAAAGCGCTCGCGGAACTGCGCGATGAACATGAAGCGCGAGCGCGACAGCAGGCCGCCGACGCCGCCCGTGCGATAGCGCGGGCTCAGGAACAGCGAGCACACTTCCGCGTAGCCGGTCAGGTCGTGCGAGATGTTCAGCGCGTGCATGCGCGTCCACACGCCGAGCTCCTGGCTCGCATGCACGACGGTGCTCACGCGATAGTTGTAGAACGGCTGCTCGAGGCCGACCTGCGACTCGATCCCGCAGACGCCCGCGATGTCGCCCGTCGTCGAATCTTCCATCACGAAGAAGTAGCCGGCTTCGCCCGGTGCGGCGCGGCCGTCGAGCGTGCGGCGCGAGCGTTCGATGCGCGCGGCGAGCGCGTCGCGGTCGGGCTTGAACGTGGTCAGGCCCGGCCCGGTTTCCTGCGCGAGCGACACGAGCGCGTCGACGTCGCCCGTTTGTACGACCCGAACGACGATCATGCTGCGTCTCCCTTCATGTCTTCATCGTCGCGGCGATGCAGCGGCACGCAGCGCACGACATCGCCATCCTTCACACCGAGCGCCGCGCGCACGTCGGCGGCGAGCGGCGCGTCCGCGCCATGTGCGCCGGCCGCATCGGCCGCTTCGGCGGGCAGATCGGCCAGCACGCAGCGGAACGCTTCGCCGCTGCCGCTCGACACCATGTACGCGACGTCGCCCCGCTGATGCGCGGCTTCGCGCACGGTGCGCTCGGCGGCGAACTTCACGCAGGCGGTGCGGTCGACCTGCGCGGTGAGCACCGGGCCCGCGTCGAAGATGTCGACGAAGCGGTCGGGTTCGAAGCCTTCCTCGAGGTGGATGTCGTACGCGAGCAGCGCCGATTCGTTCGGCTCGCCGAGTACGCGCTGCGCGGCTTCGGGCAGCAGCGGCACGTACAGTGGATAGGCCGGCATCACTTCAGCGATGAAGGTTCGGCTGCGGCCGCCCGATGCGATGTCGACGTCGGTGAAGTCGCGGCCGAAGAACTTGCGGCCCACCGCTTCCCAGAACGGCGATGCGCCCGTCGCGTCGCTCACGCCGAGCAGCAGCGTGAACACTTCGGGCGTGAAGCGGCGGCGGTTCGCGGCGATGTACATCATCCGCGCGCGCGAGATCAGGTGCGCGGCCGCGTCGCCGCGCAGCGACGGATCGACGTAGAAGCCGGCGAGCCGGCTCTTGCCGGTGAGCTCGTGCGACATCGTGAGCGCATGGATCTTGCGGTTCACGTGCAGCTCGCGCGACGCATGGATCAACGCGTCGTTGCGGAACGCGTAGAACGGTTCCGAGTAGCCGGCCGCGGCGACGATGCTCGCCGTGCCGAGCAGCTTGCCGGTCGATGAATCCTCGAGCACGAACAGGTAGAACTCTTCGCCGGCGAAGTCGACGTCGGCGCGAAACGAGTCTTCGGAGAGCGCCACGCGCGCTTCGAGCGCTGCGCGGTCGTGCGGCAGCGAGTGCAGGACCGGCTGCGCGGTGCGCGCCATCTGCGCGAGCGCATCGAGATCCGTGAGTTTGCCGGGGCGGACAAATAGCATCGTCGTTCCTGTCTGCGGTGGGTGCGCCGCTCAGCGCGCGGTGGCTTCGTGGGCCGCGAGCACCTGCTCGACCGCCTTTTCGAAGCGCTGCACGCCTTCGTCGAGCAGGTCGAACGGGATCACCAGCGACGGCACGAAGCGCAGCACGTTCGGGCCGGCGATCAGCATGATGAGGCCGTTGTCGGCGGCCGCGTTGACGAAGTCCTTCGCGCGGCCGTCGAACGCCGCGGTCAGTTCCGCGCCGACCAGCAGGCCCTTGCCGCGGATGTCCTTGAAGATGCCGAAGCGTGCGTTGATGCGTTCCAGCGCGCCTTTCAGGCGCACGCTGCGTTCGCGCACGCCTTCGAGCAGCGCGGGCTCGGCGATCAGTTCGACGACCTTGTCGGCGATGGCCGACGCGAGCGGGTTGCCGCCGTAGGTGGTGCCGTGGACGCCGACCTTGAAGTGCGCGGCGAGTTCGTTGGTCGTCAGCATCGCGCCGATCGGGAAGCCGTTGCCGAGTGCTTTGGCGGTGGTGAGGATGTCGGGCGTGACGCCCGTATCCATGTACGCGTAGAAGTGGCCGGTGCGGCCGACGCCCGTTTGCACTTCGTCGAAGATCAGCAGTGCGTCGTTCGCATCGCATGCGTCGCGCAGGGCTTTCAGGAAGGCCGGATCGGCCGGGATCACGCCGCCTTCGCCCTGCACCGGCTCGACGATCACCGCGCAGGTTTGCGGGCCGATCGCGGCCTTGGCGGCTTCGATGTCGTTGAACGGCAGGTGTTTGATGCCGGCCGGGACGGGGCCGAAGCCTTCGGAGTATTTCGGCTGGCCGCCGACGCTGACCGTGAATAGCGTGCGGCCGTGGAACGACTGGACGAACGAGACGATTTCATATTTGTCGGCGCCGTGGCGATCGAATGCGACGCGGCGGGCGAGCTTGAGTGCGGCTTCGTTGGCTTCGGCGCCCGAGTTCGCGAAGAATGCGCGGTCGGCGAAGGTCAGCGACTCGAGGCGTTTCGCGAGGCGCAGGACCGGTTCGTTCGTGTAGCCGTTGCCGATGTGCCAGAGCTTGCGGCCTTGTTCGTCGAGCACCTTCAGCAGTTCCGGATGGCCGTGGCCCAGCGACGTGACCGCGATGCCGCATGCGAAATCCACGTACTCGCGGCCGGCCGTGTCCCACACGCGCGAGCCCTCTGCACGGTCCGGCACGAACGGCGCGGGGGAGAATACTGGCACCATCACTTCGTCGAATGTCTGGCGGGTCACGGTCGAGGTCGTCATGGTCGTTCCTTTCGGGTTCGTAAGAGGGTTCAACAGGTTCAAGTTTAGGTAAGGGCTGCGCAAGCGTCTTGCGGAATTGCGACGGGTTCTATCGGAAGCGGTTTTGTCGGGCTGACTTGCTGGTGGCGCTGGCGTTGGCGTGAAATACCTGTGATCGTGTCGGTCTATTAGCGTCGCCCCTGCGCGGGGCGGCGGTTACTTTTCTTTGTCTTGCCAAAGAAAAGTAACCAAAAGAAAGGCGCTCAGATAACGCATGACCTCCCGGTGCCATGGCACCCGGAGTGGCCACCGCCTAAGTGTCCGCGCCAGTAACGAAGCCGGAGTGGTTCGAGAAATAGTTCTGACATCACTCACCACACCACAGATCGGTATACCGCCCGCTAGCTCCGTCCTCGCTTCGCTCGGACGACGGGCAACTCCCCGGTTTCAAGGTGAGCGATCCGTGTATCCGCAATGGTTCCGGATTGCCAAGCATAGAGAAAATCGTCCGGTTGTAATCGTGAAGGGGGCATTGATCTGGAGCACTTATTTCATGGCCAGCTCGCGCACATGGCGCAGATTTTGCGGTTGAAGTACCTTGCAGCCGAGCGCAGCGAGGATGGAGCTAGCGGGCGGTATACCGCTCTGTGGTGTGGTGAGTGATGTCAGAACTATTCTCGAACCACTCCGGTGACCATGGCACCGGGAGGTCACGCGTTATCTGAGCGCCTTTCTTTTGGTTACTTTTCTTTGGCAAGA
>NZ_JQJT01000025.1:0-148918 GCF_000745665.1 Burkholderia sp. WP42 | reverse complement strand
TAATGCGTTCAGCTAACTGATACTAATTGCCCGTAAGGCTTGATCCTATAACAAGTCTGCCTTGTAGATCGGCGCCGTGCGAAAGCACTGGCCGCGATCCAGAGCGACATGTTGGATTCTCGTGTGTGATACACACAACTCAAGATTACTGCTTCTTCCCAGATTGGTTCTGTTGGCCACGCCAGCAGAACAACCCTCTTTGCCTGATGACCATAGCGAGTCGGTCCCACCCCTTCCCATCCCGAACAGGACCGTGAAACGACTCTACGCCGATGATAGTGCGGATTCCCGTGTGAAAGTAGGTAATCGTCAGGCTCCCTAAGCCAAGAACCCCCGCCCGATAAGGCGGGGGTTTTTGCATTTGTGGCTCTGAAAATACGATCTCACCGCGACTAAAGCCATCATTTCAGTGGTGTAACGCCGTGATCTAGATCAGTACCGAAGCCCTATCCCATACCAACAAAATTCCATCCCCCTTCCCAATTTCCGACGGACAATCAGGAAATTCGGATGAAGTGAAGCCTGATCAAGGGCGTCCACGTAGAATCTGCCAATCTCCCCCGATGCAGGATCCAGAACGATGAACGGAGCTACCCAGATAGCTCGGGCCGTTTGCCCGCACGATTGTCCCGACACATGCGCGATGCGCGTAACCGTCGAAAACGGCAAGGCAATCAAGGTCACCGGCGACCCCGAGCATCCGCCGACCCAAGGCGTGCTGTGCACGAAAGTCAGCCGATATGCCGATCGTGTTCATCATCCTGACCGTCTGACCGTTCCGCTCAAGCGCATCGGTGCGAAGGGGGAAGGGCGTTTTGCGCCGATCACCTGGAACGAAGCGTTCGACGAGATCGGCCGCCGCTTGGGCGATATCGCCGCGCGCTCGCCGGAGTCGATCCTGCCGTACAGCTATGCGGGAACGATGGGCCTCGTGCAGGGCGAAGGCATTGCTCAACGGTTCTTCCACAAAATCGGCGCGTCGCGGCTCGAGCGCACAATCTGCGCGGCGGCCGGCGCGGCAGGGCTGCGCTACACGTATGGCGGAAACATCGGCATGCACCTCGAACATTTCGAGGAAAGCGAGCTGATCCTCATCTGGGGCGCCAATCCAATTGCGTCGAGTCTGCATTTCTGGACACGCGCGCAGGAAGCCAAGCGCCGCGGGGCACGCCTGGTCGCGATCGATCCGTATCGCTCGTTGACCGCGGAGAAGTGTCATCAGCACATCGCACTGAAGCCGGGCACCGACGGCGCGTTCGCCTTGGGCATGATGCATGTGCTGATTACCGAGAACCTGCTCGATCACGACTACATCGCGAACCATACGGTCGGCTTCGAGGCGCTGAAGGCGCGAGCGCTGTCCTATCCGCCCGAACGCGTCGCCCAAATTTGCGGGATCGACGCGTCGGAACTGATCGAACTCGCGCGCCGCTACGGCGCGACGCGCAAGGCATCGATTCGCCTCAATTACGGCATGCAGCGCGTGCGCGGCGGCGGCAATGCAGTGCGTGCAATCGCATCCCTGCCCGGACTCACGGGCGCATGGCGCGATCGGGCCGGCGGGCTGTTGCTGTCGTCGTCGGAATTCGCGCCGATCGATCATGCCGCCTTGCTGCGCCCGGATCTCATCCCCGGCTGGCCGCACAAGTTGCCGCGCATCATCAACATGAACGCGATCGGCGACGCGTTGCTGCATCCGGGCGACGATGCCTTCGGGCCGAAGGTGGAAGCGGTGATCGTCTACAACTCGAACCCGGTGGCCGTCGCGCCGGACTCGTCGAAGGTAGCAGCGGGGTTCGCGCGCGAGGACCTGTTCACAGTCGTTCTGGAGCACTTCCAGACGGATACCGTCGATTTCGCCGACATTGTGCTGCCTGCGACGACGCAACTCGAGCATCTCGACATCCACAAATCGTATGGTCACACCTACGTGATGGCGAACCTGCCGGCGATCCCGCCGGTCGGCGAGGCGCGGCCGAACACGGAGATTTTCCGCGGCATCGCGCGCAGCATGGGGCTCGACGAGCCGGCGCTCTATCACAGCGACGAAGAAGTCGCTCAGACGGCGCTCCGCTGGGACGACCCGACGCTCGATAGCGACTGGAACACCTTGAAGCACGCGGGCTGGGTGAAGCTCAAGCTCGCGGATGCGCCGTTTGCAGACGGCGGCTTCCGCACGCCGTCCGGAAAATGCGAGTTCCACAGCGCGCGACTCGAGCAAATGGGCCTGGATCCGGTGCCGGATTATCTGCCGCCGTACGAGTCGGCCGAGGCGTCGCCGGAACTGGCCGCGCGTTACCCGCTCGCGATGATTTCGCCGCCGGCCCGTCACTTCCTGAACAGCACGTTCGTCAACGTCGAGAGCCTGCGCAACACGGAAGGCGAGCCGCACCTCGACATCCATCCCGCGGACGCCGAGTCGCGCGGCATCGGCGATGGCGACATGGTGCGAATCTTCAACGACCGCGGCTCGATGCAGGCCGTCGCGAGGGTCACGGATCGTGCGCGCGCGGGGCTGGTCGTGGGGTTGTCGATCTGGTGGAAGAAGTTGTCCGCGGACGGCCGAAACGCAAATGAAGTGACGAGTCAGGCGCTGACCGATCTCGGCAATTCGGCGACGTTTTACGATTGCCTGGTAGAAGTAGAACGGATTTGACCGAACATCGCGATATGATCTGATGAATTCAATCGAAAGTTGGAAGTGGGCATCTAACCCTGTTGTCTCGGGACGGGCGAGCCGCTACGATGCGTTTTAGCACGACCATTCGAAAATCAGTGAGGAGACGCGCGGCATGGAAAAAATTTGGCTGAAATCGTACCCACCCGGCGTTCCAGCCGAAATTGACGCGTCCCCCTACCCATCCATCCCGGATCTGCTCGACGAGAGCTTCCGCCAGTATCGTGATCGCAGCGCGTTCGTCTGCATGGGCAAGCGCATCACGTACGGCGAACTCGATGCGCTGTCGCGACATTTCGGCGCGTGGCTGCAGTCGCGCGGGCTGAAGCGCGGCGCGCGCGTCGCGTTGATGATGCCGAACGTGCTGCAATACCCGGTGGCGATCGTCGCGGTGCTTCGCGCCGGCTATACGGTCGTCAACGTCAACCCGCTCTATACGCCGCGCGAGCTCGAGCATCAGCTGAAGGACAGCGGCGCAGAGGCGATCGTCATTCTCGAGAATTTCGCGTCGACGCTTCAGGCCGTGATAGCCAACACCGGGATCAAGCATGTCGTCGTCGCATCGATGGGCGACCTGCTGGGCATCAAGGGCTGGCTCGTCAACTATGTCGTGCGGCGCGTAAAGAAGATGGTGCCGCCGTGGCAATTGCCGTCGTATACGCGCTTCAACGCCGCGCTGTCGGAGGGCGCACGGCAGACCTTCAAACCGCCGAAGCTCGCGCCGGACGACGTCGCGTTCCTCCAGTACACGGGCGGCACCACCGGCGTCGCGAAGGGCGCGACGCTGCTGCACCGCAACATCGTGTCGAACGTGCTGCAAGCCGGCGCGTGGCACCATCCCGCGCATGAGAAATTCCCGGACGTGAAGCAGTTCATCACCGTCGTCGCGCTCCCGCTCTATCACGTGTTTGCGCTGACCGTCTGCGGGTTCCTGACCATGCGCACGGGCGGCATGGGCATCCTGATCCCGAACCCGCGCGACATCGGCGGCATGATCAAGGAGCTGAAGGGCTACCAGATCTCGACGATTCCGGCAGTCAACACGTTGTACAACGCGCTGCTGAACCATCCGGATTTCGGCCAGCTCGACCTGTCGAAGCTCGCGATCGCGAACGGCGGTGGGATGGCGATCCAGGAAGGCGTCGCGAAGCGCTGGTACGAAAAAACCCGTACGGCGATCGTCGAAGGGTATGGCCTGTCGGAGACGTCGCCGGTGGCGACCTGCAACCCGGTGACGGCCACCGAATACAGCGGGACGATCGGTTTGCCGCTGCCGTCGACCGAGATTGCGATCCGCGACGATGCGGGCAACGACGTCGCGCTCGGCGAGCCGGGCGAGATCTGCATTCGCGGGCCGCAGGTGATGGCCGGCTACTGGAACCGTCCGGATGAAACGGCGAAGGTCATGTTTCCCGACGGCTTCTTCAAGACCGGCGACATCGGCGTGATGGACGCGCGCGGTTACGTGAAGATCGTCGACCGGAAGAAGGACATGATCCTCGTGTCCGGCTTCAACGTCTATCCGAACGAGGTCGAGGACGTGGTGGCGTCGCATCCGGGCGTGTTCGAGGTGGCGGCCGTCGGTGTACCGGACGAACACTCGGGCGAAGCGGTGAAGCTGTTCGTCGTGAAGAAGGACCCGGCGCTCACCGACAAGGACATCCTCGCGTACTGCAAGGAGCGGCTCACCGGCTACAAGCGGCCGAAGCTGGTCGAATTCCGCACGGAACTGCCGAAGACGAACGTCGGAAAGATCCTGCGGCGCGAACTGCGCGACGGCCGCGCGTAACATCGACGTTCGAACCTGCGAGCCCGGCCTTGTGCCGGGCTTTTTAATTTTGGGCGGGCGACGCGTCGCGCTGCAGATATCGTCGGGACGTGGCCGTCGCCACGATGGTCGTTCGACCCCGAGGGCGGTGGCCGCCGGCGCGGCCGCGACCATTCCATGCACCCGCTTCGTTTCGAATGGCAGGCGCGCGGTGAACTTCGGTGCCGGTAAAGGCGGCGTTCACGTGGCGCTGCGTCGCCAGCGCACAGCCGGCGCAAGCGCTCGCGCCGCGCCGCCGCGCGCGCCACACGCCGACCGCGCCCAACCGAAAAAGAAAAAGGCGCCCGAAGGCGCCTTCAAGACACTGCGGCTTGTCAGGCAAGCTGATTAGAACTTGTGACGGATGCCGACGCGGGCTGCGACCTGGTTGCTGGTGCTCGACGCGTCGAGGCCGTTGATCGCGGCGGTTGCCTGAACGACGTTGCCCTTCGAATCGAGCACGTTGCCCGACGCGTGTTGATACACGCCGATCACGTAGACGTCGGTGCGCTTCGACAGGAAGTAGTCGACGCCCAGCGAGCCCTGGTGATACTTGGCCGCCGAGTTGCCGTCGATCTTGCTGCCTTGCGTGTAGTCGTACGCGGCGCCGAGGATCAACGCCGGGGTCAACTGGTACTTGAAGTTGAGTTCGCCGTTGTTGAACGTCGCGGTCTGGTTCGTGTATTGACCGGCCGAGAAGCCCTTGAACTTCGTGTTCGAGTACGTCGCGCCGATCGTTGCCGCGCCGAACGTGTATGCACCGCCCGCGCCGATGACCTGGTACGTGTTCGCGCTGTTCGCGTACGTGCCGTAAACCGGCGAGGAGACGACCGGCTTGCCGCTTGCCGCCGGATCGGACGAGCCGGTGTTGAAGATGCCGCCGTAGTTCGCCGGCGTACGTGCGTTCAGGTAGCCGACGCCCAGGACCAGCGGGCCGTTGTTGTAGCCCGCGCCGAGCGACCAGACCTGATTCTTCGAGAACTGGCCGGCTTGGCCGCCGAAGCTGTACAAGCCGCCGAACGTGAAGCCGCCGTAGTTTGCGCTCGTGTACTTGACCGCGTTGTTCACACGGTAAGCGTTGTTGAAGTTGTCGAGGTCGCCCGGGTGAGCGGCGATGTAGCCGCCCCATTGGTCACCTGCCTCGAGCGGGCCGACGAAGTCGACGACGGAGTCGTACTGGCGACCCAGCGTGACCGTGCCGTACTGGCTCGACAGGCCGACGTAAGCCTGACGACCGAACATCAGGCCGCCTTGACCGAGCTTGCCGGAGTTCACGTCGAAACCATTTTCGAGCACGAAGATCGCCTTCAGGCCGCCGCCCAGATCTTCGGTGCCGCGCAGGCCGAAGCGGCTGCCTTGCATCACGCCGCTGGCCAGACCGTACAGATGGCCGCCCTTCGCGTTGTTGTTGAAGATGAAGCCTTCATCGATGATGCCGTAAAGGGTCACGCTGCTTTGCGCATGGGCTGCGCCAGCGAACGCGCCCAGCGCGACGAGCGCGAGAAGCGACTTTTTCATTAACGGATCTCCAAGAATCACTGAATTTTTTTGGCGGGGCGGATAGTTATGTTGTGTCGACGAGCCCCTTCAACTTCGCAAGAAGTCGCTCGTAATGTAGCAAAGCCACTTTTTCCGACAAAGCGAAATGCCGTGGCTCAAGGTCGCCATGTTTCCTTTATGCAACAATGGTTAAAATCACGGGTTAACCGCAATTTCCGCTGAATAATCAAGTCGGTTACGCAGCGGAGCACGTGCCTTTTGCCGCCCGCGGCAGCACACGCAGACAGGAGAACAGGATGGTGTTGGACGAACTGATCAGCGAATTCGACCGTGGCCTCAGGTCGCTGACCGGCATTAGCCGGATGAGCCGGCCGGTGCCGGTGCCCGCGCAGCCGCCGGCTGCCGAACTGACGCCCGCGGAGCGCACGCACGCCGCCGGGCTGATGCGTGTGAACCACGTCGGCGAGGTCTGTGCGCAGGCGCTCTATCAGGCGCAGAAGTTCACCGCGCGCACCGCCTCCGCGAAGGCGATGTTCGAGGAAGCCGCGCGCGAGGAAGAGGACCATCTCGCATGGACCGCGCACCGCCTGAAGGAGCTCGACTCGCGCCCGAGCCTGTTGAATCCGCTCTGGTATGCGGGTGCGCTGGCGATCGGCGTGGCTGCCGGCACGCTCGGCGACAAGGTCAGCCTGGGCTTCATGGCCGAGACCGAGCGCCAGGTGGAGAATCACCTCGAAGGCCACCTGTCCGAGCTTCCGGCCGCGGACACCGCGTCGCGCGCGATCGTCGATCAGATGCGCATCGACGAGGTGAAGCACGGCAAGGCAGCGACCGATGCCGGCGGAGTGGAATTGCCGCTGCCTGCTCGGATGCTGATGCGCGCCGCCTCGAAAGTCATGACCAGCACTGCGTACTATCTGTGATCTTCGGGCCGGGGCCGCGCACGACGCGGCTCCGGTTCACCGCCGACGATACCGCCCGTTTTTTCCGCGTTTTCCCGCCCCCGAAAGCCCCGCCCGCACGCCAGTCTGGCCCGCCTTTCTCACGTATCACCTTCACAAGTTGCACTAGCCCATTCATTTATAACGATTTTTAGTTTGCAGGGCCGCATGAGCAACCGCGCGTAAGTCCTTGTTCTGAATAACAAAATTCGTCAAAAAAGCGGGCCGCTCCCTTGACCGTGCCAAACCCTTCCTCTAAAGTGGGAGACAGTGTGAGAAAGTGTATTTTTGTGTGATTTGGCGGGCCATTCGGGCTAAATTCTTGAGCGTTGGGCGGGTGCTTCGGTGCCCTGAACGGGAGAGCGGAACGTGTTCCAAGGGGCGTCGGCGCTGACGCTCGATGCGAAAGGCCGGATGTCGGTGCCGGCCCGCTATCGCGAAGCGCTGCAAGGACAGGCAGAAGGACGGGTGACTGTGACCAAGCACCCGGACGGCTGCCTGTTGCTGTTTCCGCGCCCGGAATGGGAAGTGTTTCGCGCCAAGATCGCCGCGCTGCCGATGGACGCCCATTGGTGGCGCCGTATTTTTCTCGGCAACGCGATGGACGTCGATCTCGACAGCGCGGGCCGGATTCTCGTATCGCCCGAGCTGCGGATGGCAGCCGGACTGGAAAAGGAAGTCATGTTGTTGGGAATGGGTAGTCACTTCGAGCTGTGGGATTCGCAGACCTACATCGCGAAGGAGCAGGCAGCGATGGCGCAGGGCATGCCCGACGCGCTGAAGAATTTCACGTTCTGATTGCGGTGACGGAGACGCCCGCGATGGGAAACGAATTGCAGCATCGGACCGTATTGCTGGACGAAGCGGTCGATTCGCTCGTGACGCGACCGGACGGCATTTACGTCGACGGCACGTTCGGGCGCGGCGGCCACAGCCGCGCGGTGCTCGCGCGGCTCGCGCCGGGCGGGCGGCTGATCGCGTTCGACAAGGATCCGAGGGCGATCGAGACGGCGCAGCGCATCGAGGATGCGCGCTTCTCGATCGTGCACGACAGCTTTGCATCGATGCGCGACGCGCTTGCGGCGCGCGGTGTCGAGAAGGTGTCGGGGGTGTTGCTGGACCTGGGCGTGTCCTCGCCGCAGGTGGACGATCCGGCGCGCGGCTTCAGCTTCCGCGCCGATGGCCCACTGGACATGCGAATGGATCCGACGCGCGGCGAGTCGGCGGCCGAGTGGCTCGCGCGGGCTTCGGTGCAGGAATTGACGGAGGTGATACGAGATTATGGGGAAGAACGGTTTGCTTTTCAGATTGCAAAGGCGCTTGTTGCTCGCCGGGCAGAGTCCGACCGTCTTGGGCCTCTCGACACCACGGGCGAGCTTGCCCAAATCGTGGGTCACGTCGTCAAAACCCGTGAGAAGGGCAAGGATCCGGCAACCCGCACCTTTCAGGCTATACGGATTCACGTCAATCAAGAGCTTGCGGACCTGCAAGTCGTACTAGACGCGGCATTGTCGTTGCTGGAGCAAGGGGGGCGGCTGGTGGTCATCAGCTTTCATTCACTCGAGGATCGAATCGTCAAGCGATTCATGCAGGCGCACGCGAGTGCGCCTGCGGTCGACCGTCGCCTGCCGATTCGCGCCGTCGACCTCCCGAGCCCGCCTCTGAAGATCATCAGCCGTCAGTTTCCGAGCGAAGCGGAAGTCGCCGCGAATCCGCGCGCCCGGTCGGCCGTGATGCGCATTGCGGAGCGCGTCACGCCATGAGCCGCTTCAACATCTTCCTGCTGATCATCGTGATGGGTTGCGCGTTGTCGGTCGTCAATTCGACGAACCAGCAGCGCCAGATCTTCATCCAGCTGCAGCGCGCGCAGTCGCAGGAGCGTCAGCTCCAACAGGATTACGCGCAGCTTCAATATCAGCAGAGCGCGCTGTCGAAGACCTCCCGCATCGAGCAGCTCGCGAACGATACGCTGAAGATGCAGCCGATCACGACCGGCCGCACGCAGTACCTGACGCTGCCGCCGGGCGCCGCGAAGGCGATCGACGCACCGATTCCCGCGTCGGCCGATGCCGGCGCGAAGGGCCGCGGGGGCGCACGATGAAGCCGTCGCACAAGCGCCAGGACGTGAAATTCTCGTCGAGCCCCGTGCTCGGCGTGCACCTGCCGATGTGGCGCTCGAAGCTCGTCGTGTTCCTGCTGTTCATGGCGTTCGTCGCGCTGACCGCGCGCGCGTTCTGGATCCAGGGCCCCGGCAACGCGTTCTACCAGAAGCAGGGCGAGAGCCGCTATCAGCGCACGATCGAGCTGCCGGCCACGCGCGGCAAGATCCTCGACCGCAACGGGCTCGTGCTCGCGACGAGCCTGCCCGTGCGCGCGATCTGGGCCATTCCCGACGCCGTGCCGGACGACCTCGACGCCGCCAAGATCAACCAGCTCGGCAAGCTGCTCGGCATGACGCCGAAGGAGCTGCGCATCAAGCTGTCGGAAGACAAGGGCTTCGTCTACGTGAAGCGTCAGGTGCCGCTCGACGTCGCCGACAAGGTCGCCGCGCTCGACATCCCGGGCATCTATCAGCGCAACGAGTACAAGCGCTTCTATCCGGAAGGCGAGATCACCGCCCATCTGATCGGCTTCACGAACGTCGAGGACGAAGGGCAGGAGGGCGTCGAACTCGGCGACCAGAAGTCGCTGTCCGGCACGTCCGGCGTGCGTCGCGTGATCAAGGACCGGATGGGGCACATCGTCGAGGACGTCGCCGAACAGATTCCGCCGCACAACGGCACCGACGTCGACCTGTCGATCGACAGCAAGATCCAGTACATCGCGTACGCGAACCTGAAGGCCGCCGTCGAGAAGTTCAAGGCCAAGGCCGGCGCGGCGATGGTCGTCGACGTGCGCACCGGCGAAGTGCTCGCGCTGGTCAACTATCCGACCTACAACCCGAACGACCGCACGCGCCTGACCGGCGAGCAGCTGCGCAACCGGATCCTGACCGACGTGTTCGAGCCGGGCTCGATCATGAAGCCGTTCACCGTGTCGCTCGCGCTCGACCTGCATCGCGTGACGCCGAACACGCTCGTCGAGACGGGCAACGGGCACTTCGTGCTCGACGGCGCGCCGATCACCGACGATGCGGGCTTCGGCACGCTGACGGTCGGCGGCGTGATCCAGAAGTCGAGCAACATCGGCGCGACCAAGATCGCGATGACGATGCGGCCCGAGGAAATGTGGAACATGTATACGAGCATCGGCCTCGGCCAGGCGCCGAAGGTCGGCTTCCCCGGCGCCGCGGCCGGCCGGCTGCGCCCGTGGAAGAGCTGGCGCCGCATCGAGCAGGCGACGATGTCGTACGGCTACGGGCTGTCGGTATCGCTGTTCCAGCTGGCGCGCGCGTACACCGCGATCGCGCACGACGGCGAACTGATGCCGGTGACCATTTTCAAGACCGACCCCAATCAGCAGATCACGGGCACGCAGGTATTCACGCCGACCACCGCGCGCGAAGTGCGCGCGATGCTCGAGACCGTCGTCGCGCCGGGCGGCACGTCGCCGGACGCCGCGGTGCCCGGCTATCGCGTCGGCGGCAAGAGCGGTACCGCCTACAAGCACGAAGGTCATGGCTACACGCGCAAGTACCGCGCGTCGTTCGTCGGGATGGCGCCGATGCCGAATCCGCGCATCGTGGTCGCGGTGTCCGTGGACGAGCCGACCGCGGGCAGCCACTTCGGCGGGCAGGTCTCGGGCCCCGTATTTTCGGCGATCGCGGGTGATACGATGCGCGCGCTGAACGTGCCGCCGAACATGCCGATCAAGCAGCTCGTCGTATCGGGCGACGCCGCGCCGGCGGCGCCCGCCGCGTCGGGGCCGCAAAAGCTCGCCGGCAGCGGCCACGCGAAGCATATGATCGTTTCCAGCACGACACGCAATTCACCAGGAGTTGTTCGATGAGCGCCGCTCGCAGTTCTCATCCGGCGCATCAGCAGATCGCAGCCGCGCTTGCGTGGCTGCGCCAGCATGTGGCCCCCGCGGCGCAGCTGCATGCCGACACGCGCAGCCTGCAGGCCGGCGACGTGTTTCTCGGCTATGCGGTCGACGGGGCCGACAATCGCGCGTTCATTGCCGATGCGGTGGCCCGCGGCGCGGCCGCCGTGCTGTATCAACCGGAAGGCCTCGCTGCCGCGCCGGCCGTTCCGGTCGCGTTCGCGGTGCCTGGCCTCGACCAGCTCGCCGGCGAAATCGCGAGCGGCTGGTACGGCGATCCGAGCGACGCTCTGCTCGCGATCGGCGTGACCGGCACGAACGGCAAGACGTCGTGCACGCAATGGATCGCCGCCGCGCTGACGGCGCTGCACCAGCCCTGCGCGCTGATCGGCACGCTCGGCAGCGGCATGCCGGGCCAGCTCGTGCCGACCGGCTTCACGACGCCCGACGCGCCGCAGTTGCAGCGCAGCCTCGCGCGCCTGCGCGATGCGGGCGCGAAGGCCGTCGCGATGGAAGTGTCGTCGCACGCGCTGCATCAAGGCCGCGTGAACGGCACCGCGTTCGACATCGCGGTGTTCACGAATCTCACGCAGGATCATCTCGACTATCACCGCACGTTCGACGCGTACGAGGCGGCGAAGGCGAAGCTGTTCGCGTGGCGCGGGCTGCGCGCGGCGGTCGTCAATCGCGACGACGCGGCGGGCCGCCGGCTGCTCGAGAAGCTGGCCGGACGCGTGCGCACGATCGCGTACGGCATCGGCGACGCGCCGTCGGCCGGCGCCGACCGCGAGCTGGTCGCGACCGACGTGCGCGCGACCGCCGCGGGCACCGCGTTCCGGCTGCGCTCGTCCTGGGGCGAGGCCGACGTCGAGGTCGGCACGCTCGGCACGTTCAACGTCAGCAACCTGCTCGCGGTGCTCGGCTCGCTGCTCGCGGCCGACGTGCCGTTCGACGCGGCGGTTGCCGAGATCGCGCGGCTCGAGTCCGTCAACGGCCGCATGCAGCGGCTCGGCGGTCGGCCGCAGAACGACGAGCCGCTGGTGGTGATCGACTATGCGCACACGCCGGACGCGCTCGACAAGACGCTCGAAGCCCTGCGCCCGATCGCGGCGGCGCGCGGCGGCCGGCTCGTCTGCATGTTCGGCTGCGGCGGCGACCGCGACGCGACGAAGCGCCCGCTGATGGGCGCGATCGCCGAGCGGCTCGCCGACGAAGTCGTCGTCACGAGCGACAACCCGCGCAGCGAAGATCCACAGCGCATCATCGACCAGATCGTCGCCGGCATGACGGCGCCCGATCGCGCACGCCGTATCGAGGATCGCGCGAGCGCGATCCTGCAGGCCGTGCGCGGCGCCGCGCGCGAAGACGTCGTGCTGCTGGCCGGCAAGGGCCACGAAGCGACGCAGGAAATCATGGGCAAGAAGCGCACGTTCTCGGATCAGGATCACGCGCGGCTCGCGCTGGCGGCGCGCGCGACCCACGGCAAGGGAGGCGGCGAATGACGATGCTCAGTCTCGGCGAAGCCGCGCGCCTGATTCCCGGCGCCGTCGTTCACGGCGATCCGGCCACGACGTTCGAGCGCGTATCGACCGACAGCCGTACGGCCGGCCCCGGCGACCTGTTCGTCGCGCTGAAGGGTGAGCGCTTCGACGCGCACGACTTCCTCGGCGACGTGGCCGCGCGCGGCGCAGCCGCGGCGCTGGTCGCGCACGTGCCGGCGGGCCTCGCGATGCCGGTCGTCGAAGGCGGCGAGACGCGCGCCGCGCTCGGCGCGCTCGCGCATGGCTGGCGCAAGCGCTTCGCGCTGCCGCTCGTCGCCGTGACGGGCAGCAACGGCAAGACGACCGTCAAGGAAATGATCGCGTCGATCTTCGCGGCAGCGGTCGGCGCCGACGCACGGCTCGCGACGGCCGGCAACCTGAACAACGACATCGGCGTACCGCTGACGCTGCTGCGGCTGTCGGCCGCGCACCGCCTCGCGGTGATCGAGCTCGGCATGAACCATCCGGGCGAGACCGACGTGCTCGCGCGCCTCGCCGCGCCGACCGTCGCGCTCGTCAACAACGCGCAGCGCGAGCACCAGGAGTTCATGGCGACGGTCGAGGCGGTCGCGCTCGAACACGCGGCGGTGATCCACGCGCTCGCGCCGGACGGCGTCGCCGTGTTCCCGGCCGACGATGCGTACGCGGGCATCTGGCGCGTCGCGGCGACCGGCAACCGGATTCTCGATTTCGCGCTGCACGACGCGCAGCGGCAGGTCGACGCCCAAGTCACCGGCCGCTTGCAAGGCGGCGAGCTCGCGATCGACACGCCGTCCGGCGCGCTGACCGTACGGCTGCGCGCGCTCGGCGAGCACAACGCGCGCAACGCGCTGGCGGCCGCGGCCGCGGCGCTCGCGGCCGGCGTCGAGCTGGCCGCGATCGGGCGCGGGCTCGAAGCGTTCGAGCCGGTCAAGGGCCGCTTGCAGGTGCGGCGTGCGGACGTCGGCAGCCTCGCGGGCGCGACGGTCGTCGACGACACCTACAACGCGAACCCCGACTCGATGCGCGCGGCGATCGACGTGCTGGCCGCACAGGCGGCGCCGCGCGTGCTGGTGATCGGCGACATGGGCGAAGTCGGCGACGAAGGCCCGGCCTTTCACCGCGAGATCGGCGCTTATGCGCGCGAGCGCGGCATCGACGCGCTGTTCGCGCTCGGCGATGCGTCGCGCGACGCATGCGCGGCGTACGGCGACACGGCCCGCCATTTCGGCGACGTCGGCGCGCTGCTGACCGCCTTGCTCGCGGCCGGCTACGGCGCGCACGCGACGGTGCTGGTCAAGGGCTCGCGGTACATGAAGATGGAGCGCGTGGTCGACGCGCTGACGAACCAACCTGCGGCGGGCACGGTGCCCGCCGCTCACTGAGTAGAAGGAAGGAAGCATGCTGCTGGCGCTGGCGCAATGGCTGCAAGGAGACGCAAGCTTTTTGCGCTTGTTCACGTACCTGACGTTCCGTGCGGTGATGGCTACCATCACCGCGCTCGGCATCGGGCTCGTGTGCGGACCGTGGGTGATCCGCAAGCTGACGCAAATGAAGGTCGGGCAGGCCGTGCGCAAGGACGGCCCGCAGAGTCATCTCGTCAAGTCCGGCACGCCGACGATGGGCGGCGTGCTGATTCTGATCGGCATCGCGGTCGCGACGCTGCTGTGGGGCGACCTGACGAACCGTTTCATCTGGATCGTGATGCTCGTCACGTTCGGCTTCGGCGTGATCGGCTGGGTCGACGATTACCGCAAGGTGGTCCACAAGGACCCGCGCGGGATGTCGTCGCGCGAGAAGTATTTCTGGCAGTCGGTGATCGGCCTGTTCGCGGCCGTCTACCTGGCGTTCAGCGTGTCCGAGGCGAACAACGTGCGCGTGCTCGACCTGTTCATGGCGTGGGTGAGGAGCGGGCTGTCGATGGGGCTGCCCGCGCGGGCCGACCTGATGCTGCCGTTCCTGAAGTCGATCAGCTACCCGCTCGGCGTGTGGGGCTTCATCGTGCTGACCTATTTCGTGATCGTCGGCGCGAGCAACGCGGTGAACCTGACCGACGGCCTCGACGGCCTCGTGATCATGCCGGTCGTGCTGGTCGGCGCGTCGCTCGGCGTGTTCGCGTACGTGATGGGCAGCTCGGTCTATTCGAAGTACCTGCTGTTCCCGCATATTCCGGGCGCGGGCGAATTGCTGATCTTCTGCTCGGCGATGGGCGGGGCAGGGCTCGCGTTCCTCTGGTACAACACGCACCCCGCGCAGGTGTTCATGGGCGACGTCGGCGCGCTCGCGCTCGGCGGCGCGCTCGGCACCGTCGCGGTGATCGTGCGCCAGGAAATCGTGCTGTTCATCATGGGCGGCATCTTCGTCGCGGAAACGTTGTCGGTGATGCTGCAGGTGTCGTGGTTCAAGTACACGAAGAAACGTTACGGCGAAGGGCGCCGCCTGCTGAAGATGGCGCCGCTGCATCACCATTTCGAATTGTCCGGCTGGAAGGAAACGCAGGTGGTGGTGCGTTTCTGGATCATCACGCTGATGCTGTGCCTGTTCGGTCTGTCCACCCTCAAGCTGCGGTAAAGGAAAGGTAACAAGGATGTCTGGCGAGATGTTTGGAGATCGGCAAAGGCCGATGGTGCTCGTGCTGGGGCTTGGGGAATCGGGCCTCGCGATCGCGCGGTGGTGCGCGAGGCACGGGTGCCGGCTGCGGATTGCCGATACCCGCGAGGCGCCGCCGAACCTTGCCGCGCTGCAGGCCGAAGGCATCGACGCCGAATTCGTCGGCGGCCCGTTCACGCCTGCGCTGCTCGACGGCGGCATCGACATCGTCGGGCTGAGCCCCGGCCTGTCGCCGCTCGAGCCGGCGCTCGCCGCGCTGCTCGCGGCCGCGAGCGAACGCGCGATCGCGGTGTGGGGCGAACTGGAATTCTTCGCGCAGGCGCTGCGCGCGCTCGGCACGAGCGGCTACCAGCCGAAGGTGCTGGCGATCACCGGCACCAACGGCAAGACCACGACGACGAGCCTCACCGGCTTGCTGTGCCAGCGCGCGGGCAAGAAGGTCGCCGTCGCCGGCAACATCAGCCCGGCGATGCTCGACCGGCTCGCGAGCGCGATCGACGAGACGGCGCTGCCCGACGTCTGGGTGCTCGAACTGTCGAGCTTCCAGCTCGAGACCGCGCGTACGTTCGCGCCCGACGCCGCCGCGATTCTGAACATCACGCAGGACCATCTCGACTGGCACGGCAGCTTCGACGCCTATGCGGCGGCGAAGGGCCGCATCTTCGGCGCGACGACCACGCGCGTGCTGAACCGCGACGACGCGGCCGTGATGAAGTTCGCGCCGGCCGCGGGCGCCGCCGATGCGGCGCGCACGGTGACGTTCGGCCTCGGCGAGCCGACGCGGGACGGCGACTACGGGCTGTCGCGCGACAACGGCATCGCGTGGCTCGTCGAAGCGATCGACCGCGACGCGCCGGACGAAACGACGACGACCCGCCGGCGCAAGCGCGACGGCGCGCATACGCCCGATATCGCGCACAAGCGGCTGATGCCGGTCGACGCATTGCGCATCCGCGGGCTGCACAACGCGGCGAACGCGCTGGCCGCGTTCGCGCTCGCGCGTGCGATCGACCTGCCGGCCGCGCCGCTGCTGCATGCGCTGCGCGAATACCGCGGCGAAGCGCATCGCGTCGAGGTGATCGCGACGATCGACGACGTCGACTACGTCGACGACAGCAAGGGCACGAACGTCGGTGCGACGGTGGCCGCGCTCGACGGCCTCGCGCAGAAGATCGTGCTGATCGCCGGCGGCGACGGCAAGGGCCAGGACTTCGCGCCGCTCGTCGCGCCGGTCGCGCGCTGGTGCCGTGCGGTGATGCTGATCGGCCGCGACGCGCCGGCGCTGCGCGCGACGCTCGCCGACACCGGCGTGCCGCTCGCCGACCACGCGACGCTCGAAGGCGCGGTGCGTGCGGCCGCCGAGCTCGCCGAGCCGGGCGATGCGGTGCTGCTGTCGCCTGCCTGCGCGAGCCTCGACATGTTCCGCAACTACGCCCATCGCGCGGACGTGTTCCGCGCGGCGGTGGATGAAATCGCCATCGACAAAGGAGCGACGCCATGAGCTGGTCCGATCGCCTCGTCTCCCGCTTCAACGATCGGCGCGACACCGGCGGCAATGCCGCGGGCGGACGCGCCGCCTCGGCCACGCGCGCCGCGACGGGCGGCCTCGCGAGCGTCGTCAACGGCGTGCGGCCGAGCCGCTCGCGGATGCTCGACTTCGACTACTCGCTGCTGTGGGTCGCGATCGCGCTGCTCGGGCTCGGCGTCGTGATGGTCTATTCGGCATCGATCGCGATGCCCGACTCGCCGAAATACGCGTCGTATCACGATTACGCGTTCCTGATGCGCCATTGCGTGTCGCTCGTCGTCGCGTTCGTCGCGGCGGTGGTCGCGTTCCGCGTGCCCGTGTCGACCTGGGACAAATACGCGCCGCATCTTTTCCTGATGGCGCTGGTGGGTCTCGTGATCGTGCTGATCCCGCACGTCGGCAAGGGCGTGAACGGCGCGCGCCGCTGGATTCCGCTCGGCATCACGAACATGCAGCCGTCGGAAATCATGAAGCTCGCGGTGACGATCTACGCGGCGAACTACACGGTGCGCAAGCAGGAGTACATGCAGAGCTTCGCGAAGGGCTTCTTGCCGATGGCGTTCGCGGTTGGCCTGGTCGGCGCGCTGCTGCTGCTCGAGCCCGACATGGGCGCGTTCATGGTGGTCGCGGCGATCGCGATGGGCGTGCTGTTCCTCGGCGGCGTGAACGGCAAGCTGTTCGGCGGGCTGGTCGCGACCGCGATCGGCACGTTCACGATGCTCGTGTGGCTGTCGCCGTGGCGTCGCGAGCGGATCTTCGCGTATCTCGATCCGTGGGACGAACGCTACGCGCAGGGCAAGGCCTACCAACTCACGCACTCGCTGATCGCGTTCGGCCGCGGCGAGTGGTTCGGCGTCGGCCTCGGCGGCAGCGTCGAGAAGCTCAACTACCTGCCCGAAGCGCATACCGACTTCATCCTCGCGGTGATCGGCGAGGAGCTCGGCTTCGTCGGCGTGCTGGTGGTGATCCTGCTGTTCTACTGGATCGTGCGCCGCGCGTTCGAGATCGGCCGTCAGGCGCTTGCGCTCGACCGCACGTTCGCGGGCCTGATGGCTAAGGGCATCGGCATCTGGTTCGGCGCGCAGACCTTCATCAACATGGGCGTGAACCTCGGCCTGCTGCCGACCAAGGGCCTCACGCTGCCGCTCGTCAGCTACGGCGGCTCGGGCATTCTGCTGAACTGTGTCTCGCTGGCGGTGCTGCTGCGGGTCGATTATGAAAATCGCGTACTGATGCGGGGAGGGAAGGTATGACCTCCCTGCGTCAGTACGCGATTTCGGCGAAGGCTAACTTCGTGCGCGAAGCGCGCGAAGTTAAGCGTAGCGGCCGTAGCCAAAACGTTCGTTCATGCTTGCCGATGCGCGGAGGAAAGGTATGACCGCGTCGCGACGCACGCTGATGGTGATGGCAGGCGGCACCGGGGGCCACGTGTTCCCGGGGCTCGCGGTCGCGCACCGGATGGAAGCGGCGGGCTGGCGCGTCGTATGGCTCGGCAATCCGGCCGGGATGGAAGCGACGCTCGTGCCGAAGCACGGCATTCCGATGGAATACGTGCGCTTCGGCGGGCTGCGCGGCAAGGGGCTGAAGACCAAGCTGACGCTGCCGTTCAACCTGCTGCGCGCGTGCTGGCAAAGCCTCGGCGCGCTGCGCCGCGTGCGGCCGGACGTCGTGCTCGGGATGGGCGGTTACATCACGTTTCCGGCGGGCGTGATGACCGCGCTGTCGGGCCGGCCGCTCGTGCTGCACGAACAGAATTCGATCGCCGGCCTCGCGAACAAGGTGCTCGCCAAGTTCGCGAAGCGGGTGCTGGTGGCGTTCCCCGACGCACTGCCGCACGCCGAATGGACCGGCAATCCGATCCGCGCGGAACTTGCGCGCACGGAGGCACCCAAAGCACGCTATGCATCGCGCAGCGGCCCGTTGCACGTGCTCGTGGTCGGCGGCAGTCTCGGCGCAGCCGCGCTGAACGAAGTCGTGCCGCGCGCGCTGGCGCTGCTCGCGCCGGGCGAGCGTCCGCGCATCGTCCATCAGGCGGGCGCGAAGCACATCGATGCGCTGAAGGCGAACTACGAAGCGGCCGGCTTTGCGGGCGGCGACGACGTGCGGCTCGTGCCGTTCATCGACGACATGGCGAGCGCGTACGCGGCGGCCGATCTCGTGATCTGCCGCTCCGGCGCGATGACGGTGTCGGAGATCGCGGCGGTGGGCGTGGCCGCGCTGTTCGTGCCGTTCCCGTACGCGGTCGACGATCACCAGACGACCAACGCCGCGTTTCTCGCCGATGCGGGCGCGGCGGTGCTGGTGCAACAGCGCGACCTCTCGGCGCAACTGCTCGCCGACTGGCTGCGTGGCCAGTCGCGGGCGTCGCTCGCGGCGATGGCCGAGCGTTCGCGCTCGCTGGCAAAGCCCGAGGCCACCGATGAAGTCGCGCGCGTCTGCGCGAAGGTGGCCGGCGCGAACCTGGAACAATTGCAATGAAACACATCGTCAAACATATTCATTTCGTCGGGATCGGCGGCGCGGGCATGAGCGGCATCGCCGAAGTGCTCGTCAATCTCGGCTACGAGGTGAGCGGCTCGGACCTGTCGCGCAATGCGGTGACCGATCGCCTCGCGGCGCTCGGCGCGCGCATCGCGATCGGGCACGACGCGGCGAACATCGAAGGTGCGAACGCGGTCGTCGTGTCGACGGCCGTGCGCTCGGACAACCCGGAAGTGCTGGCCGCGCGCCACCAGCGCGTGCCGATCGTGCAGCGCGCGGTGATGCTCGCGGAGCTGATGCGCCTGAAGCAGGGCATCGCGATCGCCGGCACGCACGGCAAGACCACCACGACGAGCCTCGTCGCGAGCGTGCTCGCGGCCGGCGGCCTCGATCCGACCTTCGTGATCGGCGGCCGGCTGATCAGCGCCGGCGCGAACGCGCGGCTCGGCACCGGCGACTTCATCGTCGCGGAGGCCGACGAGTCGGACGCGTCGTTCCTGAACCTGTATCCGGTGATCGAAGTCATCACGAACATCGACGCCGATCACATGGACACCTACGGCCACGATTTCGCGCGGCTCAAGCAGGCGTTCATCGAATTCACGCAGCGCCTGCCGTTCTACGGCAGCGCCGTCGTGTGCGTCGACGATCCGAACGTGCGCCAGATCATCCCGTTCATCTCGAAGCCGGTCGTGCGCTACGGGCTGTCGGCCGACGCGCAGGTGCGCGCGGAGAACATCGACGCGCGCGACGGCCGCATGCACTTCACGGTGATCCGCGAAGGCCGCTCGCCGCTCGCGGTGGTGCTGAACCTGCCGGGCCTGCACAACGTGCAGAACGCGCTCGCGGCGATCGCGATCGCGACCGATCTCGGCGTGTCGGACGACGCGATCCAGCTCGCGCTGGCGGAATTCAACGGCGTCGGCCGGCGCTTCCAGCGCTACGGCGAGGTGCCGAGCGCGGACGGCGGCCAGTACACGCTGATCGACGACTACGGCCACCACCCGGTCGAGATGGCGGCGACGATCGCGGCCGCGCGCGGCGCGTTCCCGGGCCGCCGCCTCGTGCTGGCGTTCCAGCCGCACCGCTACACGCGCACGCGCGACTGCTTCGACGATTTCGTCAACGTGCTGTCGACGGTCGACGCGCTGGTGCTGACGGAAGTCTATGCGGCGGGCGAGGCGGCGATCGCGACGGCCAACGGCGACGCGCTGTCGCGTGCGCTGCGCACGGTAGGGAAGGTGGACCCGGTGTTCGTCGCGACGGTCGACGACGTGCCGGACGCTCTGGCCAAGGTCGCGCGCAACGGCGACGTGGTGATCACGATGGGCGCGGGTTCGATCGGCGGCGTGCCGGCGAAGATCGTGCAGAACACGCAACAGAAGGGATGACATGAGCGGGATCGATCCGAAACGTTTCGGCAAGGTGGCGGTGTTGTTCGGCGGCGAGTCGGCCGAACGCGAGGTGTCGCTCACCTCGGGCCGTCTCGTGCTGCAGGGCCTGCGCGACGCAGGCATCGACGCGCATCTGTTCGACCCGGCCGAGCGGCCGCTGTCGGCGCTGAAGGACGAAGGCTTCGTGCGCGCGTTCAACGCGCTGCACGGCGGCTACGGCGAGAACGGCCAGATCCAGGGCGCGCTCGATTTCTACGGGATCCGCTACACGGGCAGCGGCGTGCTCGGCTCGGCGCTCGGTCTCGACAAGTTCCGCACCAAGCTCGTGTGGCAGCAGACGGGCGTGCCGACGCCGCCGTTCGAAACGGTGCTGCGCGGCGACGACTACGCGGCGCGCGCGACCGAGATCGTCGCGAAGCTCGGCCTGCCGCTGTTCGTGAAGCCGGCGAGCGAAGGCTCGAGCGTCGCCGTGCTGAAGGTGAAGACGGCCGACGCGTTGCCCGCCGCACTGTCGGAAGCCGCGACGCACGACAAGATCGTGATCGTGGAGAAGAGCATCGAAGGCGGCGGCGAGTACACCGCGTGCATCGCCGGCGATCTCGACCTGCCGCTGATCAAGATCGTGCCGGCCGGCGAGTTCTACGACTATCACGCGAAGTACGTCGCCGACGATACGCAGTACCTGATCCCGTGCGGCCTGCCGGCGGCGCAGGAAGCGGAGCTGAAGCGCATCGCGCGGCGCGCGTTCGACGTGCTCGGCTGCACCGACTGGGGCCGCGCGGACTTCATGCTGGACGCGGCCGGCAACGCGTATTTCCTCGAAGTGAACACGGCGCCCGGCATGACCGATCATTCGCTGCCGCCGAAGGCTGCACGCTCGATCGGCATCAGCTATTCGGAGCTGGTCGTGAAGGTGCTGTCGCTTACGCTCAACGATTGACGCAGGAACGGAACGACGTATGTGGAACAACGTTCGCCAACTCAACCTTGCCGCCAGCGCGCTGTACGCGCTGCTGCTGCTCGTGTTGGCGGCGGCCGGCTGCTACTGGCTGATCCAGCGTCCGACGTTCGCGCTGCGCGAGATCCGGATCGACGGCGACACCGAACACATCAACTCGCCGACGGTGCGCGCGGGGGTGGTCGGCCGGCTGAAGGGCAACTTCTTCACGGTCGATCTCGACACGGCGCGCGCCGCGTTCGAGCAGATGCCGTGGGTGCGCCACGCGAGCGTGCGCCGCGTGTGGCCGAATGCGCTGGCTGTCACGCTCGAGGAGTACAAACCGCTCGGAACGTGGGGCAGCGCGCAGCTCGTCAGCGTCGACGGCGAGCTGTTCACCGCGAACCAGGGCGAGCTGGATCAGGAGCTGCCCGCGTTCGACGGTCCGGAGGGCAGTGCAAGGGAAGTCGTCGCGCGCTATCGCGACTTCATGAACTGGTTTGCGCCGCTGAAGGCGGCGCCTGAAGAAGTGACGCTGTCGGCGCGTTACGCGTGGACGGTGAAGCTGTCGAACGGCATGCAGGTCGAGCTGGGCAAGGAGCGCACCAGCGAAACCCTGCACGACCGCAGCCAGCGCCTCGTCGCCGCGTGGCCGGCCGTCACGCAGCGCTGGGGCAACGACATCGAGTACGCGGACCTGCGTTATCCGAACGGGTTCGCGATACGTGCGGCAGGCATGCGGTTCCTGACCGATACCGACAAGCGCAAGCAGTAACGAGAGATCACACGCAAGAGCACTTTATGAGCAAAGACTACAAGGATCTGCTGGTTTCCCTCGACATCGGCACGTCGAAGGTGGTGGCCATCGTCGCCGAGCTGAAGGGCGAGGGCCATTACGAGGTGATCGGCCTCGGCCAGAGCGAATCGAAAGGTCTGAAGAAGGGCGTGGTGGTCAACATCGAGGCCACCGTGCAGTCGATCCAGCGCGCGCTCGAGGAAGCCGAGCTGATGGCCGACTGCAAGATCACCAACGTGTTCACGGGGATCGCGGGCAGCCACATCCGCAGCTTCAACTCGAGCGGGATGGTCGCGATCAAGGACAAGGAAGTCACGCAGACGGACGTCGCGCGCGTGATCGAGACCGCGAAGGCGATCAACATCCCGACCGACCAGCAGGTGCTGCACATCCTCACGCAGGAATTCATCATCGACGGCCAGGAAGACGTGCGCGAGCCGATCGGGATGAGCGGCATCCGCCTCGAAGTGAAGGTGCACATCGTGACGGGCGCGGTCAGCGCCGCGCAGAACATCGTCAAGTGCGTGCGCCGTTGCGGGCTCGAAGTGAACGACCTGATCCTGCAGCCGCTCGCGTCGTCGCTCGCCGTGCTCACCGAGGACGAGAAGGATCTCGGCGTGGTGCTGGTCGACATCGGCGGCGGCACGACCGACATCGCGATCTTCGCGGAAGGTGCGATCCGCCATACCGCGGTGATTCCGATCGCCGGCGACCAGATCACGAGCGACATCGCGATGGCGCTGCGCACGCCGACGCCGGACGCGGAAGACATCAAGGTCGGCTACGGGATCGCGAAGCAGGCGCTCGCCGATCCGGACGAGATGGTCGAAGTGCCGGGCCTCGGCGAACGCGGGCCGCGCACGCTGTCGCGCCAGGCGCTCGCGGCGGTGATCGAGCCGCGCGTCGAAGAACTGTTCTCGCTCGTGCAGCAGGTCGTGCGCGAGTCGGGCTACGAAGAACTGCTGAGCTCCGGCGTGGTCATTACCGGCGGCGCGTCGATGATGCCCGGCATGGTCGAGCTCGGCGAAGACATTTTCCTGAAACCGGTGCGCATCGGCGCGCCGGAATACGCAGGCGGCCTCGCCGACGTGGTGCGCAACCCGCGCTACTCGACGGCGATGGGCCTGCTGGTCGAAGGCAGTGCGCAGCGCATGCGCGGCCGCAAGGTCGCCGTGCAGTCCGGCAACGCGGGGCAGATCTTCTCGCGGATGAAGGAGTGGTTCCTGAGCAACTTCTGACCAACCGAATCGAAATTCGCGCCGGTGCCGGCGGCCGGCGCGCGACAGGGGGTTGCCCGATCTCCTGCCGAATAACGGCCGCGTAGTCTTATTTTCTTGACGGAGGCAACAATGGAATTCGAAATGCTGGAAACCGAAACCAACGGCACCATCATCAAGGTGGTCGGCGTTGGCGGCGCTGGCGGCAATGCCGTTCAGCACATGATCAACCGGGGCGTGCAGGGCGTCGACTTCATCGTGATGAACACCGACGCACAGGCGCTGTCGCGTGCACGCGCACCGTCCGTGATCCAGCTCGGCAACACCGGCCTCGGCGCCGGCGCGAAGCCGGAGATGGGCAAGGCGGCGGCCGAAGAGGCGCGCGAGCGCATCGCCGACGCACTGCGCGGCGCGCACATGGTGTTCATCACGGCCGGCATGGGCGGTGGCACGGGCACGGGCGCGGCGCCGGTCGTCGCGCAGATCGCGAAGGAGATGGGCATCCTGACGGTCGGCGTCGTCAGCAAGCCGTTCGAATTCGAAGGCGGCAAGCGCATGCGCGTCGCAGAAGCAGGCTCGCAGCAACTGGAGGATCACGTCGACTCGCTGATCGTCGTCCTGAACGACAAGCTGTTCGACGTGATGGGCGATGACGCCGAGATGGACAAGTGCTTCCAGTGCGCGGACGACGTGTTGAACAACGCGGTCGCAGGCATCGCCGAAATCATCAACGTCGACGGCCTCGTGAACGTCGACTTCGAAGACGTGAAGACGGTGATGGGCGAGCAGGGCAAGGCGATGATGGGCACGGCGACGGTCGCCGGCGTCGATCGCGCGCGCCTCGCGGCGGAACAGGCCGTGGCGAGCCCGCTGCTCGAAGGCGTCGATCTGTCGGGCGCGCGCGGCGTGCTGGTCAACATCACGTCGAGCCGCTCGCTGCGCCTGTCGGAAACGCGCGAAGTGATGAACACGATCAAGAGCTACGCGGCGGAAGACGCGACGGTGATCTTCGGTGCGGTGTACGACGACGCGATGGGCGATGCGCTGCGCGTGACGGTCGTCGCAACGGGCCTCGGCCGTGCGGCGAAGAAGCAGCAATCGGCGCCGATGACGCTGCTGCGCACCGGCACCGACAACCAGCCGGTCAGCGCGGTGTCGCACGGCTATGCGCAGCCGCAGCACGTCAGCACGGCCGACTACGGCGCGCTCGATACGCCGGCGGTGTGGCGCAATTCGCGCGAAACCGCGGCATCGCACGTGCAGGCGCTGCAGGAAAAGGGTGTCGACACCTACGACATCCCGGCTTTCCTGCGCAAGCAGGCCGACTGACGGCACACTGAGGCGAAGCCGCGGCGAGCTGCCGCGGTAACGCCGGCGTGACGGATGCCACGGACCACGACAGGCCGCGTCGAAGCGACGCCGGGCCGGGAGACGTGCCCTCTTCGCGTGAGCGAAGCGGGATGGGCCGCGCTGTCCGCAACACGCCGCAAAACCGTATCGCTATGAGGGACCAGCCATGATTCAAGTGGGCGAAGCGCTGCCCGACGCGCAATTGTTCGAATACGTCGACGACGCGCGCGAAGGCTGCACGCTGGGGCCGAACGCCGTCAGCGTGCGCGAGCAGGTGGCGGGAAAGCGCGTGGTGATCTTCGGATTGCCGGGTGCTTTCACGCCGACCTGTTCGGCGCAGCATGTGCCGGGCTACGTCGAGCATGCCGAGCAGTTGCGCGCGGCAGGCATCGACGAGCTCTGGTGCGTGTCCGTCAACGACGCATTCGTGATGGGCGCATGGGGACGTGATCTGCACACCGCGGGCAAGGTGCGCATGATCGCGGACGGCAGCGCTGCTTTCACTCATGCGCTGGGGCTGACGCAGGATTTGTCCGCGCGTGGCATGGGAATCCGTTCCCTGCGCTACGCGATGGTGGTCGACGACGGTGTGGTCAAGACGCTGGCCGTCGAAGCGCCGGGCAAATTCGAAGTGAGCGATGCAGCGAGTGTGCTCGCGACACTGAGGTCCTGATCGGGCGTGCACCGTTGCCGTGAGGCAACGCCGAGCAGCACCGCCAGGCCAGTTGTAACACGGGCCGATGACCGGAAACGCCTCCGTTCCGGGCATCGGCCCGTCCCGCATTCGCGCGGGTAAACAGTCGAAACAGATTGATACGCAGTTTCAACCAGCGTCGAATAGGGAATTACGCTATAATCTCACCTATCGAATATAACTCCTGATTGATATTCTCAATCAAGCAGAAGAACACCATGCTGAAGCAGCGCACCATCAAATCGATCGTGAAGACCGTGGGTATCGGTCTGCACTCGGGCCGCAAGGTCGAACTGACGCTCCGCCCGGCCGCGCCGGGCACGGGGATCGTGTTCTCGCGCGTCGATTTGCCGACGCCCGTCGACATCCCGGCGTCCGCGATGTCGATCGGCGATACGCGGCTCGCGTCGGTGCTGCAGAAGGACGGTGCGCGCGTGTCGACCGTCGAGCACCTGATGTCCGCGTGTGCGGGCCTGGGCATCGACAATCTCTACGTCGACGTGACGGCCGAGGAAATTCCGATCATGGACGGCAGCGCCGCGTCCTTCGTGTTCCTGATCCAGTCGGCGGGCATCGAGGAGCAGAACGCGCCGAAGCGCTTCATCAAGGTGACGAAGCCGGTCGAAATCCGCGATGGTGACAAGTTCGCGCGCCTCGACCCGTTTTTCGGCTTCAAGCTGAAGTTCACGATCGACTTCCGTCACCCGGCCGTGGACAAGACCGGCCAGGAACTTGAGGTCGATTTCGCGAATACGTCGTACGTGCGCGAGATCGCGCGTGCGCGCACGTTCGGTTTCGCGCACGAGGTCGAGATGATGCGCGAGCTGGGCCTCGCACGCGGCGGCAGCATGGACAACGCGATCGTGCTCGACGAATACCGGATCCTCAACAACGACGGCTTGCGCTACGACGACGAGTTCGTGAAGCACAAGATGCTCGACGCGATCGGCGACCTGTACGTGGTCGGCCATCCGCTGCTGGCGTCGTACACGGCTTACAAGTCGGGCCACGGGCTGAACAACGCGCTGCTGCGCGAACTGCTCGCGCACGAAGACGCCTACGAGATCGTCACGTTCGACGATCCGCAATCCGCACCGAAGGGATTCGCGTTCGATACGCAGACGGCCTTCGCGTGATCGGCGGCAGGCACGCGCGATAAAAAAAGCGACCTTCGGGTCGCTTTTTCATTGCCGGTACGCGCCGCGGCGGCGCGCTTCAACGCGGCGATTTCGGGCCGTGGCGCGCGGCCATCCGCGCGAGCGCCGCCTGCAGCGGCGACGGTTCGAGATGGTCGGCGAGCTCGCGCAGCGCCGCCACGCCGACCGACGTCATCCGCGCCTGCTTCACGTGCGGCGGTTCCGGCGCATCCTTCGGCCGCACGCGCACCCGCAGCGCGTCCACCGGCCAGCCGCGCTTTTGCAGATCGGCGAGCAGCCGGCGCTCGACCTGACGCAGCCGCGCGGCGAGCGCATTGTGCGCGGCAAAAAGGGTCAGCGTACCGTCCTTGATCGAGCCCGGTTCGACATGACTGGCGAGATAGTCGGGCAGCAGCGCGGTGAGGTCGCGCTGCAGCGACGCGACCTGTTCGACGCCGGCACGCAGCGCCGCGAACGCGTCGGTGCGGTTGAGCACTTCGGACACGGGTTGCGGGCGATACGTGGAGAGCGAGCCGAAACGCTTGGAAAATCGGTTCATCGAGGCATTCTTCGGGCGCGCACGCGCGCGGAGGTTGACGCCGATTGTACCCGCGCCGGCGCACGCACGGGCGGCTTTCGGCCGCGCGCGGCGGCTCGCCGGAACCGTTGCCGCGCGCGGCGCGCGTGCCGCGCCGACACCGGCGCGTGCTTTCCCGCGTGCTAAAATTCCTCGTTTGATTCCACTAATTCGCTAAGCCGCCGAGGCTCGGGCGTCGAGGGCGCGCAACGCGTGCCGGGCGCCGGTGCTGCGACGCAGGATCCGATCCGATGACAACCGGTTTTCTCCAGAAAATTTTTGGCAGCCGCAACCAACGGCTCGTCAAGCAATACCAAAAGACCGTCGCGGCGATCAATGCGCTCGAACCGCAGATCGAAAAGCTGACGGACGACCAGTTGCGCGGCAAGACGGACGAGTTCCGTCAGCGGATCGCGGCCGGCGAGTCGCTCGACAAGCTGCTGCCCGAGGCGTTCGCGGTGTGCCGCGAGGCGAGCCGCCGCGTGCTCAAGATGCGCCACTTCGACGTGCAGCTGATCGGCGGCATGGTGCTCCACTACGGCAAGATCGCCGAAATGCGCACTGGCGAAGGCAAGACGCTCGTCGCGACGCTGCCGGTGTACCTGAACGCGCTGGCAGGCCGCGGCGTGCACGTGGTGACCGTCAACGATTACCTCGCGCAGCGCGACGCCGAATGGATGGCGCGCCTCTACAACTTCCTCGGTCTGTCGGTCGGCATCAACCTGTCCGGCATGGAGCACGACCAGAAGCAGCAGGCCTACGCGGCCGACATCACGTACGGCACGAACAACGAGTTCGGCTTCGACTACCTGCGCGACAACATGGTCTACGAGACCGATGCGCGCGTGCAGCGGGCGCTGAACTTTGCCGTCGTCGACGAAGTCGACTCGATCCTGATCGACGAGGCGCGTACCCCGCTGATCATCTCGGGCCAGGCGGAAGACCACACCGAACTGTACGTGCGGATGAACGCGCTGCCGCCGCTGCTCGAACGCCAGATCGGCGAGGAGAAGGCCGACGGCACGGGCGTCGAGAAGCCGGGCGACTACACGCTCGACGAGAAGTCGCGCCAGGTGTTCCTGACCGAATCGGGTCACGAGAAGGCCGAGCGCCTGCTCGCCGAGTGGGGCCTGATCGGTGAAGGCGAGAGCCTGTACGCGCCGCAGAACATCACGCTGATGCACCACGTGTACGCGGCGCTGCGCGCCCACACGCTGTTCCACAAGGATCAGCATTACGTCGTGCAGAACGGCGAAGTGGTGATCGTCGACGAATTCACCGGCCGCCTGATGGCCGGCCGCCGCTGGTCCGACGGCCTGCACCAGGCGGTCGAGGCGAAGGAGCACGTGAAGATCCAGAGCGAGAACCAGACGCTCGCGTCGATCACGTTCCAGAACTACTTCCGGATGTACGCGAAGCTCGCGGGCATGACCGGCACCGCCGACACCGAAGCATACGAATTCAACGAGATCTACGGCCTCGAGACGGTCGTGATCCCGACCAACCGTCCGCCGAAGCGGATCGACAAGCAGGACCAGATCTACAAGACGGCCAAGGAGCGTTACGACGCGGTGATCCGCGACATTCGCGAATGCTACGAGCGCGGCCAGCCGGTGCTGGTCGGCACGACGTCGATCGAGAATTCGGAGTTGCTGTCGCACCTGCTGACGCAGGCCGGGCTGCCGCATGAAGTGCTGAACGCGAAGCAGCACGAGCGCGAAGCGGCGATCGTCGCCGAAGCCGGCCGTCCGAAGCGCATCACGATCGCGACCAACATGGCCGGCCGCGGCACCGACATCGTGCTCGGCGGGAACGCCGAGAAGCAGGCGGCGTTCCTCGAGGCCGACGATTCGATCCCGCCGGACGAAAAGGCGCGCCGCATCAAGCAGCTGCACGACGAGTGGGAAACGCTGCACGAGCAGGTGAAGGCCGCGGGCGGCCTGCACATCATCGGCACCGAGCGCCACGAATCGCGCCGGATCGACAACCAGCTGCGCGGCCGTGCGGGCCGCCAGGGCGATCCGGGCTCGTCGCGCTTCTACCTGTCGCTCGACGATCCGCTGCTGCGCATCTTCGCGGGCGACCGCGTGCGCTCGATCATGGATCGCCTGAAGATGCCGGAAGGCGAGGCGATCGAGGCCGGCATCGTCACGCGCTCGATCGAATCCGCGCAGCGCAAGGTCGAAGCGCGCAACTTCGACATCCGCAAGCAGCTGCTCGAATACGACGACGTGTCGAACGACCAGCGCAAGGTGATCTATCAGCAGCGCAACGAATTGCTCGAAGCGCACGACATCACCGAAACCATTTCGGCGATGCGTCATGGCGTGATCACCGAAGTCGTGCACCAGTTCGTGCCGGCAGGCAGCATCGAGGAACAGTGGGACGTGCCGGAGCTCGAGGAAGTGCTGCGCAACGACTGGCAGCTCGATCTCGCGATCCAGGAAATGGTGAACGAGTCGTCGTCGATCACGGCCGAGGAGATTCTCGAGGCCGTGACGAGCGCCGCGGACGAGCAGTACGAAGCGAAGGTCGCGATGGTCGGCCGCGAGTCGTTCAGCGCGTTCGAGCGTTCGGTCATGCTGCAGACGGTCGACCGCCTGTGGCGCGAGCATCTGGCCGCGCTCGATCACCTGCGCCAGGGCATCCATCTGCGCGGCTATGCGCAGAAGAACCCGAAGCAGGAATACAAGCGCGAAGCGTTCGAGCTGTTCGCCGCGATGCTCGACGCGATCAAGCAGGAAGTCACGCGCATCGTGATGAACGTGCAGATCCAGTCGCCGGAGCAGCTCGAGGAAGCCGCCGAGCAGATCGAGGAGCAGGGCGGCCATCTCGAGAACGTCGAGTTCCAGCACGCCGACTACGCCGAATCGGGCGCGCCGGTGGCGAACGTCGCGGTTGCGGCGGCCGCCACGGCCGACATGGTCGGCAGCGCGATGACCCACGGCGGCGCCGGCGGCGAGATGCCGAAGGTCGGCCGCAACGACCCGTGCCCGTGCGGCAGCGGCAAGAAGTACAAGCAATGTCACGGGAAGCTGTCATGATCGGCGGCGGCGCGCATGCGCGTGCCGCATCGTTCGCAGCTTCGAGTCAGTGATGTGAGTTGCGGCGGCCCGTTCCCGCGGCCGCCGGTTCTTCCAATCGATGCCGGCGCGTGCCGGCATTTTCCATCCGGCAGGTGTGCCCCATGGCAGTCAATTTTCCGTCGATCGATCCCGCCCAATTGCATCCCGTCGCCGGCGTCACGCTCGGCTGGGCGGAAGCGAACATCCGCAAGCCGAATCGCAAGGACGTGCTGGTCATTTCCGTCGACGAAGGCGCGACGGTTGCCGGCGTATTCACCGAGAACCGCTTCTGCGCCGCGCCGGTGATCGTGTGCCGCGAGCATCTGGCGAAGGTTCGTGCGGGCGGCGCGGGCATCCGCGCGCTGGTCGTGAATACCGGCAATGCGAACGCGGGCACCGGCGAGCCGGGCCTCGCGAACACCCGCGAAACCTGCGCGGAGCTCGCGCGCCTCGCGGGCCTCGACGCCGCGCAGGTGCTGCCGTTCTCGACCGGCGTGATTCTCGAGCCGCTGCCGATCGACCGCCTGAAGGCAGGGCTGCCGGCCGCGCTCGCGAACCGCAACGCGGCGAACTGGTACGACGCCGCGCAGGCGATCATGACGACCGACACGCTGCCGAAGGCCGCGTCGCGTCAGGTGACGATCGACGGCCACACGGTCACGCTGACCGGCATCAGCAAGGGCGCCGGGATGATCAAGCCGAACATGGCGACGATGCTCGGCTTCCTCGCTTTCGACGCGAACGTCGCACAGCCGGTGCTCGACACGCTCGTGAAGGAAGTCGCCGACCGTTCGTTCAACTGCATCACGATCGACGGCGATACGTCGACGAATGACTCGTTCATCCTGATCGCGTCGGGCAAGAGCGCGCTGCCCGCGATCACGTCGACCGATACGCCGGCCTATGCGGCGCTGCGGGACGCGGTCACGCAGGTCGCGCAGCAGCTGTCGCAGCTGATCGTGCGCGACGGCGAAGGTGCGACGAAATTCATGACCGTGCAGGTCGAGGGCGGCAAGAGCGTCTCCGAGTGCCGCCAGATCGCCTACGCGATCGGCCATTCGCCGCTGGTGAAGACGGCCTTCTATGCGTCCGACCCCAATCTGGGCCGGATCCTGGCTGCGATCGGCTATGCGGGCGTCGCCGATCTCGACGTCGGCAAGATCGACCTCTATCTCGACGACGTGCTGGTCGCCAAGGCCGGCGGCCGCAACCCGGCCTACCAGGAAGAAGACGGTCAGCGCGTGATGAAGCAGAGCGAAATCACGATCCGCGTGCTGCTTGGCCGCGGCGATGCGCAGGCGACGGTGTGGACGTGCGATTTGTCGCACGACTACGTGAGCATCAACGCGGACTACCGCTCCTGATCGCGGGCGCTCGAACGACATGGACAAGCTCGAACAGTTTCTGACGCGTGCGGAAGCGCTGCTCGGCCGCCTCGAGGGGCTACTGCCGCCCGCGCCGGCGGACGTCGACTGGAATGCGGCCACCGCGTTCCGCTGGCGCAAGCGCCAGGGGCGCGGCTATCTGCAGCCGGTGCCGGCGGCGTCGACGATCACGCTCGACGATCTTCACAACATCGACCGGCAAAAAGGGCTGATCGAGCAAAATACGCGTCAGTTCGTGCAGCGCAAGCCGGCCAACAACGTGCTGCTGACCGGCGCGCGCGGCACCGGCAAGTCGTCGCTGATCAAGGCGTGCCTGAACGCGTACGCGAACGACGGGCTACGCCTGATCGAAGTAGACAAGGACGATCTGCACGATCTCGGCGACATCGTCGAGCTGATCTCGCAGCGCCCGGAGCGCTTCATCGTGTTCTGCGACGACTTGTCGTTCGAGGACGGCGAATCGGGGTACAAGGCGCTGAAGGTCGCGCTCGACGGCTCGATCGCCGCGCAGTCGGACAACGTGCTGATCTACGCGACTTCCAACCGCCGCCATCTGCTGCCCGAGTACATGAGCGACAACGAGTCGTACAAGCACCTGCCGGACGGCGAGATCCACCCGGGCGAAGTGGTCGAGGAGAAGATCTCGCTTTCTGAGCGCTTCGGCCTGTGGGTCAGCTTCTACCCGTTCAAGCAGGACGACTACCTCGACATCGTCGCGCACTGGCTGCGCCATTTCGGTTGCGCGGACACCGAGATCGACACGGCGCGCGGCGACGCGCTCGTGTGGGCGCTCGAGCGCGGTTCGCGTTCGGGGCGCGTCGCGTGGCAGTTCGCGCGCGACTGGTCGGGCCGCAAGGAGCGAGCATGAGCACGGCGCATGCAACGGACGCCGGGCGCGCGCCCGACGGCCGCAAGGTGACGGAAGTCGCGGTCGGCGTGATGGTGCAGTCCGACGGGACGCCCGGCGGCTGCCGCTATCTGCTCGCGCAGCGGCTGCAGGGCAAGCCCTATGAAGGCTACTGGGAGTTCCCGGGCGGCAAGCTCGAGGCCGGCGAGAGCGTCGAGGAGGCGCTCGCGCGCGAGCTGCACGAGGAGCTCGGCATCGTCGTCACGGCGAGCGAGCGCTGGCACACGCTCGAGCACGATTATCCGCATGCGTACGTGCGGCTCTATTTCTGCAAGGTGACGGGCTGGACGGGCGAGCTGCACGGCAAGGAAGGGCAGGCGTTCGCGTGGCAGCCGCTGCCGGTCGACGTCGCGCCGCTGTTGCCCGCCGCGCTGCCGGTGCTCGAATTGCTTGAGAAGGAAGCGGCGTCGCAATGACGCCGTCGCGGCCCGCCGACTGAAAAGGCGGGCCATATCGGCCGGGGTTGGCCGGCCGTTCGGAGTCAGACGTCGCGGCGCGTGTCGCCGCCGTCTTCCTCGGACGATGGACCTTCGTCGGACGAACCACCGATCCGATACTTTTCCGCAGCCCATGCGCCGAGGTCGAGCTGCTTGCAGCGGGCCGAACAGAACGGTCGGAACTTGTTTTCGTGTGTCCAGCGCACTTCGGCGCCGCACGACGGGCATTTCACAACGGTAACCATACGAAAGCGTAAAACCGGCACGCGGCCGTTACAGGTTGCAGAGTGTCAGATGGAACGGTACGTCGATGTCGACTGCGCGCGGACGCACATCGCCGTCCTGCATGGTGAATCGCACCCACAGCATGTATTTGTTGGCGCTCGCTTCGGGGATCACGTGCAGCTCCGGCGGCACGCGCACCTGCATCAGCTGATAGGTGCGCCCGGACAGCATTTGCTGATAGCTGCCCTGCATCGCCATCACCTTCGACGCCTGGCCCGATTCGCGTGCGAGCCGCAGCACGATCGCCGCGGCGTCGCGCAGCGGCAGCAGCGGCGCCACCCATTTCGCGATGTCCTGGCGCCGCTGTTCGGCCGGCCATTGTTGCCACGCGTAGTACGACGGCAGGTCGAACTTGCAGGTGCCGCCCGGAATGACCGCGCGGCTGCGGATGCTCGCGAGCCACTCGTTGTCGACCAGATGCTGCCCCGTCTTGCCCTGCATCTGCGCAAGATTGGCGAGCGTCTGCTCGATTTCGCCGAGCACGGCTTCGAGCGCATTCTGTTCGATGCCCGGATTGCCGCGGAACGGCGCGAGCGTCTGGCGCTGACGTTCGAGCTCCTTCATCAGATCCGATTTCAGGTCCGCGCGGCCGGTGACCTCGGCGATCTCGAACAGCGTCGTCAACGCGACGTGATGTTCGCGCGGGTCCTCCTGAGCCAAAAAGAACGCGAAGCGCTCGAACAGGTCCTCGAGGCGCAGCAGCGTGCGGATTCGCTCGTTGAACGGATACTCGTAAAGAATCAAGCGCGCTCGCCTCTCGGGTAGGGATAGAAACAATGCAGGACATTCTAATGCCCCCTCTCTACCCTAGCAACGCGCCAATTTCGTGCACCATCGCGCGCGAGCGCCGCGTTCAGTGTTTTGCAGCCGCGAATGCGAGGTAGCGTTGGTGCAATGCATCGACCTGTGCGGCCAGCGCGTCGGGCGTCGTCGCGTCGTTGACGATCACGTCGTCGGCAGCGGCCAGGCGCGCTTCGCGCGTCGCTTGTCGCGCGATGATCGCCTCGACCTGCTCGCGCGTGAAGCCATTGCGCTGCATCACGCGCGCGATCTGGGTGTCGACCGGGCAGTCGACGACGAGCACGCGATCGCAGCGCGCCTTCCAATTGCGCGACTCGACCAGCAGCGGCACGACGAAAATCACGTACGGGCCCTGCGCGTCGCGGGCCTCGCGTTCCGTCTCCGCGCGAATCAGCGGATGGGTGATCGCTTCGAGCCGCCTGCGCGCGTCTTCGTCGCTGAAGATGAGTGCGCGCATCCGTGCGCGGTCGAGCGAGCCGTCGGCCGCGACGAACGCGGGCCCGAACGTCTGCTCGATCGCCGGCATCGCGAGACCGGCCGGCGCGGTGATGCGGTGCGCGATCAGGTCGGTATCGACCAGCGATGCGCCGCGTGCGGCGAACAGGTCGGCGACGGTCGTCTTGCCGCTGCCGATCCCGCCGGTGAGTCCTATTGCATACATACGAGCCTCCGCCGCGCCGCCGCGATCGAGCGCGACGGCTGCGTGCGACGTAGCGAACGCGAACGAGGCGGACACGGGCGTCGCACCATGTCAGCCGCCGAGCGCCGAATAGAAAGGGGTACCGAAAAACAGCGTCGCGACGCCGCCGGCCGCGAGGAACGGACCGAACGGAATCGGCTCCTCGAAGCGCATGCGGCCGCGCCACGTCGCGACCAGCCCGACGATCGCGCCGGTCACCGCGGCGAACAGCACGACCTGCGGCAGCGCGGCCCAGCCCATCCATGCACCGAGCGCCGCGAGCAGCTTCAGATCGCCGAAGCCGATGCCTTCGATGCCGCGCAGCCATCTGAACAGCCAGTAGATCGACCACAGGAACAGGTATCCGGACATCGCGCCGATCACGGCCGACTGCAGCGACGTGAACATGCCCGCGAGGTTCAACGCGAGGCCTGCCCACAGCAGCGGCAGCGTCATCGAGTCGGGCAGGTAGCCGGTCCGGATGTCGATCGCGCTCATCGCGAGCAGCGCGGCGCATAGGCCGAACGCGGCGATTGCTGCGCCGGTCGGGCCGAATGCGGCGAGCGAACCGGCGGCGAGCAGGGCGCCGGCGAGTTCGACGAGCGGATAGCGGATGCCGATGGCGTGACCGCACTGACGACAGCGCCCGCGCAACATCACGTAGCTGACGAGCGGGACGTTCTCCCATGCGCGCAATACGTGGCCGCAGTGCGGGCATGCGCTGCGCGGGCGCCACAGATCGTAGCGCGGCGGATAGCCGTCGTCGGGCGCCGCGTCTGCGTTGCCGGTTGCTTCGGCGATTTCGGCGCGCCACGCGCGCTGCATCATCACCGGAACCCGGTGCGCGACGACGTTGATGAAGCTGCCGACGCACAGACCGATCACGACGGCGAACGCATACTGCACCGCGGGCGGCAGCAGCGCCAGCGCGAGCAACGTGCCGGCGGGCGAATCGGGAACGGGGAACATGGGCGCGCGCGTCATCGGGTCAGGGTTCGGTAGGCGACGGAATCGGATGCGATGCTACACCACGTTGCCGAGCTGAAGGATGGGCAGATACATCGCGATCACGAGCGCGCCGACGAGTGCGCCAAGCACGATCACGATCAACGGTTCGCCGAGCGCCGCGAGCGCATCGAGGCGCGCGTCGAGCTGACGCTCGCAGAGCGACGCGATATCGGCCAGCATCGTGTCGAGCGCGCCGGTTTCCTCGGCGACGGCGATGGGCTGCACGACGTCGTCCGGAAAGCACCCGGCCGCGTGCATCGCATCGGCGAGCCGTACGCCGCGCAGCACGCGGGCCGCGATCTGCTCGGTGGCGCGCTCGAACACCGGATGGCCGGACGCGCGTTCGAGCGTCGCGAATGCGTCGGCGAGCGGCACGCCGGCGCCGAGCAGCGTCGCGAGCGAGCGACACCAGCGCGCGGCCGCGAACCGCGCGAGCGCACTGCCGACGACTGGCGCGTTCAACATCCGCTGCGCGACCGTGTAGCGCAGTTGTGGCGAGCGCCGCAACGCGTGGCGCGCAGCGAGCGCCAGCGCGGTCGCAACGGCGACGAACGTGCCGCCCCAGGCCGAGGTCGCGGACGAAACGGCGAGCAGGGCGCGGGTCGGTGCGGGCAAGGCGGCGCCGAAGCCGTCGAAGATCTGCCGGAAGGTCGGGACGACCCACACCATCAACGCCGCCGAGATCGCGAGCGCGAACGCGATGACGGCGACCGGGTACGTGAGGGCGGCGCGTGCCTTGCGCCACTGTGCGTCGGCGCGCTCGCGGTGCTCGGCGACGCGGGTGAGCACGGTGCCGAGCGCGCCTGATGCCTCGCCGACTTCGATCAGCTGCCGATACAGCGTGCCGAACTGCGACGGATAGCGCCCGAGGGCGACGGCCAGACGCTGCCCGCCGACGATCTCGCGCGCGAGACCCGCAGCGATGCGAGGCATCCCGTCACGCGTGCGGGTGCGCGCGAGCATCTCGAGCGACGGTGCGAGCGGCAGCCCGGCTTGCAGCAAGCTCGCGAGCTGACGCGTGAAGCGCGTCACGTCGCGCGTGCCGGCGGCGGGCGGCCGCGCGGCGCCGCGCGCGTCGAGCGCGAGCACCGCGATACCGTCCCGCGCGAGCGCGGCACGCGCGGCGGCCGCGTCGAACGCGATGACGTGGCCGCGGCACGCGCTGCCGTCGCGACGACGGCCGCGCCATGCGAACCGGGTTTCCTGACGGGGCGCGCGCATCGCGGTCATGCGTCCGGCGTCGCGGCAAGCGCTTCCGCGATACTCGTCGTGCCGTCGCGAACGTGCGCGAGCGCCGCGTCGCGCAGGTTGCGCACGCCTTCGGCCGCGGCGCATTGCGCCAGCGCACCGACGCTTGCGCGCGCGACGATGCGCTCCGCCATCTCGGCCGACACCGGCATCGTCTGATGCAGACCGATCCGCCCTCGATAGCCGATGCCGTGGCAGGCGGCACAACCGCGCGCGACGAACGGCCGCCAGCCGGACGCCAGCGCGGCGGCATCGCAACCGGCTTCGCGCAGCACGCTTGCAGGCGCATCGGAACGCACGCGGCACGCGGTGCACAGGCGCCGGACGAGGCGCTGCGCGGTCACGAGGCGCAACGCGGCCGCAAGGTTGTACGGCGCGACGCCGATGTCGAGCAGCCGTGCGACCGCTGCCGGGGCGTCGTTCGTATGCAGGGTCGACAGCACGAGGTGGCCCGTCTGCGCGGCCTTCAGCGCGACGTCGGCCGTCTCCGCATCGCGAATCTCGCCGACCATGATGACGTCCGGATCCTGTCGCAGCAGCGCACGCAGTGCGGTGGCGAAGGTGAGGCCGGCCTTTTCCGCGACGCCGACCTGGTTGATGCCGTCGAGCTGGATCTCGGCCGGATCCTCGACCGTGCAGACGTTGTGCGCGTCCCGATCGAGCATCTGCAGCGCGCAATAGAGCGACAGCGTCTTGCCGCTGCCGGTCGGCCCGGTCACGAGCACGAGGCCGTGCGGCGCACGTATCGCGGCCTCCATCGCCGCGGTCTGACGCGCGTCGAAACCGAGGCGCGCGAGCGTGAGGTCGGGCGGCAGCGTCTCGAGGCGGCGCAGCACGAGCTTCTCGCCGAACAGCGTGGGCAACGAGCTGACCCGGTAGTCGCCGCGCTTGCCGGCGTCGATCGCAATGCGCAGCCGGCCGTCTTGCGGAAGCCGCCGCTCGGCGATGTCCATCCGGGCGAGCACCTTGATCCGCGTGACGACCGCGTCGCGCAGATGAACCGGCGGGCGCAGGTGCTCGTGCAGCACGCCGTCGATGCGCAGTCGGATGCGCCAGCCCGTTTCGAACGGTTCGACGTGGATGTCGGACGCGTCGCGTACGCGCGCGGCATGCAGCGTATCGGTGAGCAGCCGTACCGCGGGGGAGTCGTCGAGCTGCGCGGCATCGAGCGAGCGCGGCGGCGCGGCCGACGACGCGGCGGAGGAGAGCGGCGGCCGCTGCATGTGCAGCGGCGCCGCGGGAGGGGGCGATTGCATGTGAGCCGGCGCTGGGCCGCCTGTTGATCGTGACCGGGAAATGGTCGCGTATCGCGAGCGGCGCCGACAGTCGGCCGTTCGGCTAGCGCACCGCGCGGGCGCGCGTGACGCGCGGCTTGAACAGTTTGACGGTGCGCACGGCCTGATCGTCGCTGCGCATCACCTCGAGCATCACGCCGCCGATTTTCACGCATACGTCGCCTTCCGGAATCTCCTCGAGGATCTCGAGAATCAGCCCGTTGAGCGTCTTCGGCCCGTCGGTCGGCAGTTGCAGATGCAGCCAGCGGTTCAGTTCGCGCAGCGGCATGCTGGCGGCGACGATGCATTCGCCGCTCTCGTTCCAGCCACCCGCGCGTTCGCCGCGCGGCATCGACGTCGTGAATTCGCCGATCAGCTCCTCGATGATGTCCTCGGGCGTCACGAGCCCTTCGAGTTCGCCGTACTCGTTGACGACCAGCGCGGTGCGTTGCCGGCTTTCCTGGAAGTACTGGAGCTGCTGGACGACCGGCGTGCCGGACGGCACGTAGTAAGGCTCTGCGAGCAGCGTGCGCAGCATTTCGCGGTCGAAGTCCTGGTTGTGCAGCGCCGTCAGCGTCTTGCGCACGTGCAGCACGCCGAGCACCTTGTCGATGTCGCCTTCATACACGACGAGACGGTTGTGATAGCAGGTTTCGATCTGATGCAGGACTTCGTCGAACGGCGCGTAGAAGTTCAGCGACTCGATCTGCCGCCGCGGCACCATCACGTCGTCCACCGTGATGTTCTCGAGGTCGAACAGGTTCAGCAGGATGCTGCGGTGCTTGGTCGGCATGAAGCTGCTCGATTCGAGCACGATCGCGCGCAGTTCGTCGGCCGACATGCGCTGGTCGCGGCCGCTCTTCGTGTTGATGCGCAGCGCCCACAGCACGCCGTTGGCGAGCGCGTTGACGAACCACACGACCGGCTTGAACACGCGCATCAACGGCGCGATCACGAGGCTCGCCGGCAGCGCGATGCGCTCGGGAAAGGTCGCGCCGACGATTTTCGGCGCGATTTCCGCGAACACGATGATCAGGAACGCGACGATCCCGGTCGCGATCGACAGCGCGAGGTTGTTACGGCCGAACGTGTGCAGCGCGAGCGACGTCGTGAGCACCGGGATGATCGTGTTGAACAGGTTGTTGCCGATCAGGATCACGCTGAGCAGCAGATCGGTGCGCGTCAGCAGGCCTTGCGTGGTTTTCGCGCCGAGCGCGCCCTGGCTGGCGAGATGCTTCAGCCGATGGCGGTTGAGCGCCATCATCGCGGTCTCGGAAATGGAAAAGAAGCTGGAACAGAGGAGAAGCAGGAAGACGGCGCCGATTTGCGCCCATAAGGGAATTTGGTCCACGCGTCGGAAAGGGCAGTGAAGACAGGGATGGAGGGAATATAGCAGAGGCCGACGGCGGGGATGTGTCGCGCGCGGCGGTACAGCGGTGATACGTGCAGCGGGCAAAAAAAAACCGTGCACACGGTGCACGGTTTTTTCAAATTCTGGTCGGGGTGAGAGGATTCGAACCTCCGGCCTCTACGTCCCGAACGTAGCGCTCTACCAGGCTAAGCTACACCCCGAATTTCTGCTGGTCCGACTTCGCTTTCTTGGTGAAGATCGCTGCGTCGTCTCAAGCAAGAACGTAACTATAACGATGTTTTTTCTAAAAGGGAATACCCTGGCGAAGAAATTTTTTCGGGGCAGGGTAGCGCGTCCCGTGCGCGGCGTGTTTTACGACTGCCGCGACGTCGAGTACGAGCACAGCCCGAGCAGGCTCTCCTTGTAGATGGAGTCGGGAAACGCGGCGATCGCGGCGGCGGCAGCCTGCGCTTCCTGGCGTGCGCATTCGAGCGTATGGTCGAGCGCGCCCGAACGCGTGATCGCCTCGAAGATCGTGTCGAAGCGATCCGTGCCGCCTTGCTCGATCGCCTCGCGCGCAAGCGCCGCTTGCTCGGGCGTGCCGCGTTCGATCAGATAGATGAGCGGCAGCGTCGGCTTGCCTTCGCGCAGATCGTCGCCGGCATTCTTGCCCATCGCTTCGGCGGTGCCCGCATAGTCGAGCCAGTCGTCCATGATCTGGAATGCGGTGCCGATGCGGCGGCCGTATTCGGCCGCGGCGGCTTCGGTCGGCGCGTCGGCGCCCGACAGCACCGCGCCCAACCGGGCCGATGCCTCGAAGAGCTTCGCGGTTTTGTAGCGGATCACCTGCATGTAGCGCGACTCGTCGACGTCCGCGTCGTGCATGTTCAGCAACTGCAGCACTTCGCCTTCCGAGATGATCGTCGTCGCTTCCGACAGAATTTCCATCACGCGCATCTTGCCGACGCCGACCATCATCTCGAACGAGCGCGAGTACAGATAGTCGCCGACCAGCACGCTGGCCGCGTTGCCGAACAGCGCGTTGGCCGTCTGCCGGCCGCGTCGCAGTTCGGATTCGTCGACGACGTCGTCGTGCAGCAGCGTGGCCGTATGGATGAACTCGACGACGGCGGCCAGCACGTGCCGCTGGTGCGAGGTCTCGCCGAGCGCGCCGGCCACGAGCAACAGCAGCGCCGGACGCAGCCGCTTGCCGCCCGCACCGATGATGTACTCGGCGATCTGGTTGATCAGCAGCACGTCGGACGCGAGGCTTTGCCGGATAACGCGATTGACCTGCTCCATGTCGCTGGCGATCGGAGCGAGCAGGTGGGCGGCGCTGAGGGTGGGGGAGGCGGTGGACGACGACATGATGATCGAAATGGGTGATGCGGCGGATTATAAGTCGAATCCGCCATATGCCGGTCTGTCCGACGTGAGCGGCCCGCGATTTTGGCCATCCGGCCAGGGCTTGCGCGCGGCAATCGTGGATCGGCTTTGACTCGGCCGCTAACCCCATGTATAATCACGTGTTTTCCGCGCGTGGTGTGCGGAAAAATTGGATCCAGAGTGAGGTTCTCAATGTACGCGGTCATAAAAACCGGCGGCAAGCAGTACAAGGTTGCCGTTGGCGAAAAACTCAAAGTAGAACAGATACCGGCTGACATTGACGCTGAAATCACGCTCGACCAGGTTCTCGCAGTGGGCGAAGGCGAATCGATTAAGTTCGGTACGCCGCTGGTCAGTGGGGCTTCCGTCAAGGCCACCGTCGTGTCGCACGGTCGTCATGCCAAGGTCACCATCTTCAAGATGCGTCGCCGGAAGCACTACCAAAAGCACGGCGGCCACCGCCAGAACTACACTGAGCTGCGCATCGACGCGATCAACGCGTAAGCGCCTCGGTAAAGGAGCAATCAGATGGCACACAAAAAGGCAGGCGGCTCTTCCCGGAACGGCCGCGACTCCGAGTCGAAACGTCTCGGCGTGAAAGTGTACGGCGGCCAGGCGATCAACGCCGGCGGCATCATCGTGCGTCAGCGCGGTACGCGCATGCACGCTGGCGAGAACGTCGGCATGGGCAAGGATCACACCCTGTTCGCGCTGGTCGACGGTCACGTCAAGTTCGCGACCAAGGGCGCGGACAAGAAGCATCTGGTCATCGTTGTCCCGGCGGCTGCCTAAGTCAAGGCACCACGGGCTTCGTAGCCGAAAGGCCCCGCAGTCTTCGCGGGGCCTTTTTTTATTTGGCCGCCGCGCGCAGGTGCGCGCCGGCGGCTGTCGCGAACGGCGGGCAATCGGCCGAACGGCAGATTGTTCAAGCGTGCCGGCGCGCGGCACAATAGCGGAAATACTGGTCGGAGTGACGAATGAAGTTCATTGACGAAGCACGAATCGAAGTCATCGCCGGCGACGGAGGCGATGGCAGCGCGTCGATGCGCCGCGAGAAGTTCGTTCCGTTCGGCGGGCCGGACGGCGGCGACGGCGGCCGGGGCGGTAACGTCTACGCGATCGCCGACCGCAACATCAACACGCTGATCGACTACCGTTACGCGAAGAAGCACATGGCGCGCAACGGCGAAAACGGTCGCGGCTCCGATTGTTACGGCAAGGGCGGCGACGACATCACGCTGCGCATGCCGGTCGGCACGGTCGTGACCGACATGGACACCGGCGAGCTGATTGCCGACCTGACCGAACACGATCAGCAGGTGATGCTCGCGAAGGGCGGCTCCGGCGGCCTCGGCAACCTGCATTTCAAGTCGAGCACCAACCGGGCGCCGCGCCAGAAGACCGACGGCAAGCCCGGCGAGCGGCGCATGCTGCGGCTCGAACTGAAGGTGCTCGCCGACGTCGGGCTGCTCGGCATGCCGAACGCCGGCAAGTCGACCTTCATTTCATCGGTGTCGAACGCGAAGCCGAAGATCGCCGACTACCCGTTCACCACGCTCGCGCCGAACCTGGGCGTCGTGCGCGTCGGCCCGAGCAAGAGCTTCGTGATCGCCGATATTCCTGGGCTGATCGAAGGCGCGGCCGAAGGCGCGGGCCTCGGCCACCAGTTCCTGCGGCACCTGCAGCGCACCGGCGTGCTGCTGCATCTCGTCGACCTCGCTCCGTTCGACGAAAGCGTCGATCCGGTCGCGGAAGCGAAGGCGATCGTCGGCGAACTGCGCAAGTATGACGAGGCGCTCTACGAAAAGCCGCGCTGGCTCGTGCTGAACAAGCTCGACATGGTGCCGGAAGACGAGCGCGACGCGCGCGTTGCCGACTTCCTCGAGCGTTTCGGCTGGGACGGCCCGGTGTTCCAGATTTCGGCCCTGACCGGCCAGGGCTGCGAGGCCCTGTGCTATGCGATCTACGATTACCTTGCCGAGCATTCGGACGCGCATCGCGCGGCGGAAGAGGAAGATCTGGCCGCGGACGTGCGCTTCCGCGATGCGCCGCCGAGCGACGGCGGCGCAACCTCAGGCGGCGATGCCTGAGCGAGCGCGTCACGCACCGGGCGCTGCGCCCGGTGCCGGAAATTCATCGCGCCCGGCCGGGGCATGCATCAGACAGGAGACAGCGCACGATGCGTTCGATCATCGCGGATTCGAAGCGATTGGTGGTGAAGGTGGGTTCAAGCCTCGTGACCAACGACGGCAAGGGCCTCGATCATGCGGCAATCGGCCGCTGGGCGGCGCAGATCGCTGCGCTGCGCGCGCAGGGCAAGGAAGTGGTGCTGGTCAGCTCGGGCGCGATCGCCGAGGGGATGCAGCGTCTCGGCTGGAACAAGCGTCCGCGCGAAATCGACGAATTGCAGGCCGCCGCGGCGGTCGGGCAGATGGGGCTCGCGCAAGTCTACGAAAGCCGCTTCACCGAGCATCGCATTCGCACCGCGCAGATCCTGCTCACGCATGCCGACCTGGCCGATCGCGAGCGCTATCTGAACGCGCGCTCGACGTTGCTCACGCTGCTGCGCCTCGGCGTCGTGCCGATCATCAACGAGAACGACACGGTGGTCACCGACGAAATCAAGTTCGGCGACAACGACACGCTCGGCGCGCTCGTCGCGAACCTGATCGAAGGCGATGCACTGATCATCCTGACCGACCAGACGGGGTTGTTCACCGCCGATCCGCGCAAGGATCCGAACGCAACGCTCGTCGCGGAAGCGAGCGCGGGCGCGCCGGAGCTCGAGTCGATGGCGGGCGGCGCGGGGTCGAGCCTCGGCCGCGGCGGGATGCTGACGAAGATCCTCGCAGCGAAGCGCGCCGCGCACAGTGGCGCGAACACCGTGATCGCGAGCGGTCGCGAGGCCGACGTGCTGGTGCGGCTGGCCGCGGGTGAGGCGATCGGCACGCAACTGATCGCACGGACCGCGCGGATGGCCGCGCGCAAGCAATGGATGGCCGATCATCTGCAGGTGCGCGGGCACGTCGTGATCGATGCGGGCGCAGTCGAGAAGCTGAGGGACGGCGGCAAGAGCCTGCTGCCGATCGGCGTGATCGACGTGCAGGGCGCGTTTGCGCGCGGCGAGGTGATCGCGTGCGTCGGCCCGGACGGGCGTGAAGTGGCGCGCGGCCTCACGAACTACAGCAGCGCGGAAACGAAGCTGATTCACCGCAAGCCGAGCGGCGAGATCGAGACGGTGCTCGGCTACATGCTCGAACCCGAGCTGATTCACCGCGACAACCTCGTGCTGGTCTGATCGTCCGGCGCACGACCGGCCGCAGCCGTGCATGAAAAAGCCCGCGCGGACGCGGGCTTCTGTACGACGCCGCAAGCCGCCTGAGCGGCCCGTGTCCTGCGCTCAGCGCAACTGGCTCATCGCAGTGCGGTGGAACTTGATGTTCTCGAGGATCTGGCGGGTCGTGCCCTGCGGCATCTTGTTCGCGCAGAAATAATCCTGGTACAGCGCCGAGTGGTACGAGTTCAGCTCGCCGTTCTCGATGCGGCGCCAGTCGTTCTCGACCGTGCGGTCCCAGCCGTCGTGATCCGAATTCAGCCCCGCATACTGACGCCATTCGTAGGTGTCGCAACGGATGCCTTCGTAGTTCACGTTACGCGCGCCGGCCGGACTCGTGATGACCACCGCATAGCGCACGACGCCGTCGGTGCCGACCGCGAGCGACTTGGCATCGACGAAGAACTTCAGCGGCGTGTTCTGCGACACGTTGAACGGCAGCAGATCGGCGGCTTGCGGAAGCGGCGGCAGCGTGTCGACCGCGTTTTCCTTCCATTCGCCCTGACGGTCCAGCAGATACACGAACGCGCTGTCGTCCTTGTTGGTCGGCGCGTTCGAGTGGGCGCAGCCGGCCAGCGCGGCCGCCGCGACGATCGACGCGAGCGCGAGAGCAATCGCTTTCAATATGCATTCCTCGTAAAAAAAGGGCGCGACACCAAGGTCGCGCCCGGTCATGCAGTCCAACTCGTCATTTGCCGATGATCACGCGGGGCGGCATCTCGTCGAGCGTGCGCGCCTCCACTTCGATCTCGGAACAGACCACCGATGTGTCGACAATCGTCAGCGTCTGCTGGGCCGGCGCGCCGCCGATGCGCGGATAGCGCAAGGGGCGCGGCCCGCGCGGCTTTTCGGCTCGCTGCGCCGGGCGGCGCAGGAAGCGCGACAACTCCGTCAGCGCCAACTGATAGACATCCCGCTTGAACTCGATCACCGCATCGAGCGGCACCCAGTACTCGTTCCAGCGCCATGCATCGAACTCCGGGTGATCGGTCGCGCGCAAGCAAATATCGCAATCGCGTCCGACCATCCGCAGCAGGAACCAGATCTGCTTCTGGCCGCGGTAATGGCCGCGTACTTCGCGTTTGATGAACTTGTCAGGCACCTCGTAACGCAACCAGTCGCGGGTGCGGCCGATTATCTTGACGTGTTCCGGATGCAGGCCCGTCTCCTCGTGCAGTTCCCGGTACATCGCCTGCATGGGGGTCTCGCCGTACTTGATCCCACCTTGAGGAAACTGCCAGGAATGCTCGCGGAGCCGCTTGCCCCAAAACACCTCGTTGCGCGCGTTCAAGAGGATGATGCCGACGTTCGGGCGAAAGCCTTCACGATCCAGCATACAACCACCTTCGAATCCTTTAAAATTGCTTTGATTATAAACAGATAACGGGCGCTGCGCACCGTGACGGAGCGAATCCGCGCGGGGTTTGCCGGCCGAAGTGTCCCTGATTTGTCTGCTAAGTCGTCTGCGCCACCGTCGTTCGCCGCGCGCAGCTTTTTCACCTTGAAACTTTTTCGGGCGCCCCGCCTGGGCGCCGTATTTGGAACCGTCCGCATGAAAGCTTCCCGTTTCTTTATCGGCACCCTCAAAGAGGCACCGGCCGACGCAGAGATCGTCAGCCACAAGCTGATGGTGCGCGCCGGCATGATTCGTCGTGTCGCCGGTGGCATCTATAACTACCTGCCGATCGGCCTGCGTTCGATTCGCAAGGTCGAGGCGATCGTGCGTGAGGAAATGAACCGGGCCGGCGCCCTCGAGCTGCTGATGCCGGCCGTGCAGCCGGCGGAGCTGTGGCAGGAATCGGGGCGCTGGGAGCAGTACGGCCCTGAGTTGCTGCGCTTCAAGGATCGCAAGGACAACGACTTCGTGATCGGGCCGACGCACGAGGAAGTGATCACCGACATCGCGCGCAACCAGATCAAGAGCTACCGGCAGATGCCGGTGAACTTCTATCAGATCCAGACGAAGTTCCGCGACGAGATCCGCCCGCGCTTCGGCGTGATGCGCGGCCGCGAATTCCTCATGAAGGACGCGTATTCGTTCGACAAGGACGCGGCCGGCCTTAACGAGTCGTACCGCAAGATGTACGACGCGTACGTGCGCATCTTCACGCGCCTCGGCCTCGAATTCCGTGCGGTCGCGGCCGACAGCGGCTCGATCGGCGGCAACTTCTCGCACGAGTTCCACGTGATCGCCGATACCGGCGAGGACGCGATCGCATACTGCCCGACCTCCGAATTCGCGGCGAACATCGAAGCCGCTGAAGCGCTGCCGCTGATCGCCGAACGTGCGGCGCCGGCCCAGGCGATGGAGAAGGTCGCGACGCCCGGCAAGGCGAAGTGCGAAGCGGTGGCCGAGCTGCTGGCGATCCCGCTCGAGCGCACGATCAAGTCGATCGTGCTCGCGACCGACAACGAAGGCGCCGAGCCGACCATCTGGCTCGTGATGCTGCGCGGCGACCACGATCTGAACGAGATCAAGGTGTCGAAGCTGCCGGGCCTGAAGAACCACCGCTTCGCGACCGAGCAGGAAATCGTCGAGTGGTTCGGCACGCCGCCCGGCTATCTCGGCCCGGTCGGCACGAAGAAGCCGGTGAAGGTGATTGCCGATCGCACGGTTGCGAACATGAGCGACTTCGTGGTCGGCGCGAACGAGGTCGACTATCACATCGCGGGCGTGAACTGGGGCCGCGATCTGCCGGAGCCGGACGTCGCCGACGTGCGCAACGTGAAGAAGGGCGATCCGTCGCCGGACGGCAAGGGCGTGATCGACATCTGCCGCGGCATCGAGGTCGGCCACGTGTTCCAGCTCGGCACCAAGTACTCGGAAGCGATGGGCGCGACGTTCCTCGACGAGTCGGGCAAGCCGCAGCCGATGCTGATGGGCTGCTACGGCGTCGGCGTCACGCGCATCCTGGGCGCGGCGATCGAGCAGAACTTCGACGACAAGGGCATCATCTGGCCCGAGTCGATCGCCCCGTTCGAACTCGTGCTGTGCCCGATGGGCTATGACCGCAGCGAGATGGTGCGTGAGGCCGCCGACAAGCTGTACGCGGAACTGACGGCGGCCGGCGTCGACGTGATCCTCGACGATCGCGGCGAGCGCCCGGGCGTGATGTTCGCCGACTGGGAACTGATCGGCGTGCCGCATCGCCTGGTGATCGGCGAGCGCGGGCTGAAGGACGGCAAGGTCGAGTACCAGGGCCGCCGCGACGCCGAAGCCACGCTGCTGCCGGCCGATGCGGCTGCTGCGACGGTGACGGAGAAGATCCGCGCCGCGCTCGCGCACTAAGCGCGACGGCGGGAGCGCGCGGTGGAATACACCTTCCTGTCGGCCACCGTGCTGCTCGTGCTGATCACGGATCCGCTCGGCAACATCCCGCTGTTCATCACGGCGATGCGCGACGTGCCGCGCGAGCGGCGCGTGAAGCTGATCCTGCGCGAAGTGGGAATCGCGTTCGTGATCCTGCTGTTCTTCATGGTGGTCGGCGACCGCTTCCTGCGGATGATGAGCCTCACCGACCTGTCGCTGCGGCTCGGCGGCGGGATCGTGCTGTTCCTGATCGCGCTGCGGATGATCTTCCCGCATCCGGACGGCGCGCTCGGCAGCGATCCGCGCGCGGGCGGCGAGCCGTTCATCGTGCCGCTCGCGATTCCGGCGCTCGCCGGGCCGTCCGCGCTCGCGACTGTGATGCTGCTCACGTCGCAGGCGCCCGGCAAGATGTTCGAATGGGTCGGCGCGCTGACGGTCACGATGCTCGTCTGTGCGGTCACGCTGGTGCTCGCCGAGCGCATCCAGCAGTGGCTCGGCGAGCGGACCGTCGCGGCGTTCGAGCGGCTGATGGGGCTCGTGCTCGTCGCGATTTCGGTCGAGATGCTGCTGGCCGGCGTGCGCGCCTTCGTGCATCAGCTGTAACGCCGGCGGCGCGTGCCGACGAAAAAAAGCGGCGCACCGGGAACCCGGTGCGCCGCTTTTTCTTTACGACGGGGCGATCAGACGTTCGCGGTCAGCGCGCGGATCGTCGGCAGGTTGCGCCAATAGCCCTTTGCGTCCATCCCGCAGCCGAACACGTAGCGGTCGGGCACGGCGAAGCCGCAGAAGTCCGGGTGCAGCGGCTTGGCCTTCGCGAGCGTCTTCTCGCACAGCACGGCCGACATGAAGCGCTTCGCGCCCATCTCGAGGATGCGATCGCGGATCGCGGCCATCGTCTCGCCTTCGTCGAGGATGTCGTCGAGCACGAGCACGATGCGGTCCTTCACCGATTCGCGCGGCGCGACGCGCCAGTGCATCTCCGGGCTGCCCTGCGTCGTGTTGCGGTAGCGGGTCAGGTGGATGTAGTCGAACTCCAGCGGGAAATCGAGGTGCGGCAGCAGCATCCCGGTAAACACGGCGGCGCCGCCCATCACCGACAGGACGAGCGGGAACGCATCGCCGATCTCGGCGCGGATCGCGTCGGCCATGCTGGAGATCGACGCGTTGACGGCGTCAGCGGAGACGATCTCTTCGGAGTGGTCGAAAATGTGGAGGGCTTCTTCGCGGTTCATGGCTTCTGGCGGGACGGAGTCGGTATACAAATAAGGATGAAGCAGAACGGGCGGCGCGCGCTACGGCAAAAACCCGCGCGCCGGCCCACGGGCGCGATCAGCGCATGCCGGGCATCATGCCCTTCAGGCCGCGCATCATCTTGTGCATGTTGCCGCCCTTCAGCTTCTTCATCATCGTGCGCATCTGATCGTACTGGTTCAGCATCCGGTTGACTTCCTGCACCGGCACGCCGGCACCGGCCGCAATGCGGCGCTTGCGCGTCGCCTTGATGATCTCGGGTTTCGCGCGCTCGGCGGGCGTCATCGAGTTGATGATGCCTTCCATCCGGCGGATCGACTTCTCGGCCTGGCCCATGTCGGCACCGGCCGCCGCCTGCTGGAACTGCGCGGGCAGCTTGTCCATCAGCGACGACAGGCCGCCCATGTTCTTCATCTGCGAGATCTGCGCGCGGAAATCGTTCAGGTCGAAGTCGCCGCCTTTCTTCACCTTGTCGGCGAGCTTCTGCGCGGCCTGCACGTCGACGCCGCGCTGCGCCTCCTCGACCAGCGCGAGGATGTCGCCCATGCCGAGGATCCGGTTCGCCATCCGGTCCGGGTGGAACACTTCGAGACCGTCGAGCTTTTCGGCGACGCCGACGAACTTGATCGGCTTGCCGGTCACGTGACGCACCGACAGCGCGGCGCCGCCGCGCGAATCGCCGTCGAGCTTGGTGAGCACGACGCCCGTGAGCGGCAGCGTGTCGTTGAACGCCTTCGCGGTGTTGACGGCGTCCTGGCCGAGCATCGCGTCGACGACGAACAGCGTTTCGGCCGGCTTCAGCACGCCGTGCAGCGCGGCGATCTCCTGCATCATCGCTTCGTCGATACCGAGACGGCCGGCCGTGTCGACGATCAGCACGTCATGGTAGTGGCGCTTCGCCCAGTCGACGGCGGCAAGCGCGATGTCGACGGGCTTCTGGTCCGGCGTCGACGGGAAGAAATCGGCGCCGACCTGTTCGCTCACCGTTTTCAACTGCATGATCGCGGCCGGGCGATAGACGTCGCACGAGACGGTCAGCACCTTCTTCTTGTACTTCTCGCGCAGCAGCTTCGCGAGCTTGCCGACGGTCGTGGTCTTGCCGGCGCCTTGCAGGCCGGCCATCAGGATCACGGCGGGCGGCGTGACGGCGAGGTTCAGCTCGGCGGCCTTGCCTTCGTAGTCGCCGCCGATCACGGCGGTGAGTTCCTTCTGGACCACGCCGACGAGCGCCTGCCCCGGCGACAGGCTGCTGATCACTTCCTCGCCGAGCGCCTTTTCCTTGACCTTGGCGATGAATTCGCGGACGACGGGCAGCGCGACGTCGGCCTCCAGCAGCGCGAGACGCACCTCGCGGAGCATCTCCTGGGTGTTCGCCTCGGTAAGCCGGGCTTCGCCGCGCAGCGTCTTGACGACGCGCGCCATCCGTTGAGTGAGATTGTCGAGCATGGGGAGCGTTGGACAGTGGGGGCCCGAAGGCGCGACGGAAACCGGATGAACGGACCGTCGCGAGGAGGGGGCCTAGTGTAAACTTCGAACATGGATATTGTACTGTATGCCCTCACCGCGTTCCTGTACGGCGGCCTGGCCGTCGCAGGCTGGCGCACGCACCGTCAGGCCGGTGCGCCGCTCGTCGCGAGCGTGCCGGCCGTGCCGGTTCCGGCGTCCGCCGCCTCGGGGATGAGCGCCGCCGGCCGCGCGCTGCTGCTTGCCGCGCTCGTCGCGCACGGCGTGCTGCTGCACATGACGATCTTCCCGCACGACGCGATGGTCTTCGGCTTCGCGTTCGCGCTGTCCGCGATGTTCTGGCTCGGCGCCGGCATCTACTGGATCGAGAGCTTCTTCTTCCCGCTCGACAGCCTGCGCCTGCTGGTGCTGCCGCTCGCCTGCGGCGCGTCGCTGCTGCCGCTCGTGTTCGGCGGCGTGCGGGTGCTGCCTTATGCCGCAGCGCCGCTGTTCAAGCTGCACTTCCTGATCGCCAACATCGCGTACGGGCTGTTCGCGATCGCCGCGCTGCACGCGATCCTGATGCTGATGGTCGAGCGGCGCCTGCAATCGCTGCGCAACGGCGGGCGCGACGGCTCGACCGGCTGGATCGCGAGCTGGCTCGAAACGCTGCCGCCGCTGCTCACGCTCGAGAAGCTGCTGTTCCGCCTGATCGGCGCCGGCTTCGTGCTGCTCACGCTGACGCTCGCGTCGGGCATTCTGTTCAGCGAGCAGATCGACGCGCGGGCGATGCGGCTCGACCACAAGACCGTGTTCGCGGTGCTGTCGTGGCTGATGTTCGGCGGCCTGCTGGTCGCGCACAAGACGTCCGGATGGCGCGGGCGCGGCGCCGCGCGCTGGGTGCTCGTGTCGTTTGGCGCGCTGCTGCTCGCGTATGTCGGCAGCCGCTTCGTTTTCGAGGTGCTGCTGCACCGTTCCGTGGTTTGAACGCAGGTTACCGATGCGACAGATTCTCCTCCTGATCCTTCTTTTCTTCGCGGGCTCGTGGCTTGCGCGCAAGCTGCGCCAGGCCCAGGATCACGCGCACGCGCGCACCGGCCGCGGCGCCGGTTATGGTGGCGGCGCGGCAGGCCCGGGCGCCGACACGCGCTCGCTGCCCGAGCCGATGGTGCGCTGCGCCGAGTGCGGCGTGCATGCGCCGAAGGGCGATGCGGTCGCGGGCGGCGGCGAATACTTCTGCAGCGCCGAGCATGCGCAGCGCCATCGCGCCCGCGCGAGCGACACCGATGCACGATGAGCGGCGCGCGATGAGCGACGCAGTACGGTTGTCGGTCGACGCGGACGGCTGGGTGCGCGAAGCGCGCCATGCGCGCTCGCCGAACTTCGAGGCGCGGCCGGCGGGTGCGGTGCCGACGCTGCTCGTCGTTCACAACATCAGCCTGCCGCCCGGCGAATTCGGCGGCGACGCAATCGAGGCGCTGTTCCTGAACCGGCTCGATTGCGATGCGCACCCCTATTACCAGAGTCACCTGCGCGGCGTGCGCGTGTCGGCGCACTTCCTGATCCGCCGCGACGGCGAGCTCGTCCAGTTCGTGTCGTGCGACGAGCGCGCGTGGCACGCGGGCGCGTCCGAGTTCTTTGGCCGCCCGCGCTGCAACGACTTTTCGATCGGCATCGAGCTCGAAGGCGCGGACGACGTGCCGTTCGACGCCGCGCAGTATGCGACGCTCGGCGCGCTCGCGCGCACGCTGGCCGCGCGTTATCCAATCGCTGCGGTGGCCGGGCATGCCGACATCGCGCCCGGCCGCAAAACCGACCCCGGCCCGCATTTCGATTGGCAACGCTTCGCAGGCGATGCCGGCTTTCCCGCCGAATACTTTCCTTTCCGTCAGCACTGAGCGCAGGGTTTTTGAACCGGCGAAATTTTTTTTCCGGACCAATGCCTTGTCACGTCTGCGCCTGCGCGGCGCGAGTGTGATGTCAAGACCTCAGGCGCAAATTATCCGTTTGGACGTCGTTCGAATGTCCACTATACTTGGTGCCTGTTGAGTAGTTCTGTACTAGATATAGTGTGTGCCGCAGGGATAACCCGAGCGGCACCGGCCGGCTGGCCAGGCCGGCGGACAGGGTTCTCAGGGCGGCGTGCCAGGCCGGGCGGTCCGGGCGTCGCGATCAAGCGCAGCGAACTTCGACGGGGCGGAGTACACATGACGAAGCACACGACCGGCTCGGTTGTCGCGCATCGGCCGAACCGGCTTTCCCGACGCATCGCTCGCCTCTTACCGCTCGCGCACCGCATTGCGCAGCGTTCGTTCTAATCCGCGGTTCTCTCCGCACCATCCCACACCAGGAGCTTTGCACATGCAAACCACCGACAACGCGACGTCCCAGTACGAGAGCGCCTCGAGCCGTCCGCTCGGCGGGACCGAACAGGGCGCGCAGGCGCTCGCGCCGCAGGCCACGTTCGCCGACTACAAGGTGATCCGCCGCAATGGCAGCGTGGTGTCGTTCGAGCCTTCGAAGATCGCGATCGCGGTGACCAAGGCTTTCCTGGCCGTCAATGGCGGGCAGGGCGCGGCATCGGCGCGCGTGCGCGAACTCGTCGAGCAGCTCACGCACAACGTCGTGCGTGCGCTGGTGCGCAGCCGTCCGAACGGCGGCACGTTCCATATCGAAGACATCCAGGATCAGGTCGAGCTCGCGCTGATGCGCGGCGGCGAGCACAACGTCGCGCGTGCGTACGTGCTGTATCGCGAGAAGCGTCACCTCGAGCGCCAGCACGCGGGCGAGGAAGCGGCGGCAGCGGGCGCCGAGTCGAACACCGGCATCAACGTCGTCGACAACGGCGTCACGCGTCCGCTCGACATGAACGCGCTGCGCGCGCTGATCGTGTCGGCCTGCGACGGCCTCGGCACTGCGGTAAACGCTGATCCGATCGTCGCCGAGACGGTGAAGAACCTGTACGACGGCGTGCCGATGAGCCAGGTCTACGACTCGGCGATCCTCGCTGCGCGCACGATGATCGAGAAGGATCCGGCGTACAGCCAGGTCACGGCCCGCATCCTGCTGCACACGATCCGTCGCGAGATCCTCGGCGAGGAAGTCGTCCAGGCCGACATGTCGGCGCGCTACGCGGAGTACTTCCCGCAGTTCCTGAAGCGCGGCGTCGACGCCGGCCTGCTCGACGACAAGCTGCTGCAGTTCGACCTGAAGCGTCTCGGCGAAGCGCTGGACGCGAATCGCGACCTGCAGTTCGGCTACCTCGGCCTGCAGACGCTGTACGACCGCTACTTCCTGCACGTCGACGGCACCCGCATCGAAATGCCGCAGGCATTCTTCATGCGCGTCGCGATGGGCCTGTCGCTGAACGAGATCGACCGCGAAACGCGCGCGATCGAGTTTTACAACGTGCTGTCGAGCTTCGACTTCATGAGCTCGACGCCGACGCTGTTCAACTCGGGCACGCACCGTTCGCAGTTGTCGTCGTGCTACCTGACGACGGTCGCGGACGACCTCGACGGCATCTACGAAGCGCTGAAGGAAAACGCGCTGCTGTCGAAGTTCGCCGGCGGCCTCGGCAACGACTGGACCCGCGTGCGTGCGCTCGGCTCGCATATCAAGGGCACGAACGGCAAGTCGCAAGGCGTGGTGCCGTTCCTGAAGGTCGTCAACGACACGGCCGTCGCGGTCAACCAGGGCGGCAAGCGCAAGGGCGCGGTGTGCGCGTACCTCGAATCGTGGCACCTCGACATCGAGGAATTCCTCGAGCTGCGCAAGAACACCGGTGACGACCGTCGCCGCACCCACGACATGAACACGGCGAACTGGATTCCCGACCTGTTCATGAAGCGCGTGATGGAAGGCAGTGACTGGACGCTGTTCTCGCCGTCGACCTGCCCGGACCTGCACGACAAGTTCGGCGCCGATTTCGAGAAGGCTTACACGGCTTACGAAGACAAGGTCGCGCGCGGCGAGATCAAGCTGTTCAAGAAGATTCCGGCGCAGCAGCTGTGGCGCAAGATGCTCGGCATGCTGTTCGAGACGGGCCACCCGTGGATCACGTTCAAGGATCCCTGCAACGTGCGCTCGCCGCAGCAGCACGTCGGCGTCGTCCACTCGTCGAACCTGTGCACGGAAATCACGCTGAACACGAGCGACACCGAAATCGCGGTGTGCAACCTCGGCTCGGTGAACCTCGTCGCCCACCTGGTGAAGCAGGCCGACGGCAGCTACGCGCTCGACCACGACAAGCTCAAGCGCACGATCAGCGTCGCGATGCGCATGCTCGACAACGTGATCGACATCAACTACTACGCGGTGCCGAAGGCGCGTAACTCGAACCTGAAGCACCGTCCGGTCGGCATGGGCATCATGGGCTTCCAGGACTGCCTGCATCTGCTGCGCACGCCGTACGCGTCGGAAGCGGCCGTCGAGTTCGCCGATCGTTCGATGGAAGCGGTCTGCTACTACGCGTACTACGCGTCGACCGAGCTGGCCGAGGAGCGCGGCCGCTACTCGAGCTACCGCGGCTCGCTGTGGGATCGCGGCATCCTCCCGCAGGACACGCTGAAGCTGCTCGCCGAAGCGCGCGGCGGCTACGTCGAAGTCGACACGTCGGAGTCGCTCGACTGGTCGACGCTGCGTTCGCGTATCGCGGCGCACGGCATGCGCAACTCGAACTGCGTCGCGATCGCGCCGACGGCGACGATCTCGAACATCATCGGCGTGTCGGCTTGCATCGAGCCGACCTTCCAGAACCTCTACGTGAAGTCGAACCTGTCGGGCGAATTCACGGTGGTGAACGAGTACCTCGTGCGCGACCTGAAGGAGCGCGGCCTGTGGGACGAAGTGATGGTCGCCGACCTGAAGTACTTCGACGGCATGCTGTCGCGCATCGACCGCATCCCGGCCGACCTGCGCGCGATCTACGCGACCGCCTTCGAAGTGGATCCGACGTGGCTCGTCGAAGCGGCATCGCGTCGCCAGAAGTGGATCGACCAGGCGCAGTCGCTGAACATCTACATGGGCGGCGCGTCGGGCAAGAAGCTCGACGAGGTCTACAAGCTCGCATGGCTGCGTGGTCTGAAGACGACCTACTACCTGCGCACGATGGCAGCCACGCACGTCGAGAAGTCGACGGTCGCGCACGGCGCGCTCAACGCGGTGCCGACGAGCGGCGGCTCGAGCAGCGGCGGCGCGCAAGGCGCAGCGGGCGGCTTCGGTGCGGCGGGCGGCGACGTGTCGTCGGGTGGGCTCAACGCAGCAGCGCTCGCGCCGGTCGAAGCAGACGGCCCGGTGTGCACGATGCGTCCGGGCGACCCCGGCTTCGACGAATGCGAAGCTTGCCAGTAACGCGGCGCGCATGAGTTGAAGCAGTTCGGGCGACGCGCACGACAGCCGATCGAGGTTGAAGTGTGCGTCGCTCTCTACTAAAAAAATGATAAGGAATCTGCAACGCGGCACATGCGTTGCAGGCAGCGACAAGCGATCGAAACATCCCCGACGACGTCGCGTTTCGATCAGCGTTCGATGCGTCGAGCGCACCTCGCGATACATGCGCGATACGCGTCGCACTCTGCATGAACGACGATGCGTTGCTCAAAGTGTTGTATCGAGGTCGCAACGCGAATCGAAAAAAGGATTTTTCGTGAGCGAACCCTTTTATCGCTCAGGAAAAGATGGTACAAACCGTTCTAAATTGATGGTGACAATTTATGCTCAACTGGGATGACGAGAAGACTGCCGTAACCCCCGCGAGCGGAGCGCAGCAAAACGCGATGCGCACCTCCGCAGGGATGGCCGTCGGACTGCAGGCTGCAACGCCTGCCGCCCATCAGGTCCGTGACATTTTCGAAGGCGATCTTGCGGTGCCGCCGCAAGCACCGGCTGTTCCCGCCGGCGGTTCGGAAGCGCGGGTCAACGTTGCGGACAAGCGCATCATCAACGGCCAGACTGACGTCAATCAGCTGGTGCCGTTCAAGTACAAGTGGGCGTGGGAAAAGTATCTGGCCGGTTGCGCGAACCACTGGATGCCGCAGGAAATCAACATGTCCCGCGACATCGCACTGTGGAAGGATCCGAACGGTCTGACCGAGGACGAGCGCCGCATCGTCAAGCGCAACCTCGGCTTCTTCGTGACCGCCGATTCGCTCGCTGCGAACAACATCGTGCTCGGCACGTACCGCCACATCACGGCGCCCGAGTGCCGGCAGTTCCTGCTGCGCCAGGCGTTCGAAGAGGCGATCCACACGCACGCGTATCAATACATCGTCGAATCGCTCGGCCTCGATGAAGGCGAGATCTTCAACGCGTACCACGAGGTCGCGTCGATCCGCGCGAAGGACGAGTTCCTGATTCCGTTCATCCATACGCTGACCGACCCGGCCTTCAAGACCGGCACGCTCGAAGCGGATCAGAAGCTGCTGAAGTCGCTGATCGTGTTCGCGTGCATCATGGAAGGCCTGTTCTTCTATGTCGGCTTCACGCAGATCCTCGCGCTCGGCCGCCAGAACAAGATGACGGGTGCTGCGGAGCAATATCAGTACATCCTGCGCGACGAGTCGATGCACTGCAACTTCGGCATCGACCTGATCAACCAGATCAAGCTCGAGAACCCGCATCTGTGGACCGCCGAATTCCGTGCGGAGATCCGCGAGCTGTTCAAGCATGCAGTCGAACTCGAATACCGCTACGCCGAGGACACGATGCCGCGCGGCGTGCTGGGTCTGAACGCGTCGATGTTCAAGAGCTATCTGCGCTTCATCAGCAACCGCCGTTGCCAGCAGATCGGCCTCGATCCGCTGTACCCGAACGAAGAAAACCCGTTCCCGTGGATGAGCGAAATGATCGACCTGAAGAAGGAACGCAACTTCTTCGAGACGCGAGTGATCGAGTATCAGACGGGCGGCGCGCTGTCCTGGGAATAACCCGCAGCAGCGAACCCGTCACATGATGGAGTAGCCGGCGGCCTCTCGGCCCCGGCCCAAGGTTTAGGAGCAAGAACGCCTGATGCAAAGCATGCCCGGTGCCTTAACGGCCCAACGACATCATCGGCACTTTGCGAACCCTTCAGTGGGATGGGCAAACTTCCCTCCGGAAAAAGCGGACGGCCGTGTGGCCGTCAGCTTGATCAAGCGATTAGGGGTAGCGGCGCGGGGTGCGCCGGCTACCGACTTGATTTGGCGCGCGAGGCCATGGGGTCACGCGCGCCATACCGTATTCATTAGCGTAAGCGCGCAGTATCCGCGTACGCCGATGAATAGCCCGCTTCGAAGCGCACGTCCTGAACAGCGTCCGCGGGAAGCGGGTTTTGACGAAGGGTGTAGTTTGAACTGACTCTCATCTGAACCTGAAGGAGAACAACATGGCTACTGCCAAGAAGAAACCGGCTGCCAAGAAGGCTGCTGCTAAGAAGACCGTTGCGAAGAAGGCAGCTGCGCCGGCAAAGAAGGCCGCTGCAGTGAAGAAGGTCGCTGCGAAGAAGGTCGCGGTGAAGAAGGTTGCAGCGAAGAAGGCAGCGCCGGCGAAGAAGGCTGCAGCGAAGAAGGCAGCACCGGCGAAGAAGGCCGCTGCGAAGAAGGTTGCAGCCAAGAAGGTCGCGGTGAAGAAGGTTGCTGCGAAGAAGGCAGCACCGGCGAAGAAGGCCGCTGCGAAGAAGGTTGCAGCCAAGAAGGTCGCAGTGAAGAAGGTTGCTGCGAAGAAGGCCGCACCGGCGAAGAAGGCTGCTGCAAAGAAGGCAGCACCGGCCAAGAAGGCTGCAGCGAAGAAGGCCGCACCGGCGAAGAAGGCTGCTGCGAAGAAGGCAGCGCCGGCCAAGAAGGCTGCGCCTGCGAAGAAGGCTGCCGCACCGAAGGCTGCTGCACCTAAGGCCGCTGCGCCGAAGGCTGCCGCCGCACCGAAGGCTGCTGCTCCGGCGAAGAAGGCCGCTGCTCCGAAGAAGGCCGTCGTGAAGAAGGCCGCGCCGGCAACCACCGCGTCGACCGCATCGGTTGCGCCGGCATCGGGCGTGAAGACGGCGCTCAACCCGGCAGCGGCATGGCCGTTCCCGACGGGCAGCCGTCCGTAATCGCGGCTGACCAGCATCACCCGGACACTCATGTGGTGTCCGCGGGTTGAGTAGCGCTACTCAATCGGTCCCGCCATCTGGCCTGGATGGCGGGATTTTTTTCGCCCGTACGCGGCCGGGCATGGACGTGATGCGCGGAGCGTGGACGAAAAAAAACGCATGTGCGACTTCGCACATGCGTTCGACCGCGGCTTGCGCCGCGTGCTGAGGATGCTCGTTAGTGCGTGACGCGCGTGACGCCGCCGCTCGACAGCAGTCGTACGCGCTCGCCTGCGCGGAAGACTTCGCCGCTGGCTGCTTGCGTGATCGAGCGCAGGTCGCCGTTGTCGAGGCGAACGGTGATTTCGACGCCGTTCGCGGTACTGAGGTTTTCGCCGACCGCGTTGCCCGCCACCGCGCCGACCAGGCCGCCTGCGATCGCCGTCAGGATCGAGCCCTTGCCGCCGCCGATCGCGCTGCCCGCGACCGCGCCGAGTGCGCCGCCGCCGAGCGTGCCGATCGCGCTGCCGCCGCCGTCCGACTGGATGCGCACCGCACGCACGCTTTCGACCGTGCCCATGCGAACCGTCTGTTCGCGCTGCGCCTGGCCGACGCTATAGACGTCGGCCGAACCGGGCGCGGTGAAGCAGCCCGCGAGAGTCAGGGTGGCCGTCAGCATCGCCGCGAGCGTGAGGGTTTTCTTCGTCAACATCTTTGCTCTCCAACAGTATTTATTTGAGACTGTAACCGAAGGCGGCCTCGAAGCGCGCGTCGACATCGGCGCGCGTCAGTGCGTAAGTCTGGGGGCCCTGATGGGCGATCTTGATCGAGCCCATCAGGCTCGCGAGGCGGCCGGTGGTTGCCCAGTCCAGACCGTTCTCGATGCCGTACAGCAGGCCGCCACGGAAGGCGTCGCCGCAACCGGTCGGATCGACGATCCGCTCTGCCTGCACGACCGGAATCTGTTCTTCGCCGTTCTTGTGAAGAATGGTAGCGCCGTGTTCGCCCCGCGTGACGATCAATGCTTGAACCCGGCTGGCGATTTCCTTCTCGGACCACCCCGTCTTGTCACTGACGAGCTTGCCCTCGTAGTCGTTGACCGCGACGAAGGTCGCGAGTTCAATGATGCGGCGCAGCGTCGCACCGTCGAACAGCGGCAGGCCCTGACCCGGATCGAAGATGAACGGGATGCCGGCCTTGGCGAATTGTTCGGCGTGCTGGACCATCCCGTCGAAGCCGTCGGGCGCGACGATGCCGAGCTTCACGCCGGGCACCTCGTCCGCACGGTTCAGATGCGATTCCATCATCGCGCCGGGGTGGAATGCGGTGATCTGATTGTTCTCCAGATCGGTCGTGATCATGGCCTGCGCGGTGTGCGCGTCGGGCACGACCCGCACGTTGGCTTTGGACAGGCCGAGGCTGTCGAGACGCTCGAGATAGCGGTCCGCGTCGTTGGCGCCGACCGTCGCCATGATGCGTGCGTCGCCGCCGAGCAGGTGCAGCGCGTACGCGATGTTCCCCGCGCAACCGCCGAATTCGCGACGCATCGTCGGCACGAGGAAGCTCACGTTCAGCAGGTGAACCTGGTCGGGCAGGATGTGCTCGCGGAACCGACCTTCGAAGGTCATGATGTTGTCGTAGGCGAGCGAGCCGCAAATCAGCGTAGTCAAGGCGTGGGTTCCTGTAGAGGGCAAAGGGAAAGCGGCCGGCCCGGCGGCCGCGGCGAGCCCGTCGGGCTGCGCGCGGCGGCCGGGCGGCTGCGGATTACTTCAGTGCGGCGAGTGCTGCGTCGTAGTTCGGCTCGTCCTTGATTTCGCCGACGAGTTGCGCGTGGATCACCTTGTCCTGCGCGTCGAGCACGACGACCGCGCGGGCCGTCAGGCCGTTCAGCGGGCCGCTCGTGACGTCGACGCCGTACGCGTTCGCGAACGCGCGGCCGCCGCGGAAGGTGGACGCCGTCACGACGTTCGCGAGGCCTTCGGTCGTGCAGAAGCGCGTGGCCGCGAACGGCAGGTCGCCGGACACGACGATCACGACCGTGTTGTCGAGCGACGACGCGGCTTCGTTGAACTTGCGCGTCGACGTCGCGCAGGTCGGCGTGTCGAGGCTCGGCACGATGTTCAGCACCTTGCGCTTGCCGGCGAAGCTGGCGAGCGTCAGATCGGCGAGGTCCTTGCCGACCAGCTTGAAGTCGGGGGCTTGCGAGCCGACGACCGGGAACGTGCCGGCGATATCGATCGGGTTGCCACCCAGCGTAACTTTGCTCATGTTCGTGCTCCGAAATAGCGCGCCGGTGCGGCGCGCGGGTTGAGACGGCGCGCATGCGCGCGCGCGATGCGTCACGGATAGAAGATCTGGACGCGGAAATTCGATGCGCTCGCGCCGTTCGTGTCGAGCCGCACGACCATCGTCTGCGTCGTGCCGGGCGGTAGCCCTGCGTCGATCGGCGTGCCCGGGCGGACGTAGTCGCGCGGCGCGAGCACGCGGCGCACGGTGACGTGATTGGTGTCGTCGAGCAGCGTCAGCTCGAGCGACGGGTACGCGAGCGCGACGCGATAGCGGTTCGTCAGCGGCGCCTTCAGCTCGAGCACGCGCGGCCCGTCGAGCTGGCGCAGGTCGGTCGCGTTGAGCCGCAGCCCGTCGATCGCGCGCGGCGGCGTGACCTTGCAGCCGAGCGGCGCGCACGCCTGACGGTACCAGCTCTGCGTGACCGGCCAGTAGATCATCACGGATTCGCGCTGCCACCACGCCAGCTGCGCGAACAGCAGCACGCCGAGCGTGGCCGCGACGACGCCGCCGAAAAAACCGGCGAGCATGCCGCGTCGTTGCGGCGCGCGGGTCTCGCGCGTCACCTCGAAGTGGGGGCGGTCGTCTTCGGTGAGTGCGGCGGGGAACGGGACGGCCGGTTGGGCGGGTGGCTTTGCCGCCGATTGGGCGTCGTCGGGCGCGTTTGCAGGTTCGCCCGCGGCCGCGACGCCACGCTCGGCAGCGTGGCTGGCGTCGGGCGCTGCGTCGGACGGCGCCGGCGTAAAGGCGAACCGCGGTTCGCGGGGAACGTCGTCGGGTTCCGGAAAGTGCGTGTGCGTGTGCGCGTCCGCGTTTGCGTTTGCGGGCGCGGTCGGGTCGACGGGATCGGCGCCCGCTTGCTCGATCGATTGCGCAGGTGCGATGAAGCGCGGTTCGCGTGGGTCGGTTTCTGCGGCTGGCAGGGTAGACGCGTCGGTGTCGTGCGGTGCCGCAGCCGGTTCGGCCGGCCATGCGGCCGCTTCGACGACGCGGCGTTCGGCAGCATCCGTCGAAATCGGCGCGGGCGTGCCGGTCTGGCGAACGGTGCCGGCGTCCGTGGTTTCTTGCCGCGTCACCGGCACGAGCGGTTCGGCGCGAATGGTGTGCGCGTTGTGCAGCAGCGACGGATCGACGCCGGCGTCGAGCCACGGCGCCCACATGTCCCAGCCCGCAGGCCTGAAGTTGCCATCCGTCGCCGCGTGCGCCGGCAGGTCGGCGGTGAAGAGCCGCGCCGGTGAGGTCGGGGAGGGCGTGTCGCTGACGGCGTCGGCCGGTGTTGCTTCGTCCAGCGCTGGTGCGGTGGGCGTTGGTTCGGGCGGAGCCGAGTCGACCGGTGCCGACGCGGCTGGCGTTGATGCGGACTGCGGTGCTTCGAGCGGGGCCGTATCGACCGGCGTTGCTCCAACCGGAGCTGATTCGACGGGCACCGCTTCAATCGGTGCCGCTTCAACCTGCGCTGATTCGACTGGCGCTGCTTCAATCGGCGCCGCTTCGACCGGTGCTGCTTCGGCCGGCGCTGCTTCAATCGGAGCTGATTCGACCGGTGTTGCTTCAACCTGCGCTGATTCGGCCGGCGCTGCCTCAACCGGCGTTGCTTCGATCGGTGTTGCTTCACCCGGAGCCGCTTCAACCGGACTCGTTCCAACCGAAGCCGTTCCACCCGCCGCTTCCCTCACCGTCGGCTCGGGAACGAGCGAGCGCGTCGCGTCGAACACCTGCCGGCAGTGTCCGCAGCGCACCAGCCCGTCATGCAGCGTCAGTTGCTCCTGCTGCAGCCGGAAGACGGTTTCGCAATGAGGGCAGCGCGTCGCAAGAAGCATGTCGAGCCGGGCGGCCTGCTGGCCAGAGTGAAGGACAGCGCTATTCTAATGGCTTTCCCGCCGCGTTCCGGCGAGGCAAACCCAACCTTCGTGCTCGCGCCATACCGAGATGTCGACGTAGCGCGCGTACACCGCCGCGACTTCGTCCGCCTGGCGCGCGAGCACGCCCGACAGCGCGATGCGGCCGCCCGGCTTCACCTTCGACGCCAGCATCGACGCCATCAGCTTCAACGGGTTCGACAGAATGTTCGCGACGACGATGTCGAACTCGCCGTCCGGGCACGCGTCGGGCAGCCCGTACGTGACGTCCGCATGGTTGCGTTCGCTGTTCTGCCGCGCCGATTCGACCGCCTGCGGATCGATGTCGATGCCGATCACCGGGTCCGCGCCGCACTTGCGCGCGAGGATCGCGAGGATGCCCGAGCCGCAACCGTAGTCGAGCACCGACTGGCCGGGCTTCACCGTCTGCTCGAGCCATTCCATGCACAGGCGCGTAGTCGGGTGGCTGCCGGTGCCGAACGCGAGGCCCGGATCGAGCTCGAGGATCAGCGCATCGGGATCGGGCGCATCGTGCCACGACGGCACGACCCAGATCCGTTCGCCGATCGGGATCGGCTCGAACTGCGACTGCGTGAGCCGCACCCAGTCCTGCTCCTCGACTTCACGCACGTCGAACTTCGGCGTATCGGCAATGCCGATCTCGTTCGCGGCCGCCGCGAGCAGCACGGCCGGTTCGAGATCGGGCGACAGCAGCGCGACCACGCGCGAGTGCTGCCACGCGGTGCGCTCCGGAACCAGGCCGGGCTCGCCGAAGAGCGGCTGCTCGTCGGGCGTGTCGGCGTCGGCGTCCTCGACGGACACCGACAGCGCGCCGAGGTCGAGCAGTGCGTCGGACAACGCCTCCGCATGCTCGCGGGCCAGTTCGACGACGAGTTCGCGATAGCTCATGCTTACGCTTCTTCCGGTGCGACCTGCTGCTTCTGCGCGAGCCGGTGTTCGAGGTAGTGGATGCTGGTGCCGCCTTCGACGAACTTCGAATCGATCATCAACTCGCGGTGCAGCGGGATGTTGGTCTGGATGCCTTCGACGACCATTTCCGACAGCGCGATCCGCATCCGGCGGATCGCCTGGTCGCGCGTCGCGCCGTAGGTGATTAGCTTGCCGATCATCGAGTCGTAGTTCGGCGGCACGAAATAGCCGTTGTACGCATGCGAGTCGACGCGCACGCCCGGCCCGCCCGGCGTATGCCACGACGTGATGCGGCCCGGCGACGGCGTGAACTTGAACGGATCTTCAGCGTTGATCCGGCATTCGATCGCATGTCCGCGGAACTGCACGTCGCGCTGGCGCAGCGCCATCTTCTCGCCGGCCGCGATGCGGATCTGTTCCTGCACGATGTCGACGCCGGTGATCAGCTCCGATACCGGATGCTCGACCTGCACGCGCGTGTTCATCTCGATGAAGTAGAACTCGTTGTTTTCGTACAGGAATTCGAACGTGCCGGCGCCGAGATAGCCCATCTTCTTGCAAGCGTCCGCGCAGCGGTCGCCGATGCGGTCGATCAGGCGGCGCGGAATGCCCGGCGCCGGCGCTTCCTCGATCACCTTCTGGTGACGGCGCTGCATCGAGCAATCGCGCTCGCCGAGCCAAATCGCGTTCTTGTGCGCATCCGACAGCACCTGGATCTCGATGTGGCGCGGGTTCTCGAGGAACTTCTCCATGTACACCTGCGGGTTGCCGAACGCACGGCCGGCCTCCTCGCGGGTCATGTTGACCGCGTTCACGAGCGCGGCCTCGGTGTGCACGACGCGCATGCCGCGTCCGCCGCCGCCGCCGGCCGCCTTGATGATGACCGGATAGCCGATTGCGCGCGCAATCTTCACGATCTCCTTCGGATCGTCCGGCAACGCGCCTTCCGAGCCCGGCACGCACGGCACGCCGGTCTTGATCATCGTCTGCTTCGCGGTGACCTTGTCGCCCATCAGGCGGATCGTGTCCGGGCGCGGGCCGATGAACGTGAAGCCCGACTGCTCGACGCGTTCGGCGAAATCGGCGTTTTCCGACAGGAAGCCGTAGCCGGGGTGGATCGCTTCGGCGTCGGTGACTTCCGCGGCGCTGATCAGCGCCGGCATGTTCAGGTAGCTGAGGTTCGACGGGGCCGGGCCGATACAGACGGCTTCGTCCGCGAGGCGCACGTACTTGGCTTCCTTGTCGGCTTCCGAGTAAACGACCACCGTCTTGACGCCGAGTTCGCGGCACGCGCGCTGAATGCGCAGCGCGATTTCACCGCGGTTGGCAATGAGGATTTTTTCAAACATAGCGAGTATTCGTCTCTTCGAGGGGCGCGCGAACGGCGCCTGGAGAGCATCGGCGGCGCGCGGCCGGACGGCCGCGCGGCGGGCTTAGCCGATCACGAAAAGCGGCTGGCCGTATTCGACGGCCTGGCCGTTCTCGACGAGGATTTCCTTGATCACGCCGGCCTTGTCCGACTCGATCTCGTTCAGCAGCTTCATCGCTTCGATGATGCACAGCGTCTGGCCTTCCTTGACCGTGTCGCCGACCTGCGCGAACGGATCCGCGCCCGGCGACGGCGCGCGATAGAACGTACCGACCATCGGCGACGTCACGACGTGGCCTTGCGGCACGGCGGGCGCCGCGGCGCCTGCGGCCGGTGCGGCTGCCGCACCTTCGGCCGGCAGCGCGACCGACGGGGCCGGGGCGCTGACCTGCGGGGCAAATCCGCCCGTCGGCTGGACATAGACCGGCGGCGCGTTCTTGACGATACGCACCTTGCCTTCGCCTTCCGTCACTTCCAGCTCGGAGATGCCGGATTCGGAGACGAGGTCGATCAGAGTTTTCAGCTTACGAAGATCCATCGGGAGTTCCCCTTTCAATACGTGAAAGCGCCGGTCAGACCGGCGCTGAATCTAGATCGCGAAATCAGCCGCGCGACGCGCCTTGCAGCTTGTCGAGCGCGTATTCGAGCGCGTACAGATAACCTTTCCAGCCGAGCCCGCAGATCACGCCTTCGGCCTGGTCGGAAAAGTAGGAGTGGTGCCTGAACGCTTCGCGGCGGTGCACGTTCGACAAATGAATTTCGACGAACGGGATGCCAACGCCGGCGATCGCGTCCCGGATCGCGACGCTCGTATGCGTGTACGCGGCCGGATTGATCAGGATGAAATCGGTCTGTTCCTCCCGCGCGGCCTGGATGCGGTCGACGAGCGCGCCTTCGTGGTTGCTCTGGAACGACGACAGTTCGGCGCCGGCAGCCTGCGCCCGCGCGGCAAGCGCCTGATCGATCTGCGCGAGCGTGACGCGGCCGTACACCTCCGGTTCCCGGGTGCCGAGAAGGTTCAGGTTGGGGCCGTGCAGCACCAGCAATCGTGTCATGGTCGCTTCTATTTCTGCGGAATTGCGCGAACTTTAGCGCTATTTAGAGAAATTTGTCTAGTTTTGCCGAACGGCCAACGGCGCCGGGCCTGCAAGAATTACCGGGAGCTAAGCGAAGTATTCGCGAATTCCGGTGAAACTGCGGCGATCGACCTGCAAAACACCGCGAACGTGCGGGCGCCCATTCGCGCATGTCACAACGCGTCGAGGGTCTTTTTGAGCTCGGCGGGCTGGATTTGCCCCAATTTTGTTTCGCGGATCTTGCCCGTTTGGTCGATGACCACCGTGAACGGCAGCGCACCGGCCGTATTGCCGAAATTACGCGCCAGATCGGCACCCGCATATCCGCTGACGAATACCGGATAGTCGACCTTCACCTTCTGCAGGAAGTTCTTCACGTTCTGGTCGGAGTCGACGCCGATTCCGATGAAGCGGATGCCCTTCTCCTTATATTGATGCGACAGCGCGACGAGTTCCGGCATCTCCTGGACGCACGGGCCGCACCACGATGCCCAGAAATTCACCACGACCTTCTGGCCCTTGAACGACGCGAGCGTCGCCGGCTTGCCGTCCACATCGGTGAGCGCCGCGGCCCACAGCTGCTCGACCGGGCTGCCGGACGGAGCCGGCGCGGCCGATGAGCCCGATGTGGCGGCCGCCACACCGTCGTCGGCGCTGCCGCCGCGGAACCAATGGCCGGCGGCGAGCCCGCCGCCGATCGCCGCGGCCGCGACGAGCGCCACCGCCAACATGCGTTTCATCATCATCGTGGAATCATTCCGGTTCGGAAGGCGCGTCGCCGGCTTCGAGCAGCGCGCGCAACGCGGCGGCGTCGGCCCGCGCGACGCGCCCGCGCGCGTCGGCCTTGACCGCGCCGCGCAGATCGTCGCTCGCATAGAGCGCGACGTGCACGCCGATGGCGTCCATGTCGCGCCGCGGGCGCCACAGGAAGCTGAGCGTCTCGACGTCGGCGCGACCGGCGAAATGCCGGGTCTCGGACACGTCGTACTGAACGTTCTGGTTCAGCAGGTAGATGGCGACGTCCTTCGGGTTGTCGGTGAATATCTGCAAATGGATGTCCGAATGCGCGTTCGCGGTGCCGTTCAGCACCGCGCCCGTCACGTACGGATTGAATTCGGCGAGCCGGCGCATCCAGTCGAGCGCCGCTTCGCGCAGCCGGCGGAGCTCGTCGGGCTGCGTATCGCTCTGGAACAACGCGATGTATTCGCGCAGTTCTTCTTCGATCAGGTCGTTATCGGGCAGCCATTCGCCCGCAACGCGCGTATCGCCGAACAGCTGGCGGGCGGCCTTGCGCTTCGCGCTGGCGTAATCGAGGCCGTCCTCCGCGATCAGGCGGGCGGCGGACTGGGCGATTTCCTCGCGGGCACGCCGCGGATCGACAAGAGGTTTGCGAGACATGATCCGGCAATCATACTCGATCGCCGCCGCGGCAGACCGCGGTGCGGCTGCGTGCCGCCCGCCGCGCCGGACGGCCTCGCGCGCCGTCGTTCGGCCCGGGCCGTCAGTTACAATGACGATCTTTGTGGCGCGGCGAAAGCGCTGGCCCGGACGGCGCGTTCGGCATGCCGCACACGTCCCTTTCCGAATCGACGGCGCCCGGCGGCGCGAAAGCATTCATCTATGCACATCCACATTCTTGGCATCTGCGGCACCTTCATGGGCGGTCTCGCCGTGCTCGCGCGCGAGGCGGGCCACACGGTGACGGGTTGCGACGCGGGCGTCTATCCGCCGATGAGCACGCAGCTCGAGGCGCAGGGCATCACGCTGATCGAAGGCTACGGCGCCGAGCAGATCGACCTGAAACCCGACCTGTTCGTGATCGGCAACGTCGTCACGCGCGGCAACCCGCTGATGGAGGCGATCCTCGATCGCGGCCTGCCTTACGTGTCCGGCCCGCAATGGCTCGGCGAACACGTGCTGGCCGGCAAATGGGTGCTCGCGGTCGCGGGCACGCACGGCAAGACGACCACCTCGTCGATGCTCGCGTGGCTGCTGGAAGACGCCGGCCTGAATCCGGGCTTCCTGATCGGCGGCGTGCCGCTGAACTTCGGCGTATCGGCGCGGCTGACCGATTCGAGCTTCTTCGTGATCGAAGCCGACGAATACGATACGGCGTTCTTCGACAAGCGCTCGAAGTTCGTCCACTACCGGCCGCGCACGGCCGTGCTGAACAATCTCGAATACGATCACGCCGACATCTTCCCGGATCTCGCCGCGATCGAAACGCAATTCCACCACCTAGTGCGCACGGTGCCGCGGGTCGGCCGGATCGTCACGAACGGCCGTTCCGACGCGCTGGAGCGCGTGCTGGCGCGCGGCTGCTGGAGCGAAGTCGAGCGTTTCGGCGTCGACGGCGGCTGGCAGGCGCTGCCGGCCGAGGACGGCGTGCCGGTGGACGAGCGCTTCGCGGTGTATTCGCAGGCCCAGCGCGTCGGCGAAGTCGCGTGGCAGGTGCAGGGCGATCACAACCGGATGAACGCGCTGGCCGCGATCGCGGCCGCGCGCCATGTCGGCGTGCCGCCCGCGCAGGCGGCCGCCTCGCTCGCATCGTTCCGTAACGTGAAGCGGCGCATGGAAGTGCGCGGCAGCGTCGACGGCGTGACCGTCTACGACGACTTTGCGCACCATCCGACCGCGATCGAAACCACGATCGCCGGCCTTCGTGCGCGCATCGGCCGCGAACATTCCCGCATCCTCGCGGTGCTGGAGCCGCGTTCGAACACGATGAAGCTCGGCGTGATGAAGGCGCAGCTGCCGGCCAGCCTCGCCGATGCCGACCTCGTGTTCGGCTACGGCGCGCCGAGCGGGCGCGACGCGCTCGGCTGGAACCTCGGCGACGCACTGGCGCCGCTCGGTGCGAAGGCGCACGCGTTCGACGACCTGCATCTGTTGGTGAAGGCCGTCGTCGTCGCCGCCCGCCCGGGCGACCACGTGCTGGTGATGAGCAACGGCGGCTTCGGCGGCGTGCACCAGCAGCTGCTCGACGCGCTCGGGAGCCGCGCGTGATCCTGTACCTGCACGGCTTCCGCTCGTCGCCGGAGTCGCAGAAGTCGCGGCTGCTGGCCGCGCGCATGGCGGCGCTGGGCCGCACGGCGGAGTGGCGCTGTCCGTCGCTGGCGGTGTCGCCGCTCGAGGCGATCGCTGTCGCCGAGGCCGCGGTGGCCGGCGCGCAGGACGTGACGGTGATCGGCAGCTCGCTCGGCGGCTACTACGCGACCTGGCTCGCCGAATGCCACGGCTGGAAGGCGGTGCTGCTGAACCCGGCGATCGTCCCGCAACGCGATCTCGAACAGTATCTCGGCGAGCAGCCGTTGTGGCACGGCGGCGGGTCGATCGTCGTCGAGCGCCGCCATCTGCAGGAGCTCGACGCGCTGCGCGTGCCGGCGATTTCGCGGCCCGAACGCTACTATCTGTTCGCGGCGACCGGCGACGAAGTGCTCGACTACCGCGAGATGCTCGCCCATTACCCGGGCGCGAAAACCCGCGTGATCGAAGGCAGCGATCACGGGATCAGCGAATTTGCCGACTACGTCGACGACGTTCTCGCCTTTTGCGATCAAAAAACGTCTTGAATCCGGCGTCATGCCGATCGAATTTCCATCATCATCCGGCGCCGCCGATGCGGCGCCCGGCAGTCTGAACGAGAGTACTGAGTGAACGTTTTCTTCGAGGAATCGGGCAGTTTCAAGGCGGGCAACGTGCTGTCGCGCCAGGGCGACGCGTTTCAGGTCGAGTTGCCCGGCGGGCGGCGCGCGAAGGTGCGCGCAAAGGACGTGCTGATCGAGTTCGAGAAGCCGGCCGCGAGCGAGCTGATGCAGGAAGCCGACACGGCTGCGCAGCAGATCGACCTCGACTTCCTGTGGGAATGCGCGCCGGCGGAGGAATTCGCCTATACGACGCTGGCCGCCGAATACTTCGGCGCGGGCTACGGCCCGGTCGAGCGCGCGGCGCTGGTGCTGCGGCTGCACGGCTCGCCCGTGTACTTCCGCCGCAAGGGCCGCGGCCAATATCAGCGCGCGCCGGAAGAGCAGCTGAAGATGGCGCTCGCGTCGCTCGAGCGCAAGCGCCAGCAGGCGCTGGTGCAGGCGCAGTACGAAGAGGAGCTGAAGGAAGGCAAGCTGCCGCAAGCGTTCGCCGGCAAGGTGCTCGCGCTGCTGACGCGACCGGACAAGAATTCGATCGAATACAAGGCGCTCGAGGCGGCGGCCGGGGCGCGCGGCGTGTCGCCCGCGCGGCTGATGCTCGACTGCGGCGGCATCGAGTCCGCCCGCGCGCTGCACGAGGCGCGCTTTCTCGCCGAGTTCTTCCCGCACGGCACGGGCTTTCCGCCCGTCGCGGTCGGCCCGCTGCCGGACGACCTGCCGCGCGCGGACGTCAACGCGTTCTCGATCGACGACATCACGACGACCGAAATCGACGACGCGTTCTCGGTCGAGCATCTGGCCGACGGTCGCGTGCGGATCGGCGTGCACATCGCGGCGCCGGCGCTGGGCATCGTGCGCGGCGACGCGGTCGACGCGATCGCGCGCGCGCGTCTGTCGACGGTCTACATGCCGGGCGACAAGATCACGATGCTGCCGGACGACGTGGTCGACGTCTTCACGCTGAAGGAGGGCGACTACCGCCCGGCGCTGTCGTTGTACATCATCGTCGATCGCGACACGCAGGAGATCGTCGCGAACGAGACGCGCGCCGAGCTCGTGTACGTGAAGAACAACCTGCGCCACAACACGCTCGACGAGCTGGTCAACGAAGAAACGCTCGCGGCCGGCACCGGCGATTACCCGCACAAGGACGACATCGCGGTGCTGTGGCCGCTCGCGCAGGCGCTGTTCGAGAAGCGCCAGGTCGCGCGCGCGGGCTACGGCCTGAAGCGCGAGGTGCAGCGCAATACCGACTACAACTTCTACGTCGAAGGCGAGCACGTGACGATCACGCCGCGCCGCCGCGGCTCGCCGCTCGACCTGATCGTGTCGGAGCTGGCGATCCTCGCGAACTCGACCTGGGGCGCGTTCCTGCACGATCACACGGTGCCGGGCATCTACCGCTCGCAGCGCGGCTTCGGCGCGCCGGGCCCGAAGCGCACGCGGATGCAGACGACGGCCGCGCCGCACGAAGGGCTCGGCGTCGCGCAGTATGCGTGGAGCACGTCGCCGCTGCGCCGCTACGTCGACCTCGTGAACCAGTGGCAGCTGCTCGCCTGCGTGCAGCACGGCGTCACCGCGAAGCTCGCCGCGCCGTTCAAGCCGAAGGACGCCGACCTGTACGCGGTCGTGCAGGGCTTCGACGACACCTATAGCGCCTACGCCGACTACCAGCGCCGGATGGAATACTTCTGGTGCCTGCGCTGGCTCGCGCAGGAGCAGAAGAAGCAGGTAGTCGCGAGCGTCGTGAAGGGCGATCTCGTGCGCCTCGAGGAAATTCCGCTGCTGCTGCACGTGCCGGGGCTGGGCGTGCATGCGCGCGGCACGCGCGTGCTGCTCGAGGTGATGTCGCTCGACGAGCTGACGATCGAGGCGTCGGTGCGGCCGCTGAGCGTGCTCGACGCGCCGACCGTGACGAGCGGCGATGGGGCCGACGAAGAAGACGACGCCGAAGGCGAAGGCGGCGACGACACGCTGGTCGACGCGCAGGATGCGTCGGCGGAATCGGAAGCCGAGGCGCTGGCCGAATCGGACGGCGCCGTGGCCGAAGGCGGCGACGCCGCAACCGGCGGCGAGCACGAAAGCGAGCCGGAAAGCGCCCCGGGACGCGCATCATGAGCGCGACGGCGTCGACGAGCGGGGCAGACCGCTACGTGGTGTTCGGCAACCCGGTGGCGCACAGCAAGTCGCCGTTCATCCACGCGCAGTTCGCCGCGCAGACGGGCCAGGCGCTCGTCTACGAACACCGGCTCGCGCCGGTCGACGGCTTCGAGGCGGCGGTGCGCGCCTTCGTCGCCGAAGGCGGCCGCGGCGCGAACGTGACGGTGCCGTTCAAGCTCGACGCGCATGCGCTCGCCGACACGCTGTCGCCGCGCGCGGCAGCCGCGGGCGCCGTGAACACGCTGCGCATCGATGCCGACGGCCGGATTTTCGGCGACAACACCGACGGCGTCGGCCTCGTGCGCGACATCGAGTCGAATCTTGGCGTGTCGCTCGCCGGCGCGCGCATCCTGCTGCTGGGCGCCGGCGGCGCCGCGCGCGGCGTCGTGCTGCCGCTGCTCGAGCGCGCGCCGCTGTCGATCACGATCGTCAATCGCACCGCGAGCAAGGCCGAGGCGCTGGTCGGGCAGTTCGCGCAGGCCGCGCACGACGCGGGCTGCGTGCTGTCGGGCGGCGGCCCGGACGTCGTGCGCGCCGAACCGTACGACGTGATCGTCAACGCGACGGCCGGCAGCCTCGACGCGGCGCTGCCGGCGTGCGACCCGGCCGCGTTCGGGCCGCACACGCTCGCGTACGACATGATGTACGGCGCGCAGCCGACGGTGTTCATGCAGCACGCGGCGTCGCTCGGCGCGCGCACGGCCGACGGGCTCGGGATGCTGGTCGAGCAGGCCGCCGAATCGTTCTACATCTGGCGCGGCGTGCGGCCGGACGGCGCGCCGGTGCTGGCCGCGCTGCGCCAGGCGCTCGCGGCGGGCTGAACGGGGCGCGGCAGATGGTGGCGGCAAGCGGTACGCAGCGCACGCGCACGGTGGGCCTGGCCCGCTGGATCGTCTATGCGGGCTCGGTATTCGCCGGCGCGTGGCTCGCGACGCAGCTGTTCTATCTGGTGCAGATCGCGCTGTGGTCGTTCATCAACCCCGGTTCGACCGCGTTCATGCGCACCGACGCATGGTGGCTGTCGCACGACAAGCCGCCTGCGCAGATCCAGCATCAATGGGTGCCGTACGACCAGATCTCGCGCAACCTGAAGCGCGCGCTGATCGCATCGGAGGACGCGACCTTTGCGACCAACAACGGTTACGACGTCGACGCGATCCTGCAGGCGTGGGAGAAGAACAAGGCGCGCGGCCACATCGTCGCCGGCGGCTCGACGATCACGCAGCAGCTCGCGCGCAATCTGTTCCTGTCGCGCGAGAAGAGCTACATCCGCAAGGGGCAGGAGCTGATCATCACGTGGATGCTCGAAACGGTGCTCGACAAGGAGCGCATCTTCGAGATCTATCTGAATTCGGTCGAATGGGGTCGCGGCGTCTACGGCGCCGAGGCCGCCGCCCGTTACTACTACCGGATTCCCGCGAGCCGGCTCGGCGCGTGGCAGTCGGCGCGCCTCGCGGTGATGCTGCCGAAGCCGCGCTGGTTCGACGCGCATCGCGGCTCGGCCTATCAGGCGCAGCGCGCGGCCGTCATCGCGCGCCGCATGGGCGCGGCCGAGCTGCCGCAATCGCAGTAAGCGGCGCGCTCGCGCTGCCGCAGCGCCGCTCATGCCGCTCAGGCGCCGATGCTGCGGCGCAGCGCAAGCAGGCCGCCGGTAGGCCGGGCGCAATCCGTTAGACGAATCCGTCTATTTCGCCTTTCCGAGCAATCTCCTCCGCACCGCGACGTTCGTTGCGGGCGTCGCACGCAATCCGTGCGCCTCTCCTAGTTTGTCCGCAGCGCGAACGCCGTTGAAAGCTGTGCGAAACCGGATAGTTCGGTAATCGAAGCGTTGATGAAAGGTGTGCGCTGCACCGAACTTCGGTCGAATATTTCCAAATTTTTCAAAGCCGGAACGCTCGCGTATATTGGCCAGCGCCTCGGCTCATCGGCCGCAAGCGAGGCGGGGGGCGGCTTACCGGGCTGCTCGACACAAAAAACATTCGAGAGAAGGAAAGCAACGATGCCAGCGAGCAAAGCGAAGCTGTTGTTGGGGGTCGTGTTCTCTTCGCTGATTCTGACGGCCTGCAACGACGACGTGACTTCGTCGGCCGCAGCAGGCGCCGCCAGTTCGGCCGATCCCGCCGCCCAGACGGACCAGCCGTACAACGATCCGAACAGCTATTCGTCCAGCGCGAGCGCGTCGCTCGACGCATCCGCCGCGGTCGAAAAGGCCGCCGTCACCCATCACCAGATCACGCTGAACGGCCAGACCATCCGCTACACGGCCAGCGCCGGTCACCTCGTCGCCCGCAATCCGCAGACGGGCGCGCCCGAAGCGTCGTTCTTCTACGTCGCCTACACCGCCGACAACCAGCCCGCCGCGAAGCGTCCGGTCACGTTCCTGTACAACGGCGGCCCCGGCTCCGCATCGGTGTGGCTGCATCTCGGCTCGTTCGGCCCGAAGCGGATCCAGACCGGCGATCCGAACGCGAACACGTCGAGCTTTCCGTTCGTCGACAACGCCGAGAGCCTGCTCGACACCACCGACCTCGTGTTCGTCGACGCGATCGGCACCGGCTTCTCGGAGGCGATCGCGCCGAACACGAACCAGACGTTCTGGGGCGTCGATCAGGACGCCGGCGCATTCCGCGACTTCGTCACGCGCTACCTCACGGTGAACCAGCGCAACGCTTCGCCGAAATACCTGTTCGGCGAGTCGTACGGCACGCCGCGCACCGACGTGCTCGCGAACCTGCTCGAGACGGCCGGCGTGAAGCTCGACGGCATCGTGCTGCAGTCGTCGATCCTGAACTACAACACCAACTGCGACATGGCGAGCGACTATGTCGGCAACTCGAACAACGGCGCGAGCCCGGTGAGCTGCGCGGGCTTCGTGCCGTCCTACGGCACCGTCGGCGCGTACTACCAGCTCGACAATCCGAACCCGTCGAACCTGCCGCAGTACGCGGACCAGATGCGCCTGCTCACCGCCGGCAGCTACGCGCCCGCGGTGAACGCGTATCTCGCGAGCCATACGCCGCCGCCGTCGTCGCTCGTCACGACGATGGTCAATGCTACCGGCGTCAAGCAGGCGCTGTGGAACGCGGACTTCAACGTGGTGCCGACCTTCTTCGACAACAGCTTCCAGGTGTCGCTGATCCCGGGCACGCTGATCGGCCGCTACGACGCGCGCGTGAACGTGCCGTCGTCGAGTCCGCTCGCGGCGGACGGCGATCCGTCGAGCACCTTCATCACGAAGCCGTTCACCGACACGATCGGCAGCTACCTGCCGAACGTGCTGAAGTACAGCGCGCAGTCCGCGTATTCGGTGAGCAGCGACGCGATCCAGACGTGGGACTGGACCCACGACGGCCTCGCGATGCCCGACACGATTCCCGATCTCGCGACTGCGCTGACGCTGAATCCGTCGCTGAAGGTGCTGTCGCTGAACGGCTATCACGACATCGCGACGCCGTTCTATCAGACCGAGCTCGACCTCGCGCGGCTCGGCACGCAACCGAACCTGACGATCAAGGACTATCAGGGCGGGCACATGGTCTATCTCGACGACACGTCGCGTCCGCAGGAGAAAGCCGACCTCGTGACTTTCTACGGCGCGGCCGCGCACTGATGCGATGTGCGGGCCGGCGCACGGCGCCGGCCGTCGACGACCTCATTCCAGACTGGAGCCTGACATGAACAAACGTTTCCTCGTGGTGGCCGTCGCGCTCGCATGCGCGGCGGCGTCAGCAACCGCTGCCGCATTCGCGCAGGCCGGCGACGCCGCCGCGCCCGCGCGGGCCCGCCAGGCGCAGCTCGGCGATCCGTACGTGCCGCCGGCCGCGCGCAAGCCGACCGCCGGCACGCAGACCACCGGCGCCGCGCTGCACGCGCAGGTCGTGCGCAAGCTCGCGCGGCAGTTCGGCGCGGCCGACACGCAGAACAACGGTTCGATCACCGAAGCGCAGGCGCGCGCGGCCGGCCTCGGCTACGTCGCGAACCACTTCCGGCAGATCGATGCGAGCGGCAGCGGCCGCGTGTCGTTCGCCGACGTGCAGCGCTACATGCAGGCGCGCAGCACGAGCCAGCAGTAAGCGCGGCGCAGGCGAACAACGGGGGCGGAGCCTGCGGTGCGCGGGCTCCGCCCCCGTGCGCATCGCGCCGCCGGCAGCACGGCGGCGCGTACTTCTCATTATCTGGACAACGCATTCAAATATTGGAGACGAGTGCGTGCGCTCCTACAATCCGAAGCACATCGACAGCTTCGGACCCACGCACCGCGCGGCGCCCGACGCATACGGAGACACCTTCCATGACCTTCGCCGGGCGCTTTCCTCGGTGCATCGACCGCCGCGTCGCCGCGACGCCCGCGCTCGCTTGCGCGTCGCGACGGCGGCTTCACCGATTCCGTTGACGAAGCCCGTTCCATGACCAACATGCCCGACACCCTTGCTCTCGACGCCCGGCGCGCGACGCCGGACGATGCGCCGCTGACCGACAGCATCGGCGCGACCAGCACGCCGCTCGACCTCGCCGCGCAGCAGGCCGGCACGCAGACGCTGCTGCGCGGCCTCGCGATCCTCGAAGCGATCGCGAACGGCGCGCGCGACATGCGTTCGATCGGCGCCGCGCTCGGCACGACGCGCAGCACGACTCACCGTCTCGTCAGCAGCCTCGTGCAGGCGCGCTACCTGCGTCAGGTGCAGGGCGGCTATCTGCTCGGGCCGAAGCTGATCGAGCTCGGCACGATCGCCCTCGAGCAGATGCCGCTGACGGCGGTCGCGCGCCCGCATCTCGAAGCGCTCGCCGAAGCGACGCTCGACACGATCCATCTCGGCGTGCGCGACGGCGACGACGTGCTGTACATCGACAAGATCCCCGGCACGCGCGGGCTGGAAATGCGTTCGCGCGTCGGCCACCGGATGCCGCTCGCGTCGACCGGCATCGGCAAGGCGATGATGCTCGACCTCGACCCGGACCTGTGGCGCTCGCTGTTCGAAGCCGCGCGGCGCGCGCTGGCCGGCGTGAATTTCAAGCCGGACAACCGGCCGGAGACGAGCGCGTTCCTGCAGCGCATGGCGCACTACGCGGCCGGCGGCTACACGTTCGACCTCGAGGAAAACGAGGCGTCGATCCGCTGCGTGGCCGCGCCGATCCGCGATGCATCGGGCGCGATCGTCGCCGCCGTGTCGGTTGCCAGCACGATTCCGTACATGCCGCACGACCGGATGGACGAACTGATTCCGCTCGTGCAGCGCGAAGCGCGAGCCATTTCCGCGGAGCTGGGCTGGAGCCCGCCGCAGGGTACCCGCAGGATCAAACGATGACCAATTCGACCGGGACCGCTCCGGACTCCGCACCGTCGCTGATCGGGCTCGACTGGGGCACGACGTCGCTGCGCGCCTATCTGTTCGACGCGCACGGCGCGCTCATCGACACGCGCAGCCGCGCGGCAGGCGTGATGCACGTGCCCGCCGACGGCGCGCGCGCGTTCGACGACGTGTTCGAAGAGGCGTGCGGTGACTGGCTCGACCGCGCGCCCGGCGTGCCGGTGCTGGCCGCCGGGATGGTCGGCAGCGCGCAGGGCTGGCGCGAGGCGCCGTACGTCGCGGTGCCGGCCGGCGCCGATGCGCTCGTCGCCGGCCTCGTCACGGTGAGCACCGCGCGCGGCACGACGGTGGCGATCGTGCCGGGCGTGATCGCGACGGGCGAACTGCCGGACGTGATGCGCGGCGAGGAAACCCAGATCTTCGGCGCACTCGCGAACGATCCATTGCTTGATGCCGATCGTTCAGGCGTACTGATCGGGCTGCCGGGCACGCATGCGAAGTGGGCGTGGGTGAAGGACGGGCTGATCGAGCGCTTCCAGACCTTCATGACCGGCGAGCTGTACGCGGCGCTGCGCGATCACACGATCCTCGGCCGCACCATGCGCGCGAGCGCGTCGCCCGACCGCGCGGCGTTCGAGCGCGGCGTCGCGGTCGCGCGCGGCGCGGCGCACACGGGGCTGCTCGCGACCGTCTTCAGCACGCGCACGCTCGGCCTGACCGGGCGGCTTGCGCCCGATGCGCAGGGCGATTACCTGTCCGGCCTGTTGATCGGCCATGAACTGAATGCGCTCGACGCGATGCTCGCGGAGCGCGGCGTCGCGCTCGCGAACCAGCCGCTGCTGCTGATCGGCGACGACGGCTTGTGCGCCCGCTACGTCGATGCGCTGCGCGGGTTCGGCTGCACCCATGCGCGCGTCGTCGCGCAGGCGACCGAACGCGGCCTGTGGTGGATCGCCGCGCGCACCGGGCTGGTGCGCGCCGACGGCGAGCACGCGGGCGCCGACCAACGAACCGATTGAAGAGGAACCGTCCATGCCGTCCGACCTCACGCTGCCCGCACCGTACACGCCGCACCCCGCCTTGATGCGTGCGTTCGACGCGTGTCCGCTGATCGCCATCATGCGCGGCATCACGCCCGCGGAAGCCGTCGATCACGGGCTCGCGCTGCATGAAGCCGGCTTCCGGATCGTCGAGGTGCCGCTCAATTCACCCGAACCGTTCGCCAGCATCGCCGCGCTGCGCCGCGCGTTGCCCGACGACATGATCGTCGGCGCAGGCACCGTGCTGCGCGCCGAATTCGTCGAGCGCGTGCGCGACGCGGGCGGCGCGCTGATCGTGATGCCGCACTCGGACGCCGCCGTGATCCGCCGCGCGCGCGAGCTGGACCTCGCCAGCGCGCCGGGCGTCGCGACGCCGACCGAGGCGTTCGCCGCGCTCGCCAACGGCGCCGACGTATTGAAGATGTTCCCGGCCGAGCAACTCGGCGTGCCGGTCGTGAAGGCGTGGCGCGCGGTGATCGACCGCGCGGTGCCGCTGATTCCGGTCGGCGGCGTCACGCCGGACAACATGCAGCCGTTCCTGGCGGCCGGCGCGAACGGCTTCGGGCTCGGCTCGGCGCTGTATCGGCCGGGCCAGACGGCGGACGCGACGGCCGCGAACGCGCGCGCGTTCCAGGCCGGCCTGCGCGCGGCGCGCGGCGGAGCCACGTGATGGCGCGGCTGGCCGGCAAGGTCGCCGCGGTGACGGGCGCGGCACGCGGCATCGGCGCGGCGATCGCGCATGCGTTCGCGCGCGAGGGCGCGTGCGTCGCGCTGCTCGACGTCGACGTCGAGCACGCGCAGCGCACCGCCGCCGCGATCGCCGCCGAGGTCGACGGCGCGCGCGTGCTCGCACTGCATGCGGACGTCACGCGCCAGGACTCGGTGCGCGCTGCGCTGGCGCGGACCGAAGCCGAATTCGGCCCGCTCGACGTGCTGGTGAACAACGCGGGCATCAACGTGTTCGCCGATCCGCTGACGATGAGCGACGACGACTGGCGCCGCTGCTTCGCGGTCGATCTCGACGGCGTGTGGCACGGCTGCCGCGCGGCGCTGCCGGGCATGGTCGAACGCGGCCGCGGCTGCATCGTGAACATCGCGTCGACGCATGCGTTCAGCATCATTCCGGGCTGCTTTCCGTACCCGGTCGCGAAACACGGCGTGCTCGGGCTCACGCGTGCGCTCGGCATCGAATACGCGGCGCACAACGTGCGGGTGAACGCGATCGCGCCCGGCTACATCGACACGCAGCTCACCCGCGACTGGTGGGATGCGCAGGACGACCCGGCGGCGGCGCGCGCGCAGACGCTCGCGCTGCAGCCGATGAAGCGCATCGGCCAGCCGGATGAAGTCGCGATGACGGCCGTGTTCCTCGCGTCCGACGAGGCGCCGTTCATCAATGCCACGTGCATCACCGTCGACGGCGGGCGCGCGGCGCTGTACCACGACTGAGGCGCCTGACGTAACGATTCGAAAGACCGCACGTGCGACGGCCGCGCGCACGCTGCGTCGAAACCAACAAGCGGCTGCATCCCGTTCGATGAAGACAAGGAGACACTGGACATGAAACGCAGAACCTTCGTAACGCTGGCCGCGGCGGCCGCGGTGGTGATCGGCAGCCCGCTCGCGCAGGCGGCCGATCCGGTCAAGATCGGTTTCCTCGTGAAGCAGCCGGAAGAGCCGTGGTTCCAGGACGAATGGAAGTTCGCCGAGATCGCCGCCAAGGACCGCGGCTTCACGCTCGTGAAGATCGGCGCGCCGTCGGGCGAGAAGGTGATGAGCGCGATCGACAACCTGTCCGCGCAGAAGGCGCAGGGCTTCATCATCTGCACGCCCGACGTGAAGCTCGGGCCGGGCATCGTCGCCAAGGCGAAGTCGCACAACCTGAAGATGATGACGGTCGACGACCGCCTCGTCGACGGCGCGGGCAAGCCGATCGAATCGGTGCCGCACATGGGCATCTCCGCGTACAACATCGGCAAGCAGGTCGGCGACGGCATCGCGGCGGAGATCAAGAAGCGCGGCTGGAACATGAAGGAAGTCGGCGCGATCGACATCACCTACGAGCAGCTGCCGACTGCGCACGACCGCACGAGCGGCGCGACCGACGCGCTGGTCGCCGCCGGCTTCCCGAAGGCCAACGTGATCGCCGCGCCGCAGGCGAAGACCGACACCGAGAACGCGTTCAACGCGGCGAACATCGCGCTCACCAAGAACCCGCAGTTCAAGCACTGGGTCGCCTACGGCCTGAACGACGAGGCCGTGCTCGGCGCGGTGCGCGCGGCCGAAGGGCGCGGCTTCAAGGCCGACAACATGATCGGGATCGGCATCGGCGGCTCGGAGTCGGCGCTGAACGAGTTCAAGAAGCCGCAGCCGACCGGCTTCTACGGCACCGTGATCATCAGCCCGAAGCGCCACGGCGAGGAAACCTCGGAGCTGATGTACGCGTGGATCACGCAGGGCAAGGCGCCGCCGCCGCTCACGCTGACGACGGGCATGCTCGCGACGCGCGAGAACGTGGCGAAGGTGCGCGAGGAGATGGGACTCGCGTCGAAGTAAGCGAGCAAGCGGGATGCCGGCCGCCGCGGCGATGCGGCGGCCGGCGATCGATCGATCTGGAAGTGGGGAGACGACGTGTCAGCGGCACTGCGTTTTGACAATATCGGCAAGGTATTTCCCGGCGTGCGCGCACTCGACGGCATCTCGTTCGACGTGCATGCGGGCGAGGTGCATGGCCTGATGGGCGAGAACGGCGCGGGCAAGTCGACGCTGCTGAAGATTCTCGGCGGCGAATACCAGCCCGATGCGGGCAGCGTGCTGGTGGACGGCCAGCCGGTGCATTTTTCTAGTGCGGCCGCGTCGATCGCGGCCGGCATCGCGGTGATTCACCAGGAACTGCAGTACGTGCCCGACCTGACGGTCGCGGAGAACCTGCTGCTCGGCCGGCTGCCGAACGCGCTCGGCTGGGTGAAGAAGGGCGAGGCGAAGCGCCACGTGCGCGAGCGGCTCGCCGCGATGGGCGTCGATCTCGATCCCGACGCGAAGCTCGGGCGGCTGTCGATCGCGCAGCGCCAGATGGTCGAGATCTGCAAGGCGCTGATGCGCAACGCGCGCGTGATCGCGCTCGACGAACCGACCAGCTCGCTGTCGCATCGCGAGACGGAAGTGCTGTTCAAGCTCGTCGACGATCTGCGCGCGCAGGGCCGCGCGCTGATCTACATCTCGCACCGGATGGACGAGATCTACCGGCTGTGCGACGCATGCACGATCTTCCGCGACGGCCGCAAGATCGCGTCGCACCAAGCGCTTGCCGACGTGCCGCGCGAGCGGCTGGTCGCCGAGATGGTCGGGCGCGAGATCGCGGACATCTACCACTACGCGCCGCGCGCGCTCGGCGACGTGCGGTTTTCGGCCGAAGGCGTCGATGGCCCGGCGCTGCGTGAGCCGGCGAGCTTCTCGGTGCGCGCGGGCGAGATCGTCGGCTTCTTCGGGCTGGTGGGCGCGGGACGCAGCGAGCTGATGCGGCTCGTGTACGGCGCGGACCGCCGGCGCGCGGGCGTGCTGACGCTCGACGGCCGGCGCATCGACGTGAAGCGCACCGGCGACGCGATCCGTCACGGCATCGTGCTGTGTCCGGAGGACCGCAAGGAGGAAGGGATCATCGCGATGGCGTCGGTCGCGGAGAACATCAACATCAGCTGCCGCCGCCATTCGCTGCGCGCGGGGCTGTTCATCGACCGCAAGACCGAAATCGAAACGGCCGACCGCTTCATCCAGCGGCTGAAGATCAAGACGCCGAACCGCCGGCAGAAGATCCGCTTCCTGTCGGGCGGCAATCAGCAGAAGGCGATCCTGTCGCGCTGGCTCGCGGAGCCCGACCTGAAGGTCGTGATCCTCGACGAGCCGACGCGCGGCATCGACGTGGGCGCGAAGCACGAGATCTACGACGTGATCTACCGGCTCGCGGAGCGCGGCTGCGCGATCGTGATGGTGTCGTCGGAGCTGCCCGAAGTGCTGGGCGTGTCCGATCGCATCGTCGTGATGCGCGAAGGGCGCATCGCGGGCGAGCTGCCGCGCGAGCGCGCGAACGAGCATGCGGTGCTGAGCCTCGCGCTGCCGCAGACGAGCGCCGCGCAGGCGGCCTGAGGCGGCCGCACGCGGCCGGGACATTCGAATCGATCACGCGCGGCACGGGCCGCGCGAAGCAGGAGCAGGAGACACAACCATGCAAGTCAGGGAAAACCTCGCGAGCGCAGCCGTGAAGCCGTCGGCCGACGCGCTGGTGCCGCAGCAGAGCGATCGCCAGAAGTGGTGGCAGCACCTCACCGAATACAGCCTGATCGCGATCTTCGCGGTGATGTTCATCACGATGTCGCTGACGGTCGATCACTTCTTCTCGATCGACAACATGCTCGGCCTCGCGCTGTCGATCTCGCAGATCGGGATGGTCGCGTGCACGATGATGTTCTGTCTCGCGTCGCGCGACTTCGACCTGTCGATCGGCTCGACCGTCGCGTTCTCCGGCGTGCTGTGCGCGATGGTGCTGAACGCGACCGACAACACGCTGGTCGCGATCGTCGCGGCGGTCGCGGCCGGCGCGGCGATCGGCTTCGTGAACGGCGCGGTGATCGCGTATCTGCGCATCAACGCGCTGATCACGACGCTCGCGACGATGGAGATCGTGCGCGGGCTCGGCTTCATCGTGTCGAAGGGGCAGGCGGTCGGCGTGTCGTCGGATACCTTCATCGCGCTGGGCGGGCTGTCGCTGTTCGGCGTGTCGCTGCCGATCTGGGTCACGCTGCTGTGCTTCATCGTGTTCGGCGTGCTGCTGAACCAGACCGTGTACGGCCGCAACACGCTCGCCATCGGCGGCAACCCGGAGGCGTCGCGCCTCGCCGGGATCAACGTCGAGCGCACACGCGTCTACATCTTCCTGATCCAGGGCGCGGTGACCGCGCTCGCGGGCGTGATCCTCGCGTCGCGCATCACGTCGGGCCAGCCGAACGCCGCGCAGGGCTTCGAGCTGAACGTGATCTCCGCGTGCGTGCTCGGCGGCGTGTCGCTGATGGGCGGCCGCGCGACGATCTCGGGCGTCGTGATCGGCGTGCTGATCATGGGCACGGTCGAGAACGTGATGAACCTGCTGAACATCGACGCGTTCTATCAGTACCTGGTGCGCGGCGCGATCCTGCTCGCGGCCGTGCTGCTCGACCAGCTGAAGAACCGCGGCGTACGCGACTGACCGATTCCACGGAGACGATCCGCATGACTCTCGACACTTCCGCGCAGCACGCGCGCTATGCGCGCTACCCGAGCCTCGCCGATCGCGCGGTGCTGATCACGGGCGGCGCGACCGGCATCGGCGCGTCGTTCGTCGAGCACTTCGCGCGCCAGGGCGCGCGCGTCGCGTTCGTCGACCTCGACGCGCCGGCCGGCGCGGCGCTGGCCGAACGCCTCGCCGGCGAGCCCGAGGTACGCCACGCGCCGCTGTTCGTCGCGTGCGACCTGACCGACATCGACGCGCTGCGCGGCACGATCGACGCGATCCGCGCGCGGCTCGGCGCGATCGACGTGCTCGTGAACAACGCGGCGAACGATGCGCGCCACGCGATCGCCGACGTGACGCCCGCGTCGTTCGACGCCGGCATCGCGGTGAACCTGCGTCACCAGTTCTTCGCCGCGCAAGCCGTGATCGACGACATGAAGCGTCAGGGCGGCGGCGCGATCATCAATCTCGGCTCGATCAGCTGGATGCTCAAGAACGGCGGCTACCCCGTCTACGTGATGGCGAAGGCGGCCGTGCAGGGGCTCACGCGCGGGCTCGCACGCGATCTCGGGCCGTTCGGGATCCGCGTGAATTCGCTGGTGCCCGGCTGGGTGATGACCGACAAGCAGCGCAGGCTGTGGCTGGACGACGCGGGCCGCGCGGCGATCAAGGCCGGTCAGTGCATCGACGCCGAATTGCTGCCGGACGATCTCGCGCGCATGGCGCTGTTTCTCGCGGCCGACGACAGCCGGATGATCACCGCGCAGGACGTGGTGGTCGACGGCGGCTGGGCCTGATTGCGATGTCGCGTTCGCACGGCGCCGCGCGAGCGCGCCGTATCGTTTCATCGACGAAGGAAAGGAGTTCGACATGACTGCCACGCCCTCGCGCGCATCGTCGTCCACGAGCCAGACGCGCCGCGCGCGCCTGGCTGCCGCCGCGCAGCCGGTCAGCGCCGGCCCGCAGACCGCCGCGTTCGCGCAGGGCGTCGGCGCCGCGCACGCGGCGGCCGTCACGCTGTCGAACGCGTTGCTGCGGCTCGACGTGCTGCCGCATCTCGGCGGCGGCATCGCGCGCTTCGACTGGCGCGGCGATCACGGCGTGGCGGTGCCGGTGTTCCGCCGCTGCGAGCAGCCGGATAGCGCGACCGATCCGAACGCGCTCGCGTGCTATCCGCTGCTGCCTTACTCGAACCGGATCGGCAACGGCCGCTTCGAATGCGACGGGCGCAACGTCGCGGTGCCGCGCAACCGGCGTGACGAGCCGCTGCCGATTCACGGCGACGGCTGGCTCGCGCGGTGGCAGGTCGACGACGCGACCGCCACGTCGCTGCAGCTGTCGCTCGACCGCGCGAGCGGCGCGCCGTATGCGTTCCGGGCGATCCAGTCGTTCGAGCTCGACGACGCGACGCTGTCGATCGTGCTGTCGATCGAGAACGCCGGGCGCGCGCGGCTGCCGTTCGGGCTCGGCCTGCATCCGTTCGTGGTGCGCGACGACACGACCGAGCTGGCCGCCGCCGCCGGCGGACTGTGGCTGTCGGGCGCCGATTTCCTGCCGGTGCGGCACGTGAGCGTGCCGCCCGCATGGCAGTTCGGCGTCGCGTATCCGCTGCCGCCCACGCTCGTCAATCACGCGTTCACCGGCTGGGGCGGCCACGCGACGATCAGCTGGCCGCGCCGCGCGCTGTCGCTGACGATCGCCGCCGACGTCGACGCGTATGTGCTGTACACGCCGCCCGGCGAGGATTTCTTCTGCTTCGAGCCGGTCGATCATCCGATCAATGCGGTGAACCTGCCGGGCGGCGCGGCCGCGCACGGGATGACGCTGCTCGCGCCCGGCGAACGGCTCACGCGGCGCTTTTCGTTCACCGTCGCGCGCACCGATGCGCGGGTCGACGCGGCCGCGCGCGAAGCGCGCTGGCGACGCGGGTAAAATACGCGGTCTACCAACGGTTTGCCGCGAGTATCCGCCATGTCTTCCCCGCTTACTTTCATCGAATCGCTGCGCGCCGCGTGGCAGCGCACGAATTCGCTGCTGTGCGTCGGCCTCGATCCCGAGCCGTCGCGCTTTCCCGTGCAGTTCGACGGCCAGCCCGATGCGATCTTCGAATTCTGCCGGCAGATCGTCGACGCCACCGCGCCGTATGCGAGCGCGTTCAAGCCGCAGATCGCGTACTTCGCCGCGCATCGCGCGGAAGACCAGCTCGAGCGGCTGATCGCCCATATCCATCTGCAGCATCCGGGCCTGCCCGTGATCCTCGACGCGAAGCGCGGCGACATCGGCAGCACGGCCGAGCAGTACGCGCGCGAAGCGTTCGAGCGCTATCGTGCGGACGCGGTCACGGTCAATCCGTACATGGGCTACGACTCGGTCGAGCCGTACTTCGAGCACGAAGGCAAGGGCGTGATCGTGCTGTGCCGCACGTCGAACCCGGGCGGCTCCGACCTGCAGTTCCTCGACACCAACGGCCGGCCGCTGTACCAGGTGGTCGCCGATCTGGCCGCGAACAAGTGGAACGCGAAGAACGGCCAGCTCGGCCTCGTGGTCGGCGCGACGTTCCCGAACGAGATCGAGGTCGTGCGCGGGATCGTCGGCGACATGCCGCTGCTGATTCCGGGCATCGGCGCGCAGGGCGGCGACGTGCAGGCGACCGTCACCGCGGGCCGCACCGCCGACGGCACCGGGATGATGATCAACTCGTCGCGCGCGATCCTGTACGCGAGCCGTGACGAGGATTTCGCCGAGGCCGCCGCGCTCGCCGCGCAGAAGACGCGCGACGCGATCAACGCGTATCGCTGACCTTGCCGGCCGCCCGTTCGGGCGGCCGCTCGCCGCGCCGGCGTGCGCAGCCGCGCCGCAGCCGCGGACCGCGAACCGCGCGCGTCGATCGCAACGTGTGCCGTGCTGGCGCACGCGAACACCTTCCCGTCGGATTCCTACCGCATCGCCGCGCGGCCAGCGCGCGTTGCTCGCGCTTGTCATCGATCCGTAACGACGGCACGCCGGTGAGACGGCAGACAGAAACCGGATCGTCGTGAAGCACGGCGCGATCCGCCGAGCGGGCGGGGCGGGCGGATCAGCCCTCGCGTTCGTCGAGCAGCTTCAACAGCCCGCGCAGCGCATGCGCGGCCGCCTGCGTGCGGATCTGCTCGCGGTCGCCCTTGAACACGAGCGTCTCGACGTCGGTGTGCAGCCGGTTGCTCCACGCGAACGACACGGTGCCGACCGGCTTCTTCTCGCTGCCGCCGCCCGGCCCGGCGATGCCGGTGACCGACAGCGCGACCTGCGCGCGGCTGTTGCGCAGCGCGCCTTCGGCCATCGCGCGGGCGACCGGCTCGCTGACCGCGCCGTGCTTCTCGATCAGGTCGGGCGGCACGCCGATCATCTCGCTCTTGGCCTGGTTCGAATACGTGACGAAGCCGCGCTCGAACCACTGGCTGCTGCCGGAGATGTCGGTGATCGCGGCGGCGATCATGCCGCCCGTGCAGGACTCGGCGGTGGCGAGCGACAGGTGCTCGTCACGCAGTTTGTTGCCTGCGCGGATCGCAAGCTGATGGACGACTGAATCGGTTGGCATGCGCGTCGGGAAACGGGAGTCGGGAAATCGGTCAGCCGACGACCGAGCGCCACAGCGCGATCACGAGCAGCGTCATGAACGCGGCGACCAGATCGTCGACCATGATGCCGAGCCCGCCTTTCACGCGGCGGTCGAAGTAGCGGATCGGCGGCGGCTTCAACATGTCGAACAGGCGAAACACGACGAACGCCCACAGCTGGCCGACGAAGGTCGCCGGCGTGACGAACAGCATCACGAGCCAGATCGCGACGATTTCATCCCAGACGACGGGGCCCGGATCGGCGTTGCCCATCTTGCGTGCGGTGAAGCCGGTCAGCCAGGTGCCGGCGGCGAAGCCGAGCGCGATCAGCGCCCACCATTCGGGCACCGTCAGATAGCGGTTGAGCACGACGAACGTCAGCCAGCCGAACAGCGTGCCGAACGTGCCGGGCAGGAACGGCGCGAGCCCGCTGCCGAAGCCGAGCGACACGAGGTGCGCCGGGTGCGACAGCATGAAGCGCGCGCTCGCGCGCCGCGGGGCGAGCGGGGCGGCGCCGGGCGCTGCCTCGGCTTGCGCGTGCGTCGGATCAGTGTGCATCGAAGTGGTCGAAGCCGTGCAACGTGAGGGTGAGGGGCGCGCCGGCGGCGTCGCGCCACGCGATCGCGGGCCGCTCCGACGGCGAAGACAACGCGCGTATTGTACCGATTCGCGTGACCCGCACCGCCGCGCTCGCGCCGGCTGCCTCGACCGCCCCGCGGGCCGCGGGCGGCGCGGTGAAGCACAGCTCGTAGTCGTCGCCGCCGGCGAGCGCGCAGCGCCGCTGCACGTCGGGCGGCAACGCCGCGAGCGCCGTCGAGCGCGGCACCGCATCGGCGTCGACGTCCGCGCCCACGTTCGAGCGCGTCAGGATGTGCTGGAGATCGCCGGCGAGCCCGTCCGAGATGTCGAGCGCCGCATGCGCGACGCCGGCGAGCGCGAGCCCGAGCGCAATGCGCGGCTCGGGACGCTCGAGCGCGCGGCGGAACGCCGCTGCGTCGTCGGCGCCGGCGCGCCATTCTCCGCGTGCGACGCCGAGGCCCGCGCGCGCGTCGCCGAGCGTGCCGGACACCCAGACGTCGTCGCCGGGGCGCGCGGCATCGCGCCGCAGCACGGCGTCCGGCGCCACTTCGCCGAACACCGTCACGCACAGGTTCAGCGGCCCGCTCGTCGTGTCGCCGCCGATCAGCTCGCAGCCGAACCGGTCGGCGAGCGCGAACAGCCCGCGGCTGAACGCGTCGAGCCACGCGGCATCCGCGCGTGGCAGCGCGCACGCGAGCGTGAACGCGCGCGGCGCGGCGCCCATCGCGGCGAGGTCGGACAAATTGACCGCGAGCGTCTTGTGACCGAGCGCGTCGGGTGCGACGTCGGGGAAGAAGTGGCGGCCTTCCACCAGCATGTCGGTCGAAATGGCCAGCAGTTTTCCGGAGCGCGGCTCGAGCAGCGCGCAATCGTCGCCGATGCCGAGCGTCGACGTGCGGGCGCCGCGGGCCGCGCGGCGCGCGAAGAAGCGATCGATCAGCGAAAACTCGGACAGGGCGGCTGGCACGGCGGACGGACCCGGAAGCGGTGAAAGGAACGGCATTGTACGAGGCGAACGGCGCCGTTTCTGCACCGTTCAGTCCATTTTTGTCGCGGCTGTTGCACCCGAAACGCCGGTCTGACGGGGTTGGATTGGCGCTACAATGCCGTGGAACAGTCATTCTAATCCGCCCGCCACGAGACACATGTCGACTCAAGCCTCCTCCAAAGCCAAGCTCCGCGAAGCCGCCCTCGACTATCACGAATTCCCGACGCCCGGGAAAATCGCGATCGCGCCCACCAAGCAGATGATCAACCAGCGCGATCTCGCGCTCGCGTATTCGCCCGGCGTCGCGTTCGCGTGCGAGGAGATCGTCGAGAACCCGCTGAACGCCGCGCGCTTCACCGCGCGCAGCAACCTGGTCGGCGTCGTCACGAACGGCACCGCGGTGCTCGGGCTCGGCAACATCGGCCCGCTCGCGTCGAAGCCGGTGATGGAAGGCAAGGCCGTGCTGTTCAAGAAGTTCGCGGGCATCGACGTGTTCGACATCGAACTGAACGAGTCCGACCCGCACAAGCTCGTCGACGTGATCGCCGCGCTCGAGCCGACCTTCGGCGGGATCAACCTCGAGGACATCAAGGCGCCCGACTGCTTCATCGTCGAGCGCGAAGCGCGCAAGCGGATGAAGATTCCGGTGTTCCACGACGACCAGCACGGCACCGCGATCGTCGTGGCCGCGGCCGTCACGAACGGCCTGAAGGTCGTCGGCAAGGACATCAAGAAGGTGAAGCTGGTCGCGTCGGGCGCCGGCGCGGCCGCGCTCGCGTGTCTCGACCTGCTGGTCGACATCGGCCTGCCGCTCGAGAACATCACGGTGACCGACCTGGCCGGCGTGGTGTACAAGGGGCGCGCCGAGCTGATGGACCCGGACAAGGAGCGGTTCGCGCGCGAAACCGATGCGCGCACGCTCGCCGAGGTGATGGAAGGCGCCGACATCTTCCTCGGCCTGTCGGCCGGCGGCGTGCTGAAGCAGGAGATGGTGAAGGGCATGGCCGAACGGCCGATGATCCTCGCGCTCGCGAACCCGACGCCCGAGATCCTGCCCGAACTCGCGCTCGAAGTGCGTCCGGACGCCGTGCTGGCCACCGGCCGCACCGACTATCCGAACCAGGTCAACAACGTGCTGTGCTTCCCGTTCATCTTCCGCGGCGCACTCGACGTCGGCGCGACGACGATCACGCGCGAGATGGAGATTGCGGCGGTCAATGCGATCGCCGAGCTTGCGCAGCACGAGCAGAGCGACATCGTCGCGACCGCGTACGGGATCCAGGATCTGTCGTTCGGCCCCGAATACCTGATTCCGAAGCCGTTCGACCCGCGCCTGATCGTCAAGATCGCGCCGGCCGTCGCGCAGGCCGCGATGGACGGCGGCGTCGCGACGCGCCCGATCGAGGACATGGAGGCGTACAAGCAGCATCTGCAGCAGTTCGTCTATCACAGCGGCACGACGATGAAGCCGATCTTCCAGATCGCGCGCGCCGCGCCCGGCGAGAAGAAGCGCGTCGTGTTCGCGGAGGGCGAGGAAGAGCGCGTGTTGCGCGCGGTTCAGATCATCGTCGACGAGAAGCTCGCGAAGCCGATCCTGATCGGCCGCCCGTCGGTGATCGAGCACCGTATCCAGCGCTACGGGCTGCGCCTGACGCCGGGCGCCGATTTCACCGTCGTCAACACCGAGCACGACGAGCGCTACCGCGATTTCTGGCAGACGTACCACAAGATGATGGCGCGCAAGGGCATCAGCGAGCAGTTGGCGCGTGTGGAGATGCGTCGTCGCACGACGCTGATCGGCTCGATGCTGGTGAAGAAGGGCGAAGCGGACGGGATGATCTGCGGCACGATCAGCACCACGCACCGCCACCTGCACTTCATCGACCAGGTGATCGGCAAGCGCCCGGGCTGCAGCGTCTACGCGGCGATGAACGGCCTCGTGCTGCCGGGCCGCCAGATCTTCCTGGTCGACACGCACGTGAACGTCGATCCGACCCCGGAGGAACTCGCCGAGATCACGATCATGGCCGCCGAGGAAGTGCGCCGGTTCGGCATCGAGCCGAAGGTCGCGCTGCTGTCGCATTCCAATTTCGGGACGAGCAACGCGCCGTCCGCGCAGAAGATGCGCGATACGCTCGCGATCCTGCAGGAACGCGCGCCGGAACTGAAGGTCGACGGCGAGATGCACGGCGACGTCGCGCTCGACGCGGCGCTGCGCAAGGAAATCCTGCCCGAATCGACGCTCGAGGGCGACGCGAACCTGCTGATCCTGCCGAACATCGATTCGGCGAACATCGCGTACAACCTGTTGAAGACGGCCGCCGGCAACAACATCGCGATCGGGCCGATCCTGCTGGGCGCCGCGCAGCCGGTGCACGTGCTGACCGAATCGGCGACCGTTCGCCGCATCGTCAACATGGCGGCGCTGCTGGTCGCCGACGTGAACGCGTCGCGCTGAGCCAACACGCGGGTGCCGCCCGGTCGAACCGGCGCGGCACAGCGGATGAAATTGTCAACAAAGGCAAAAAGAGGCGTGCCCGCAACGGGCACGCCGTCGGGTATCGCGCGAAGGCGCTTTCCCTAATCAACAACGGCATCTCTCCACTCCGGGTAATGAGCGTGGCAAGGAGGCAGATCTCGCCAGGTGACAGATGCCGCCGCCATTTTATCCTATGAAAGATAAAAGTGATGTGATTTAGGTAAAAAATGCCCGTTGCGGCGGGGCATCGGGCTTTCGGTTTCCAAACGAACATTGATTCGCGGGAACAATAGCGCTACGCTAACGCCTTTGGTTGGTCGTCAACTACTTGATTTAACAGCGGGAACCCTGGTTCATGGCACGCAAGTGGCTCCGCAACGGCGCGCTCGCGTCCGTCTTCGCGATGTTTGCGATGGGTATCGTCGGCGCGCCGACGGGCAGTCTGGTTTCCGCCGCATACGCACGGCAGGCCGCTTCGGCCGACGTGGCCGCAGCCGGGGTCGATACGGTCCCCGCGGCGCGTTTGCCGCGCGAGGCCGTGACCACGCTTGGCCTGATCGCCGACGGCGGCCCCTATCCTTACGAGAAGGACGGCGTCGTGTTCGGCAATCGCGAACGGATCCTGCCCAAGGCGAAGCGCGGCTACTACCACGAGTACACGATCCCGACGCCGCGCGCGCGCAATCGCGGCGCGCGTCGGATCGTCTGTGGCGGGCCGCTGCGCCGGACCGACAACTGTTATTACACAGACGACCACTACAACAGTTTTAAACGTATTGTTGAATGACTTCGGGATGAACGGCATGAGCGACTCCATCTACGCGCACGATACGGCGGCGGCGGAACTGTTCGCGGCCGGCGACGGCAATCTGTTTCAGCGCGTGATGCAACTACACGCGGCGGCACAGGCCGGCGGCGCGCCTGAGCAACAGGCGGCCGAGCCCGGGCTTTCATCGAACGAGGAGCCTATGAGCCTTTTCACGACCGTCCGACCCAATCTCGTGCAGTCGATCCGCGCGTTCCGCGTGCAGGATCTCGCCGACGAAGCCGGTCGGCTCGGCCAGCATTTCCTGTATGCGTATTGCGGCGCCGCGCAGTCGAAGCAGGAAGTGATGGAGACGATCGCGACGTCGTTTCTGTTTCCAAAGCATTTCGGCAAGAACTACGACGCGCTGTACGACTGCCTGACCGATCTCGTCGCGAAGGCCGGCGCACAGCCCGGTTTCGTGATCGTCCTCGAAGGGCTGCCGATCGCGCAGAAGTTCGACAAGGAAGGGCGCGAGACGCTGCTCGACGTGTTCCGCGAGGCCGCGGAGTTCTGGGCCGAGCGCAAGGTCGCGTTCCGCGTGTTCTATTCGTTCGCGTAAGCGCAGGTGCGGCGGCCGCCTACGCGGCCCATCCTGCAGGAAGCCCGCGTCGAGCGGGCTTTTTTGCGTCCGCGCTCGCGCGGGCCGGGCGCAGCCGGTGCTCGATATGCGACTCGCCGAGAGTTCGGGGCCGCCGCTTGCCACGCGCGGCGGCCCGCCGCATCACCACCCGCCCCAGCGCGCGGCCAGCGCCGCGAGCACGGCCGCGCCGGCCGTTTCGGTGCGCAGCACGCGCGGGCCGAGCGACAGCGCGGTGAAGCCGTGCGCACGCGCCGCGTTTTCCTCGTCCGGCGACAACCCGCCTTCCGGCCCGATCAGCAGGGTGACCGTAGCCGCGGGCGGCTGATCCGGCAGCGACGCGAACGGAATGCTCGCGCGCGGCGACAGCAGCAGCCGCAACTCGCCGTCGGCCGGCGCCGCGGGCAGCGCGTCGAGCCACGCGCCGAACCCGCGCACCGCGGCGACCTCGGGCACGCGGTTGCGCCCGCACTGCTCGCACGATGCGCGCACGACGCCGCGCCAGTGCGCGACGCGCTTGTCCGCGCGCTCGCCCGACAGCTTCACGACGCCGCGCGCCGTCGTCAGCGGCACGACCGCCGCGACGCCGAGTTCGACGGCCTTCTCGATCACCCAGTCCATCTTGTCGCCGCCGGCGATGCCTTGCGCGAGCGTCACACGGTACGGCGGCTCGGCCTCGACCGGCTCGAACGCGTCGAGCTGCGCAAGCGCGTTGCGCTTGTCGATCTCGACGAGCTGCGCGCGGTACTGTCCGCCGCTGCCGTCGAACAGCACCAGCGCGTCGCCGGGCTCCAGCCGCAGCACCTGCGCGTGACGCGCGACGTCGGCCGGCAACGCGAGCGTCGCGCCGGCGCGCAGCGTCGCTTCGACGAAAAAGCGCGGCACGGCCGCGGTGGTGGTCGCCTCGTTCATCTCGATTGCGGCTCCGTTCATGGGCGCACCCGGCACGCGAGTGCCCAGCGGTAGCCGTCGAGATCCTCGATCTGCGCGAAGCGGTCGCCCCAGAACTGGTCCTGCGGCGCGCTCAGCGACTTCGCGCCCGCATCGAGCGCGCGCTGCCAGGTCGCGTCGACGTCGTCGACGTACAGATAGAACGACTGCGGCGCGGTCGCGTTCGCATGCTTCGGCGTGAGCGCGGTCGAGCCGAATGCGCCTTCGGGCGCGAACATCACGATCAGCTGATCGTGATAGGTCATCTCGACGTGCATGATCGCGCCGTCCTCGTCATGGACGTCGCGCAGCGCGAAACCGAATGCGGCCTTGAAGAAGTCGATGGCGGCGCGCGCGTTGCGCACGGCCAGATAAGGCGTCAACCAAGGCACGTTGGCCGGACGTGGATCGGTCATCAAATCTCCTGTGGAAAGGTCGTCGCGCGGGCGTTCGGCCGCATGCGGCCGCCGCGACGGGCGTTTACCGCGCCCGCCCGCTGCGCGCCGACGAGCGCGCGATCAACCGGCATCACGACGCGTTGCGCCAAGCTCAGCGGCGCCCGCCCAGTGTATCGCGCAGCGCGCGCGGCAGGGCAAAGAGGGCCGCATGAAGTCGCGCATCGTAGTAGCGCAATCCGTGCACGCGGCGGGCGGCGAGCCGCTCGTCGACGTCGTGTGCGAACAGCGCGGCCGCGTCGAGCGTGTCGCTCGCGATCGCCATCAGCCATTGGGAGCCGTACAGCGGCACGTGCGCGGACAGCGGGTCGACGAACGCGAAGCTCGCGCGCAGATCGTCGAGCAGCGCGGCGATGCGCGCCGCATGGAACAGCGGCGAGCCCAGATGCATCGACAGCGCGGCGCGCGGCGTCAGGATCCGCTTGAGCCGCGCGTAGAACTCGCGCGTATAGAGGCCGGCCGCCGGCGAGTCGGGCGGCGTGAGGTCGAACACGACGAGATCGAAATGCTCGACGGTCGACGCGACGAACTGCGCGGCGTCGCCGATCACGACCTCGACGCGCGGATCGTCGAGCGCGCCCTGGTGCACGTCGTCGAGATAGCGGCGCGCCATCCCGACCACTTCGTCGTCGAGTTCGGCGACGACGATCCGCTCGATGCACGCGTGCTTGAGCAACTGGCGCGCGGCGCCGCCGTCGCCGCCGCCGAGCACGAGCGCCTTCTTCGGGCACGGATGCGCGAGCGCGGCCGGGTGCGTCATGCACTCGTGGTACACGTATTCGTCGCCGACCGACGTCATCGGCCGGCCGTCGAGCGTGAACAGGCGGCCGAGCTGCGGGGTGTCCCACACTTCGATGTGCTGGTGCGGCGAGGCGACGTGCGCGAGCCGTCGCGCGTTGGGAAAGCCGTACGCGGCGTCGGGCGTGGGATGAAAAAGGAGGGTCGTGCTCACGGGGGGCGCGCGGGGCGGGCAGTTCCGACGCCTGAATTATAGGAGGCGCGCGGTTTGCCGGAAATGCGTGCCCGAACACGGAGCGCCGGCAGGGGAAATGTCGGCCCATCTGTTAAAATGCCGAGCTTTGCAGCCCCGTCCGTCGGCTCCGTCCGCTTCGCGTCCTTCAGGCGCCGCATCGCGCGCCGGGAACGTTCGACGCTCGAGCTTCCGGATGCCGCCGTGCTCCCGTTTCCTCGACTCGTTCTCCGGACTCGACATGACGACTTCGTCTCCCGCCTCCACCACTTTGATGGCCAACGCGATCCGTGCGCTCGCGATGGACGCCGTCCAGCAAGCGAACTCCGGCCACCCCGGCATGCCGATGGGCATGGCCGAAATCGGCGTGGCGCTGTGGTCGCGTCACCTCAAGCACAACCCGACGAACCCGCATTGGGCAGACCGCGACCGTTTCGTGCTGTCGAACGGCCATGGCTCGATGCTGCTGTACTCGCTGCTGCACCTGACCGGCTACGACCTGCCGATCGAAGAGCTGAAGAACTTCCGCCAGCTGCACTCCAAGACGCCGGGCCATCCGGAATACGGCATCACGCCGGGCGTCGAGACGACCACCGGCCCGCTCGGCCAGGGTCTCGCGAACGCCGTCGGGATGGCGCTCGGCGAAGCGCTGATGGCCGACGAGTTCAACCGTGACGGCGCGAAGATCGTCGACCACCACACCTACGTGTTCCTCGGCGACGGCTGCCTGATGGAAGGCATCTCGCACGAAGCCTGCTCGCTGGCCGGCACGCTGAAGCTGAACAAGCTGATCGCGCTGTACGACGACAACGGCATCTCGATCGACGGCGACGTCGTCAACTGGTTCCACGACGACACGCCGAAGCGCTTCGAGGCGTACGGCTGGAACGTGATCCCGAACGTGAACGGTCACGACGTCGACGCGGTCGACGCCGCGATCGCCAAGGCCAAGCTGTCGGACAAGCCGACGCTGATCTGCTGCAAGACGGTGATCGGCAAGGGCGCGGCCACCAAGGCGGGCGGCCACGACGTGCACGGCGCGGCGCTCGGCGCGGAAGAAATCGCGAAGACGCGCGCCGCGCTCGGCTGGACCTGGGAGCCGTTCGTGATTCCGCAGGAAGTCTATGCGGCATGGGACGCGAAGGACGCCGGCCAGCGCGCCGAAGCGGCTTGGAGCGACACGTTCGCGCAGTACCGCGCGAAGTACCCGGCCGAAGCAGCCGAATTCGAGCGCCGGATGGCCAACAAGCTGCCGGCCGACTGGGCCGAGAAGGCTGCGGCGATCGTCGCCGGCGCGAACCAGCGCGGCGAGACGGTCGCGACCCGCAAGGCGTCGCAGCAGGCGATCGAAGGGCTCGCCGCGGTGCTGCCGGAACTGCTCGGCGGCTCGGCCGACCTGACCGGCTCGAACCTGACCAACTGGAAGGCGTCGAAGGCGGTGCGCGCGAATCCGGAAGGCGCGGGCGTCGTGCTCGGCAACCACATCAACTACGGCGTGCGCGAATTCGGCATGAGCGCCGCGATCAACGGCCTCGCGCTGCACGGCGGCCACAAGCCGTTCGGCGGCACGTTCCTGACGTTCTCCGACTACAGCCGCAACGCGCTGCGCGTCGCGTCGCTGATGAAGGTGCCGTCGATCTTCGTGTTCACGCACGACTCGATCGGCCTCGGCGAAGACGGCCCGACGCACCAGTCGATCGAACACGTATCGAGCCTGCGCCTGATCCCGAACCACGACGTGTGGCGTCCGGCCGACACGGTCGAGACGGCCGTCGCATGGACCCACGCGGTTGCCGCCGACCGTCCGTCGAGCCTGATCTTCAGCCGCCAGAACCTCGCGTTCAACCCGCGTACCGATGCGCAGATCGCGAACATCGAGAAGGGCGGCTACGTGCTGAAGGACTGGGACGACGAGATCGTCGCGCGCAAGATCATCCTGATCGCGACGGGCTCCGAAGTCGAACTCGCGATGAAGGCCGTCGAGCCGCTCGCGCAGCAGGGCATCGCGGCGCGCGTCGTGTCGATGCCGTCGACCAACGTGTTCGACCGCCAGGACGCCGAGTACCGCGAGCGCGTGCTGCCGCACGGCGTGCGCCGCGTTGCGATCGAAGCGGGCGTGACCGGCTTCTGGCACAAGTACGTCGGCCTCGAAGGCGGCGTCGTCGGGATCGACACGTTCGGCGAATCGGCGCCGGCCGGCGTGCTGTTCAAGTACTTCGGCTTCACCGTCGAGCACGTGATCGAGACGGCGAAGGCCGTGCTGGCCTAAGAGCATTCGCGGCGCGCGCGGCCGGCCGCGCGCGTCGCACCGTGAAGCTGCACGAAACGAATTTTTTCAGCCATCAGGAGATAGACCATGACGATCCGCGTCGCAATCAACGGCTACGGCCGTATCGGCCGCAACACGCTGCGCGCGTTTTATGAAAACGGCAAGAAGCACGATCTCGAGATCGTCGCGATCAACGATCTGGGCGATGCGAAGACGAACGCGCACCTGACCCAGTACGACACCGCGCACGGCAAGTTCCCGGGCGAAGTGTCGGTCGACGGCGACTACCTGGTCGTGAACGGCGACAAGATCCGCGTGCTCGCGAACCGCAACCCGGCAGAACTGCCGTGGGGCGAGCTGGGCGTCGACGTCGTGATGGAATGCACGGGCTTCTTCACGTCGAAGGAAAAGGCGAGCGCCCACCTGAAGGGCGGCGCGAAGAAGGTGATCATCTCGGCGCCGGGCGGCAAGGACGTCGACGCGACGATCGTCTACGGCGTGAACCACAACGTGCTGAAGGCCGAGCACACGGTCATCTCGAACGCATCGTGCACGACGAACTGCCTGGCGCCGCTCGTCAAGCCGCTGAACGACCAGATCGGCCTCGAAACCGGCCTGATGACGACGATCCACGCCTACACGAACGACCAGGTGCTGACGGACGTCTATCACGAAGACCTGCGCCGCGCGCGTTCGGCCACGCACAGCCAGATCCCGACCAAGACGGGTGCTGCTTCGGCGGTCGGCCTGGTGCTGCCGGAACTGAACGGCAAGCTCGACGGCTATGCGATCCGCGTCCCGACGATCAACGTGTCGATCGTCGACCTGTCGTTCATCGCGAAGCGCGACACGACGGTCGAGGAAGTCAACGCGATCATGAAGGAAGCTTCGGAAGGCGCGCTGAAGGGCATCCTCGGCTACAACGACGCACCGCTGGTGTCGATCGACTTCAACCACAACCCGGCTTCGTCGACGTTCGACGCAACGCTGACCAAGGTGTCGGGCCGTCTCGTCAAGGTGTCGAGCTGGTACGACAACGAGTGGGGTTTCTCGAATCGCATGCTCGATACGGCAGTCGCATTCGCGAACGCGAAGTAAGTCTGCGAATCGTGCGGCCGCGGCGACGCGGCCGGCGCGATGCACGAACCCGGCCCGGTTATTCGGCCGGGTTTTTTATTGTCCGGCGCTACATGAGCAGCGCGCCGAGCCGTTTCCCCGGCCCGCGAGCGCCAGGTGCGCGACTGCCATGCGACGCCCGCGCCGTGCGTCAACCGCCCGGCGTCGGAAAGAAGATCCCGGCACGGCGCGCAGCATTCGTGATGTGCGTCTCGATCGCATCGCCCGCCGCGGCCGCGTCGCGCGCGCTCAGCGCATCGACGATCGCGCGGTGCTCCTGCCACGTCGACAGCAGCAGCTCGCGCCGGTAGAACGGCATGCGCTGGCTTTCCTTCATGATGTCCGCGCTGCTGCGCAGCACCGACTCGATCGCCGCGTTGCCGGCGAGATGAATGATCCGCATGTGGAAGTCGAAGTCGAGGCGCGACGCTTCGTCGAGCTCGCTTTCGGTCAAGGCGACGTGCAGCTCGGCAAGGTTGTCCTCGAACCACGCGATGTCGTCGTCGGTGACGACGTGCGCGGCCATCCGCGCGGCGAAGCCTTCGAGCGCATAGCGCATCTGGTACGTGTCGGGCGGCGACGATTGCTCGGCGAACTGCCACGCATGCGCGGCGCTCGCCTGCGCGCTCTCCACATAGACGCCCTTGCCGGCGCGGATGCGCAGCATCCCGAGCGCCTCGAGCGTGGACAGCGCCTCGCGCAGCGACGCGCGGCTGATCTCCAGCTCCTCGGAGAGCTGACGCTGGGCCGGCAGCAGGCTGCCGACCGGATACACGCCTGCCTCGATCCGGTCGCGGATCGTCGCGATGGCGGCGTCGGTCACGGTGTGCGGAACGTTTTTCATGATCTGTGCAATGGCCGGTCTGACCGGCATTGTAATCCGCACGCGCGCCGCGCACGACGGCGCTACGGGTAAGCCACGACCCATCGCGTTCCGGCCCCCGTCGTGCCGGGCTCGAAGCGCGGGAAATCCCTATTTTGTCCATCCTTGACGCGACTATATCGGCTTCCTACTATCCACCATAACAGCACTGGTCATACCAGTATGAACAGACGAAACTGCAACCGTTGGATCGGGAGAGCGCCGTGTCGAAATTCCTCAATTCGCTGTTTGGCCGGGTAGTCATCGCATTGATTCTCGGGGTGGCGCTCGGTGCGTTCTTCCCGCATTTCGCCGAGTCGCTGCGGCCGCTCGGCGACGGTTTCCTGAAGCTCATCAAGATGGTCATCGGCCCGATCGTGTTCTGCGTCGTGGTCAGCGGGATGGCCAACGCGGGCGACCTGAAGAAGGTCGGCCGGGTCGGCCTGAAGGCGGTCGTCTACTTCGAGGTGATGACGACGCTCGCGCTCGGCATCGGCCTCGTGCTCGCCTGGCTCACGCGCCCGGGCGTCGGGATGAACATCGACCTGCGCTCGCTCGACGCGGCGTCGCTGTCGACGTACGCGAAGAACGCCGAAAGCCTGAAGGACACGGCCGGCTACCTGATGAAGATCATCCCGGAGACCGCGATCGACGCCTTCGCGAAGGGCGACATCCTGCAGATCCTGGTGTTCGCGGTGCTGTTCGGCTCGGCGCTGTCGCTGCTCGGCGACAAGGCGCAGCGGGTGAACGGCCTGATCGACGAGCTGTCGCACGTGTTCTTCCGCATCATCGGCTTCATCATCAAGCTCGCGCCGCTCGGCGTGCTCGGCGCGATCGCGTTCACGACCGGCAAGTACGGCGTCGCGTCGCTCAAGCAGCTCGGCTACCTCGTCGCGGTGTTCTACCTGAGCTGCTTCGTGTTCGTCACGGTCGTGCTGGGCATCGTGATGCGCATCGCCGGCTTCTCGGTGTTCAAGCTGATCCGCTACCTGCGCGAGGAGCTGTCGATCGTGCTCGGCACGGCGTCGTCGGACGCGGTGTTGCCGCAGGTCATGAGCAAGCTCGAATACATGGGCATCAAGGATTCGACCGTCGGCCTCGTGATCCCGACCGGCTATTCGTTCAATCTCGACGGCTTCTCGATCTACCTGACGCTCGCCGTGCTGTTCATCGCGCAGGCCACCAACACGCCGCTGTCGACGCACGACCTGATCGTCGTGCTGCTCGTGTCGCTCGTCACGTCGAAGGGCGCGCACGGGATTCCGGGCTCGGCGATCGTGATCCTCGCGGCGACGCTGTCGGCGATTCCCGCGATTCCCGTGCTCGGCCTCGTGCTGATTCTGCCGGTCGACTGGTTCGTCGGCATCGCGCGCGCCGTGACCAACCTGATCGGCAACTGTGTCGCGACGGTCGTCGTTGCGGTCTGGGAGAACGACATCGACCGCGTGCGCGCCAAGCGCGTGCTGAACCGCGAGCTGTGCTACGTGCCGGCGGCCGAGCAGGGCGCCGCCGCACCGGTGGCCGGCGATCAGGCGCACGCGCTCTGAGCCCCACGCGCGCGTCGCGGCTTCCCCGGCCGCGGCGCGCGAATTCCTTTCCCGCGGCCGGCGTGACGATCCGCCGGCCGCCGCCAAAATCAAGATAGTGGAGACGACATGGCAGCCCCCATCCTCGATCCGAATGCGCCGGCGTTCACGCGCCGCTACATGAACCTCGCCGATCCGCGTCTCGGCGCGCAGGCGCTGTTCGCCAGCGACGAGTTCTTCGCGCCGAAGGAGCGCATGCTGAACCCCGAGCCGGCCGTGTTCATTCCGGGCAAGTACGACGACCACGGCAAGTGGATGGACGGCTGGGAAACGCGCCGCAAGCGCACGACCGGCCACGATTTCTGCGTGATCCGGCTCGCGCGGCCGGGCGTGGTCCACGGCGTCGATCTGGACACCAGCCACTTCACCGGCAACTTTCCGCCGGCCGCGTCGATCGACGCGTGCAGCGTCGACGGCGACACGCCGCCCGACGACGCCGCATGGCGCACGATCGTCCCCGCGACGACGCTGCAGGGCAACGCGCACCACTACGTGAGCGTGAGCGACGCGCAGCCGGTGACGCATCTGCGCGTGAACCTGTATCCGGACGGCGGCCTCGCGCGGCTGCGCGTGTACGGTCAGCCGCAGCGCGACTGGCACGACGTGGCGGCCGGCGAACTCGTCGATCTGGCCGCGATCGAGAACGGCGGCTACCTGGTGGCGGCGAACAACCAGCACTTCGGTGCGGCGTCGCAGATGCTGATGCCGGGGCGCGGCGCGAACATGGGCGACGGCTGGGAAACGCGGCGCCGCCGCGAGCCCGGCAACGACTGGGCGATCGTCGCGCTCGCGCGGCCGGGCGTCATCCGGCGCGTCGACGTCGATACGGCATTCTTCAAAGGCAACTTCCCGGACCGCTGTTCGCTGCAGGCGGCGCGCGTCGCGGGCGGCACCGACGATTCGCTCGTCACGCAGGCAATGTTCTGGGCCGAACTGCTCGGCGAGCAGAAGCTCCAGATGGACCGCGTGCACACCTTCGACCAGCTGGCGGCGCTCGGCCCCGTCACGCACGTGCGCTTCAACATCTTCCCGGACGGCGGCGTGTCGCGGCTGCGTCTGTGGGGCGAACCGGCCTGACGGAGGGTATCGGCATGAGCGGACCCCGTATCCTGCGCGCACAGCCCCTGACCCGCGACGCGTTCGCGCCGTTCGGCGACGTGATCGCGCTCGAAGGCGCGCGGCACTTCCCGATCAACGGCGGTACGACCGAGCGCTTCCACGATCTCGCGACCATCGACGTCTGCGCGGACGGCGGCCGGCCGCTCGTCAGCGTGTTTCGCGCGCAGCCGCGCGCGCTGCCCGTCGCGCTGACGCTGATGGAGCGCCATCCGCACGGCAGCCAGGCATTCATCCCGCTCGCGGCGGTCGCGCGCTATGCGATCGTCGTCGCGCCGGCCGGCGAATTCCGGCCCGACGCGATGCGCGCGTTCGTCGCCGAGGGCTGGCAGGGCGTGAACTACGCAAAAGGTGTCTGGCACCATCCGCTGCTCGCGCTCGACGCGGTCAGTGACTTCGTGATCGTCGACCGCGGAGGCCCCCAGCCGAACTGCGACGAGATCGCGCTGGCCGACCCGTGGGTTCTCGAACTCGGGCTCGGCCCGGCGAGCGCGGGCGCGGCCTGACGCGGCGCCGGCCGGCGGCGACGCCAAAAACGACACGGCCCGGGCGGCGGGATGCCGGCCGGGCCGTCGCGCATGCGCGGACGAGCGCTCAGTCTCAGTGCTTGCGGTGCGGGCAGTTCTCCGTCGTGCAGGAGCCGTACATCGCGAGCGAATGCTCCTGCAGGTGGAAGCCGCGTTCCTTCGCGATCGTCTGCTGGCGGCTTTCGATCTCGGCATCGAAGAATTCCTCGACGCGGCCGCAATCGAGGCACACGAGGTGATCGTGGTGGGAGCCTTCGTTGAGCTCGAACACGGCCTTGCCCGATTCGAAGTTGCTGCGCGACAGCAGGCCGGCCTGCTCGAATTGCGTCAGCACGCGGTAAACGGTGGCGAGCCCGATGTCCAGCTGCTCGTTGAGCAGGTTGCGGTAGACGTCTTCGGCGGTCAGGTGACGCACCGGGCTTTGCTGGAAGATTTCGAGAATCTTGAGGCGCGGTAGGGTGGCCTTTAGCCCGATATTCTTGAGATCGGTCGGATTGGTCATGGCTAGGCATCCCTAGAGTACAATGCAGGGCTTCAATGTTACCGGCTTTTGGCCGTTCCAGAAACACGCGCGGCCCGCGGGGCGGGCCAGCTCGGTGACGGAAATGTTCCCGGAATCTCTTTCGCACTTTCAGAGGAGTCGCATGCGGAGTGCCATCATCGCTGCCGCCGCCGTTGCCGCGCTGGCGGGTTGTTCGTCGTACGACAGCGTGACGCAGCGCATCGCGCAGAGCATCACGCCCTATCGGATCACGGTTGTGCAGGGCAACTTCGTGTCGCAGGAGAAGGCCGCTCAACTGCAGGCCGGCATGACGCGCGAACAGGTTCGCGCGCTGCTCGGCACGCCGCTGCTGTCGGACATGTTCCACGCCGATCGCTGGGATTACCTCTTTTACTTCAAGCGCGGCTCGACTTCCGTGGTCCAGCAGCGCGACCTCGTGCTGACGTTCGCGGGCGACCGCCTCGCCAGCTGGACGGGTGCGGATAACCTGCCGTCCGAGCTCGACCTGCTCGCCGATATCGACGGCGATCGCGGCGGCAAGAAGGCGAAGGCCGCCGCCGCGGCGAAGAAGGCGTCCGAAGCCGCCGCCGCTGCTGCCGCCGCCAGCGCCGCGCAGGCGAGCGCTGCCGCGAGCCCGGCCGCCGAGCCGGCGTCCGCCGCCGCGCTCGACCAGGATGCGAACGCGCAGGCCGCACGCGCGGCGAACCGCGCGACCAACCAGGTGTCGGGGCAGGGCGCGACGGCCCGTCGCTTCACGCCGGCCGCGCAGGCCTCGGGCGGCGCGCCGGTGCCGGGCGGCCAGCCGCCGGGCGCGGCGCCGGCGATCCAGCCGCAGTTCCAGTTCCATCGTCCGCCGCAGCCGAACGTGTCGAACGACGCGTCGCCGCCGGTCGGCCCGCAGGGCGCGGACAACCTGCAGAACCAGCCGCTCACCGCGCCGGCCCAGTAAGCGGCCCGCGTGCGGAATCGGGGGCGGCAGGCGCCGCCCGCCTTTAGACCTGTCGTGTAGAAAGCCATGAAGATTGCGATTGCCGGTGCATCGGGCCGTATGGGCCGGATGCTGATCGAAGCCGTTCTCAACGATGCCGACGCGCAGCTCGTCGGCGCACTCGACCGCGCCGGGTCGCCGTTTCTCGGCCAGGACGCGGGCGCGTTCGTCGGCAAGGACACCGGCATCAAGCTGACCGACGATCTCGACGCGGTGTTCGCGCAGGCCGATTACCTGATCGACTTCACGCGCCCCGAGGGCACGATCGCCCACATCGAGGCCGCGCTACGCCACGACGTGAAGCTCGTGATCGGCACGACCGGCTTCACGGCCGAGCAGAAGGCGCAGCTGCAGGCTGCGGCGGCGAAGCTCGGCATCGTGTTCGCAGCGAACATGAGCGTCGGCGTGAACGTCACGCTGAAGCTGCTCGAATTCGCGGCGCAGCACTTCTCGCACGGCTACGACATCGAGATCATCGAGGCGCATCACCGTCACAAGGTCGACGCGCCGTCGGGCACCGCGCTGATGATGGGCGAGGCGGTGGCCGGCGCACTCGGCCGCTCGCTCGACGACTGCGCGGTGTACGGCCGCCATGGCGTGACCGGCGAACGCGATCCGTCGTCGATCGGTTTCGCGGCGGTGCGCGGCGGCGACATCGTCGGCGATCACACCGTATTGTTCGCCGGCATCGGCGAACGGATCGAAATCACGCACAAGTCGTCGAGCCGCGTGTCGTACGCGCAGGGCGCGCTGCGTGCGGTCCGCTTCCTGTCGGCGCGCGGCGCCGGCCTGTTCGACATGCAGGACGTGCTCGGCCTGCGCTGATCCTCACGGGGAAACTCCGATGGCGATTCCCACCGGCGTTGTCCACTACCTCGAAAGCGGCGATGCGATCACGCACGCCGTCGCCTACGTGCTGCTGGCGATGTCCGTCGCCAGCTGGTGCTTCCTGCTCGTCAAATCGTGGCTGCTGGTCCGCGCGAAGCGGCAGGGGCCGCGCGCGCTCGCCGCGTTCTGGCGGGCGGCGTCGCTCGACGCGGGCATCGCCGCGCTCGCCGGCGCCGATCGCGAGCGCGTGTTCGTGCCGCTCGCCGAAGCCGCGCGCGATGCGGCCGACGAACACGATCCCGCCGCGCTGGCCGCGCGCGTCGAGCGCGGCGAACGCGTGCTGCGCGCGCTGCGTCACGCGATGCTGCGCTCGCAGCGGCGCCTCGAGTTCGGCCAGGTGCTGCTCGCGTCGATCGGCAGCACCGCGCCGTTCGTCGGGCTGCTCGGCACCGTATGGGGCATCTACCATGCGCTCGGCAGCATCGCCGTGAGCGGGCAGGCGCAGATCGAGAACGTCGCGGGGCCGGTCGGCGAGGCGCTGATCATGACCGCGTTCGGGCTCGTCGTCGCGATCCCCGCGGTGCTCGCGTACAACATCCTCGGGCGGCTGGTGCGCCAGCTCACCGAGGAACTCGACGGCTTCGCGCGCGACCTGCACGTGTTCGTGTGCGCGCAACCCGTGCGGCCGGCCCAACCCGCCCAACCCGCATAACCCGCGGCCCGGAGGAACGACCATGGCATTCGGCGGGCTGGAGCACCACAAGACGTCCGCGCCGATGGCGGAGATCAACATGACGCCGCTGATCGACGTGATGCTCGTGCTGCTCGTCATCTTCATCATCACCGCGCCGCTGATGACGCACGCGATCCGGCTCGACCTGCCGAAGGTCGCGGCCGGCGTCGCGCGCGATACGCCGCAGTCGGTCACGTTGTCGATCGACGACGCCGGCAAGCTCTACTGGGACGACACGCCCGTCACGCTCGACGCGCTGCCCGCGCGCCTGCGGGCGGCCGCCGCCGCCGCCGCGCCGCCCGAGTTGCGGCTGCGCGCGTCGCGCGCGACCCGCTACGACGTGATCGCGCAGGTGATGGGCGCCGCGCAGGCCGCGGGCCTGACGCGGATCGGCTTCGTCACCGACCCGCCGCCGGCGGGCGCCGCCGCGCCCACCGCCGCGGGCGCGAAACCCTGAGCGGCGTGCGTCGCATGCACGCGCTCCGCACAAGAATGCATGCCGGCCCGCGACACCGGCCGTACCGGCCGTCACGGACGGTATAATCGTCGTTTCCGCCCGGTCGGCAGGGTTTCGCCGGGTAACCCGGAGCACCGCCGGGTTACCCGGCGAAGATCCGGCAACCACGATGCAGGCCCGCGACCCGTGTGCCTGCCGCCGCCGCCGGGCTGCCCGATTTCGTCCACTTCCGCGTGCCCGCCTGAATCGCGCGCCGCTTAAAGCCTAGTCCGAACCACACCATGCACGAGAGATACGTACCCGCCGACGTCGAAGCCGCCGCCCAGGGCGACTGGCGCGCAGCCGATGCCTACAAGACGAAGGAAGATTCGCAGAAGCCGAAGTTCTACTGCGTGTCGATGCTGCCGTATCCGTCCGGCAAGCTGCACATGGGTCACGTGCGCAACTACACGATCAACGACGTGATGTACCGCTATCTGCGGATGAACGGCTACAACACGCTGATGCCGATGGGCTGGGACGCGTTCGGGATGCCGGCCGAGAACGCCGCGATGGCCAACGGCGTGCCGCCCGCGAAGTGGACCTACGACAACATCGACTACATGAAGGGGCAGATGCAGTCGATGGGCCTCGCGATCGACTGGTCGCGCGAGATCGCGACGTGCAAGCCCGACTACTACAAGTGGAACCAGTGGCTGTTCCTGAAGATGCTCGAGAAGGGCATCGCGTACAAGAAGACGGGCACCGTGAACTGGGACCCGGTCGACCAGACCGTGCTCGCGAACGAGCAGGTGATCGACGGCCGCGGCTGGCGCTCGGGCGCGCTCGTCGAGAAGCGCGAAATCCCGATGTACTACCTGCGCATCACGCAATACGCGGATGAGCTGCTGAACGATCTCGACGGCCTCGGCTGGCCCGAGCGCGTGAAGATCATGCAGCAGAACTGGATCGGCAAGAGCTTCGGCGTGAACTTCGGGTTCCCGTACGAGCTCGACGGCGAGAAGGCGCTGCTGCGCGTGTTCACGACGCGCGCCGACACGATCATGGGCGTCACGTTCTGCGCGATCGCGGCCGAGCATCCGCTCGCGACGCGCCTCGCGCAGGGCAAGCCCGAGCTGCAGGCGTTCATCGACGAATGCAAGCGCGGCGGCGTCGCCGAAGCCGACGTCGCGACGATGGAGAAGAAGGGCATCGCGACGGGCTTCTCGGTCACGCACCCGCTGACCGGCGAGGCGGTCGAGGTCTGGATCGGCAACTACGTGCTGATGAGCTATGGCGAAGGCGCGGTGATGGGCGTGCCGGGCCACGACGAGCGCGATTTCGCGTTCGCGAAGAAATACGGGCTGCCGATCAAGCAGGTGATCGCCGCCGAAGGGCAGACGTACTCGCTGGACGCATGGCAGGAGTGGTACGGCGACAAGGACGCCGCGGTCTGCGTGAACAGCGGCAAGTACGACGGCCTGCGCTACACGGAAGCAGTCGACGCGGTCGCGGCCGACCTGAAGGCCGGCGGCTTCGGCGACAAGCAGGTGACCTGGCGCCTGCGCGACTGGGGCGTGTCGCGCCAGCGCTACTGGGGCACGCCGATTCCGATCATCCACTGCCCGTCGTGCGGCGACGTGCCGGTGCCCGAGCAGGATCTGCCGGTCGTGCTGCCGGAAGACCTCGTGCCGGACGGCACGGGCAACCCGCTCGCGAAGTCCGAGGCGTTCCTGAACTGCACGTGCCCGAAGTGCGGCGCGGCCGCGAAGCGCGAAACCGACACGATGGACACCTTCGTCGATTCGTCGTGGTACTTCTCGCGCTACACCGCGCCGGACGCCGACACGATGGTCGACGCGCGCACCGATTACTGGATGCCGATGGATCAGTACATCGGCGGCATCGAACACGCGATCCTGCACCTGCTGTATTCGCGCTTCTGGACGAAGGTGATGCGCGACCTCGGCCTCGTGAAGTTCGGCGAGCCGGCCAAGAACCTGCTCACGCAGGGGATGGTGCTCAACGAGACGTACTATCGCGAAGACGCGACCGGCAAGAAGACCTGGTACAACCCGGCCGACGTGACGGTCACGCACGACGACAAGGGCCGCCCGGTGGGCGCCACGCTGAACGCCGACGGCCAGCCGGTGGTGCTCGGCGGCATCGAGAAGATGTCGAAGTCGAAGAACAACGGCGTCGATCCGCAGGTGCTGATCGACCAGTACGGCGCCGACACCGCGCGCCTCTTTACGATGTTCGCCGCGCCGCCCGAGCAGCAGCTCGAGTGGTCGGGTGCGGGCGTCGAGGGCGCGAGCCGCTTCCTGCGCCGCGTGTGGAGCTTCGGCGCCGGCAACCGCGAGGCGCTCGCCGCGCGCGCGGGCTTCGACGCAGCGTCGCTCGGCGACGCCGACAAGGCGCTGCGCCGCGAAATCTACAGCGTGCTGAAGCAGGCCGACTTCGACTACCAGCGCCTGCAGTACAACACGGTCGTGTCGGCGGCGATGAAGATGCTGAACGCGATCGACGGCGCGAAGGGCGCGACGCCCGGCGTGCTGCGCGAGACGTACGGCGTGCTGCTGCGCGTGCTGTACCCGGTCGTGCCGCACGTCACGTTCGAACTGTGGAAGGCGCTCGGCTACGCGGACGAATTCGGCCCGCTGCTCGACGCACCGTGGCCGAAGGTCGACGAGGCCGCGCTCGAGCAGGCCGAGATCGAACTCGTGCTGCAGGTGAACGGCAAGGTGCGCGGCGCGCTGAAGGTCGCGAAGGATGCGACGCGCGAAGCGATCGAAGCCGCGGCGGTGGCCGACGAAGCATTCGCGAAGTTCAGCGACGGCAAGCCGGCGAAGAAGATCGTCGTCGTGCCGGGCCGGCTCGTGAACATCGTCGTCTGACGGCCGCCGGCCGTCGGGTGCACACAGAAGGAGCGAAGGTGATCCGCAGATCGTTTTTGATGCTCGCCGCCGGCAGCGCGCTCGCGCTGTCGGCATGCGGTTTCCAGTTGCGCGGCCAGCAGAACTACGCGTTCAAGCACCTGCTGATCGCCGGCGCGCCGGCGCCGGTGCAGGCGCGCCTGGTGCGCCTCGTCGAGGCCGGCAGCGACACGAAGATCGTCAAGTCGCCGGACGACGCCGACGCGGTGCTGAGCATGTGGGAGTCGCGCGGCCAGAACACGCTGACGCTGAACAAGTACGGCTCGGCGCAGGAGTACGCGCTGTTCTACACGCTGAACTACACGCTGACGAGCAAGGACGGCACCGTGCTGATTCCGCCGAGCGCGATCGCGCTGAACCGCGCGATGACGTACAGCGATCAGTACACGAACGCGAAGGCCCAGGAAGCCGACATCCTGTACGCCGACATGCAGAACGATGCGGTCGACCAGCTGATGCGGCGTCTCGCGATCGTCCACTCGCTGACGCCGGCGCCGGAAGACGTGGTGCCGGGCGTGGCGCCGCGCGCGCCGCTGCCGCCGCCGCCGCTCTGATCTGCCGCGCACGCACCGATGCAATTGCGACTTGATGCGCTGGAGCCGCACCTCGCGAAGGGGATGGCCGGGCTCTACACCGTCTACGGCGACGAGCCGCTGCTCGCGCAGGAAGCGTGCGACCGCATTCGTGCGGCCGCGCGCGCGGCCGGCTTCACCGAGCGCTCGGTGCATACGGTCGAGCGCGGCTTCGACTGGAGCGTGCTGCTCGGCGCGACCCAGGCGATGTCGCTGTTCGGCGAGCGCCAGCTGATCGAGCTGCGCATTCCGTCGGGCAAGCCGGGCAAGGAAGGCGCCGACGCGCTGAAGACGCTCGCGGCGACGCCCAATCCGGACGCGCTGATGCTCGTCACGCTGCCGCGCCTCGACGCGGCCACGCAGAAGTCCGCCTGGTTCACCGCGCTGCAGAATGGCGGCGTCGCGCTGAAGATCGATCCGGTCGACCGTGCGCAGCTGCCGAACTGGATCGGCCAGCGCCTGTCGATGCAGGGCCAGCGCGTCGCGCCCGGCGAAGACGGCCGCCGTGCGCTGCAGTTCATCGCGGAGCGCGTCGAGGGCAACCTGCTCGCCGCGCATCAGGAAATCCAGAAGCTCGGGCTGCTGTATCCGCAAGGCGTGCTGACGTTCGAGCAGGTGCACGACGCGGTGCTGAACGTCGCGCGCTACGACGTGTTCAAGCTGAACGAGGCGATGCTCGCCGGCGATGCCGCGCGGCTCGCGCGGATGATCGACGGCCTGAAAGGCGAGGGCGAGGCGATCGTGCTGGTGATGTGGGCCGTCGTCGAGGAACTGCGCACGCTGTTGCGGATCAAGCGCGGCGCGAGCGCCGGCAAGCCGCTCGCGACGCTGCTGCGCGAGAACCGCGTGTGGGGGCCGCGCGAGCGGCTGATCGCCCCGGCGCTGAATCGCGTGTCGGAAGCCATGCTCGAGAAGGCGCTCGCGTTCGCCGCGAAGCTCGACCGGCAGGTGAAGGGGCTGTCGGCCGTCACGCCCGGCCGCCGCACGCACGACGATCCGCCGCCCGACCCGTGGGACGGCCTGTTCCAGCTCGCGATGACGGTCGCGGGCGAGCGCGGCGAGCGACCGCCGACCGCGGGTCGCGTGCGGCGTTAAGCCCGCCCGGCGCGCTCAGCGTCCGTTCTGCAACCCGCTTACAATGCTCCGACAGGCCGCGCGGCCCGTGTTGTCCGCGCGCCGACGCTTTCCCCCGAATTCACGCCGCGCGAAGCGGCTCGTTTCTCGAGTCACACGATGGATATCGACCAATACATGACGGACCTGGGCCGCCGGGCCCGGCACGCGTCGCGCGCGATGGCGCGCGCCAGCACGGCCGCGAAGAACGCGGCGCTCGACGCCGTCGCGCGCGCGATCGAGCGCGACGCCTCGGCGCTGAAGGAAGCGAACGCGCGCGACGTCGCGCGTGCCCGCGACAAGGGGCTCGACGCGGCGTTCATCGACCGCCTGACGCTGTCGGACAAGGCATTGAAGACGATGGTCGAAGGGCTGCGCCAGGTCGCGTCGCTCGCCGATCCGATCGGCGAGATCAGCAATCTCAAGTACCGCCCGAGCGGGATCCAGGTCGGCCAGATGCGCGTGCCGCTCGGCGTGATCGGGATCATCTACGAGTCGCGGCCGAACGTGACGATCGACGCGGCCGCGCTGTGCCTGAAGTCGGGCAATGCGACGATCCTGCGCGGCGGCTCCGAGGCGCTCGAATCGAACGCGGCGCTCGCGAAGCTGATCGGCGAGGGGCTCGAGGCGGCCGGGCTGCCGCAGGACGCGGTGCAGGTGGTCGCCACCGCCGATCGCGCGGCGGTCGGCAAGCTGATCACGATGACCGAATACGTCGACGTGATCGTGCCGCGCGGCGGCAAGAGCCTGATCGAGCGCCTGATCAACGAGGCGCGCGTGCCGATGATCAAGCACCTCGACGGCATCTGCCACGTGTATGTCGACGATCGCGCCGATCTCGCGAAGGCGCTCACCGTGTGCGACAACGCGAAGACGCACCGCTACGGCACCTGCAACACGATGGAGACGCTGCTCGTGTCGAGCGGCATCGCGGCCGCGCTGCTGCCGCCGCTCGGCAAGCTGTATCGCGACAAGCAGGTCGAGCTGCGCGTCGATGCGGCCGCGCGCGCGGTGCTCGCCGATGCGGGCGTCGGCCCGCTGGTCGACGCGACCGACGCGGACTGGCACACCGAATATCTGGCGCCGGTGCTCGCGATCAAGGTCGTCGACGGGCTCGACGCGGCGATCGAGCACATCAATCACTATGGGTCGCACCACACCGATGCGATCGTCACCGAGGATCACGATCGCGCGATGCGCTTCCTGCGCGAAGTCGATTCGGCGAGCGTGATGGTGAACGCGTCGACCCGCTTCGCCGACGGCTTCGAGTTCGGCCTCGGCGCGGAAATCGGCATTTCGAACGACAAGCTGCACGCACGCGGCCCCGTCGGCCTGGAAGGGCTGACGTCGCTGAAGTACGTCGTGCTCGGGCACGGCGAAGGCCGTCAGTAACGCGAGGCGCACAACCGATGGCAATGCTCTGGGTCAAGACCTTCCATATCGTACTGATCGCCGCGTGGTTCGCCGGCTTGTTCTACCTGCCGCGCATCTACGTGAACCTGGCCATGGAAACCGATCCGGCCGCGGTGCGGCGCCTGCTGCTGATGGCGCGCAAGCTGTTCCGCTTCATGACGCTGATCGCGGTGCCGGCGCTCGCTTGCGGGCTGTGGCTCTGGCTCGTGATCGGCATCGGCCAGGGGCAGGGGTGGATTCATGCAAAGGTCACGGTGGTGCTGCTGCTCGTGATCTACCACGCGTATTGCGGGCACCTGCTGAAGGTGTTCGAGCGCGGCGAGAACCGCCGCACCGACAAGTGGTATCGCGTGTTCAACGAGCTGCCGGTGCTCGGCATGCTGATCGCGGTCGCGCTGGTCGTGATCAAGCCGTTCTGAGCGAGCGGCACGCGCCGCGGGCCAACCGCGGCTATCGACCTGCAACGGCGCTCCGATGGGGCGCCGTTTTTGCTGTGGCGTCGCGCGCTAGTCCTTTGCCGGATCGTCGATCCGGCGGCGCGTGATCGCCTCCTTCGCGCGGCCGACGCGCTCCATCAGCGCCGGCCCGCGCGACAGCGCGACGCCGACCGCCAGGATGTCGCCGATCGCGAGATGCGACATGCGCGACGTCATCGGCGAGAACACGTCGGTTTCCTCGGCGACGTTCGACGCGAGGCTCACCGTCGCCAGTTTCGCGAGCGGCGAATGGCTTTGCGTGATCGCGACGACCTTAGCGCCGCACGCGAGCGCCGAGCGCGCGGCGTCGACGATGTCGCGCGTGCGGCCGGTGTTCGAGATCGCGACCACGACGTCGTGCGGCCCGAGAAGCGCCGACGACATCGAGAACGTATGCGGGTCGGAATACGCGACGCTCGGCACGCCGAGCCGGAAGAACTTGTGCTGGATGTCCTGCGCGGCGATGCCCGAGCCGCCCGCGCCGTAGAACTCGATGCGCGACGCGTGCGACAGCAGCGCGATCGCGTCGGCGACGCTGCCGGCCGACAGGCTGTTGCGTACTTCGATCAGCGCGCCGATCGTGCGGTCGAACACCTTGCCGATGATGCCGGGCGCGGGCTCGTCGGGCTCGACGTCGCGGTACACCGACGACACGCCGGGCGCGACGCTCTGCGCGAGCCGGATCTTGAATTCGCGAAAGCCGCTGCAGCCGAGCGCCTGACAGAAGCGCGCAATGGTCGGCTGGCTGACGCCCGCGCGGGTCGACAGCTCGGTCATCGCGAGGTCGAGCACCTCGCGCGGCGCGGCGAGGATGTAGTCGGCGAGCTTGCGCTCGGACGGGCGCAACTCGGGGCGGATCGCTTCGATGCGAGGCAGCATGGGACGGCGGAAAGGGAATCGGGTTCGGATGACGGAGTGTATCGCAATCGAATTGTAGAAAATCTACATGAAAATGCTAGGTGGTGGAGTGGGGTTTTGCGGGGCCGTGCTCAGTGAGAATTAGGGTTTTCACTGAGTCGTGCCTTGCTGGTATTGGGAATGGCGGTTGCGCGCAGGATCATGTGCATTGCATGCTTGTAGTTTTTCTACTAGACTTCCTTCGTTCGTTCGACGCAACTCGATCGTCCCCACGATTCCAACCGCCGGTGTCGTCCGGCATACAGGAGCGCCCAGCATGACGTCGCTGCATCCCACCCTGGCGAAAGTCACCGATCGCGTGATCGCCCGCAGCCAATCGACCCGTTCGACCTATCTGCAGCGCATCGACCGCGCGCAAGGCAAGTTCCCGGCGCGCGGCGCGCTGTCGTGCGCGAACCTCGCGCACGGCTTCGCCGGTCTCGAAGGCAGCGACAAGTTCCAGATCAAGGCGATCCGCGAGCCCAACATCGGCATCGTGTCCTCGTACAACGAGATGCTGTCCGCGCACGCGCCGTACAAGGATTTTCCCGACATCATCAAGGCCGCCGCGCGCGAGAACGGCGGCGTCGCGCAATTCGCGGGCGGCGTGCCGGCGATGTGCGACGGCATCACGCAGGGCAACGCCGGGATGGAGCTGTCGCTGTTCTCGCGCGAGGCGATCGCGATGGGCACCGCGATCGCGCTGACGCACAACATGTTCGATGCGGCGCTGTGTCTCGGCATCTGCGACAAGATCGTGCCGGGCCTGCTGATCGGCGCGCTGCAGTTCGGCCACCTGCCGACCATCTTCGTGCCGGCCGGCCCGATGACGAGCGGCCTGTCGAACGACGACAAGGCGAAGATCCGCCAGCAGTTCGCGACCGGCCAGGTCGGCCGCGACGCGCTGCTCGAAGCCGAGTCGGCCGCGTATCACGGTCACGGCACCTGCACGTTCTACGGCACCGCGAACAGCAACCAGATGCTGATGGAGCTGATGGGCCTGCACCTGCCGGGCTCGGCCTTCGTTCACCCGCACACGCCGCTGCGCGACGCGCTGACCGCGCAGGCCGCGCGCCGCGTGCTCGACCTGACGGTCGAGCGCGGCCAGTACACGCCGATCGGCCACGTGATCGACGAGAAGGCGATCGTCAACGGGATCGTCGCGCTGCTCGCGACCGGCGGCTCGACCAACCACACGCTGCACCTCGTCGCGATCGCGCGCGCGGCCGGCATCCTGATCGACTGGAACGATTTCGACGAGCTGTCGGCGGTCGTGCCGCTGCTCGCGAAGATCTATCCGAACGGCAAGGCCGACGTAAACCATTTCCACGCGGCCGGCGGCGTCGCGTTCCTGGTGCGCAACCTGCTCGAAGGCGGTCTGCTGCACGAAGACGTGACGACGGTCGCCGGCAAGGGCCTGTCGCACTACACGCAGGAGCCGAAGCTGATCGACGGCAAGCTGACGTGGGTCGACGGCACCGCCGAGAGCCACGACACGAAGGTGCTGCGCAGCATTCGCGAGCCGTTCCAGCCGGACGGCGGCCTGCGGCTGATGCAGGGCCGGCTCGGCCGCGGCGTGATCAAGATTTCGGCGGTCGCGCCCGAGCATCGCAAGGTGAAGGCGCCCGCGATCGTGTTCGATTCGCAGGAGGCCGTGCAGGCGGCGTTCGATCGCGGCGAGCTCAAGCGCGATTTCGTCGCCGTCGTGCGGTTCCAGGGCGCGCGTGCGAACGGGATGCCCGAGCTGCATCGTTTGACGCCGCTGCTCGGCGTGCTGCAGGATCAGGGCTTCCATGTCGCGCTCGTCACCGACGGCCGCATGTCGGGGGCGTCGGGCAAGGTGCCGGCGGTGATTCACGTGTCGCCGGAAGCGCTGCTCGCCGGCCCGCTCGGCAAGGTGAAGACCGGCGACACGCTCGTGATCGACGCGGAAGCCGGCGTCCTCGACATCGAGATCGACGACGCCGAATGGCAAGTGCGCCCGGTCGCGCAGCCGCTGCACCAGGCCGACAACGAAACGGGTTTCGGGCGCGAACTGTTCGGCGTGTTCCGCGCGGCGGCCGCACCGGCCGAGCAGGGCGCATCGGTTTTCGGGACGCTGGTCGGCGAAACCGCCGCTCACGTCGCTGCATGAATTTCAAGGAGCTCCATCAATGAAGACGATTGCTGAAATCGTGAAGCTGGGCCCGGTGATTCCGGTGCTCGCATTCGACTCGGTCGAGCAGGGCGAACACGTGTCGCGCGCGTTGCACGCGGGCGGCGTCAAGGTGCTCGAAATCACGCTGCGCACGCCGGCCGGCATCGAGGCGATCCAGCGCGCGAGCCAGCTGGCGGACGACATCGTCGTCGGCGTCGGCACCATCACGAAGCCCGAGCACTGCGCGCAGGCGAAGCGCGCGGGCGCGAAGTTCGGCGTGTCGCCGGGCCTGACGAAGGACCTGCACCTCGCGTCGCTCGACGCCGGCCTGCCGCTGCTGCCGGGCGTGATGACGCCGAGCGACATCATCCAGGCGCTCGAATTCGGCTACGAGACCGTGAAGTTCTTCCCCGCGCAGCAGGCCGGCGGCGTGCCGATGCTGCAGGCGTTCCACGGCCCGTTCCCGGCGCTGAAGTTCTGCCCGACCGGCGGCATCACGGTCGAAACCGCGCCGAACTTCCTGAAGCTGCCGAACGTCGTGTGCGTCGGCGGCTCGTGGCTCACGCCGAAGGCCGCGCTCGCCGCGCAGGACTGGGCCGAAGTCACGCGTCTCGCGCAAGCCGCGAGCCAGCTGCCGCGTTGATGCTTGTACGCAATGACATCCGAACCCTCGGGAAACGGGCGCTTAGTGCTTGTTTTTCCGAGGGTTTTTGCTGATGGAACCGGTTCTATCCGCGGGCCGCAAAGATAAGTAAAATTCAGCGTCCTGACCGGGTGGGTACCCCCGGTGTTTCGGAGACCTGCATAGCCGGGCATACTCGCAACCACTCGCCCGGTTTCGAACAATCCTAGGAGGAGTGCCACATGGGGGCTGTCCAAGGCAGCATGCTGCTCGTTTTCACGCTGATCGCGATTGCCGCGTTGATCCTGATGATCGCGCGCTTCAAGATCTACCCGTTCCTGGTGCTGATCATCGTTTCGCTGGGCCTCGGTCTCGCCGTCGGGATGCCGATGGACAAGATCGTCAAGTCGTTCGAAACGGGCACGGGCGGCACGCTCGGTCACATTGCGATCGTCGTCGGTCTCGGCACGATGCTCGGCAAGATGATGGCCGAATCGGGCGGCGCCGAACGGATCGCGACCACGCTGATCGACTGGTTCGGTGAAAAGAACATTCACTGGGCGATGATGTTCGTCGCGATCATCGTCGGCCTGCCGGTGTTCTTCGAAGTCGGCTTCGTGCTGCTGATTCCGATCGCGTTCAACGTCGCGAAGCGTACCGGCAAGTCGCTGCTGGTCGTCGGGCTGCCGATGGTGGCCGGCCTGTCGGTCGTGCACGGGCTGATCCCGCCGCACCCGGCCGCGCTGCTGGCCGTTCAGCAATACGGCGCCGACATCGGCAAGACGATCGCGTTCGGCTTGATCGTCGGCGTGCCGACCGCGATCATCGCCGGTCCGCTGTTCGCGCTGACGATCTCGAAGTTCGTGAAGCTGCCGGACAACAATCCGCTGGCCGCGCAGTTCGTCGATACGCGCACCGACGGCGGCAATCGCGAGCTGCCGGGCTTCGGCCTCACGCTGTTCACGGTCCTGCTGCCCGTCGTGCTGATGCTCGTCGGCAGCTGGGCCGATCTCGTGTTCGCGCCGAAGTCGCTGCCGAACAACCTGCTGCGCTTTGCCGGCAACTCCGACGTCGCGCTGCTGATCGCCGTGCTCGTGAGCTTCTTCACGTTCGGCAAGCTGCAGGGCTTCAACCGCGACCAGATCCAGAAGTTCTGCAGCGAGTGTCTCGCGCCGATCGCCGGCATCACGCTGATCGTCGGCGCGGGCGGCGGCTTCGGCGGCGTGCTGCGCGACAGCGGCATCTCGCAGCAGATCGTCGAGACGGCGAAGCACGCGCATCTGTCGCCGCTGCTGCTCGGCTGGTTCGTCGCGGCGCTGATGCGTCTCGCGACGGGTTCGGCAACCGTCGCGATGACGACGGCCTGCGGTATCGTCGCGCCGATCGCCGCGGCGGCCGGCACGACGGTCAGCCCGGAGCTGCTGGTGCTCGCGACGGGCTCGGGCTCGCTGATCTTCTCGCACGTGAACGACGGCGGCTTCTGGCTGATCAAGGAATACTTCGGGATGACGGTCGGTCAGACGTTCAAGACCTGGTCGTTGCTCGAAACCATCATCTCCGTGCTTGGCCTGGGCTTCACGCTGGCGCTCAGCATGGTTCTGTAACAAGGGGTAGTCAATGATTCTGATCGCAATGGGCGTGTCGGGCGCGGGCAAGTCGCGAATCGGCGAAATGCTGGCGGAACGCCTGTCGTGCAGCTATACCGACGGCGACGCGTTTCACAGCGCCGCCAACAAGGAAAAGATGCACCACGGCATTCCGCTGACCGACGACGACCGTTGGCCGTGGCTGCGCGCCATTCGGGCGGCCATCGAGGAAAAGCAGCGCGCGGGCGAGACGGCCGTGTTCACGTGCTCGTCGCTGAAGCGCTCGTATCGCGACGTGCTGCGCGGCACCGACGCCGACGTGCGGTTCGTGTATCTGAAGGGCTCGTTCGACGTGTTGCGCGAGCGCCTGAAGACGCGCACCGGCCACTTCTTCGATCCGTCGCTGCTGAAGAGCCAGCTCGAGACGCTCGAGGAGCCGGGCGCGGACGAAGCGATCGAGGTCAGCATCGAATTGACGCCCGAACAGATCGTCGACGAAGTGATGGTGAAGATCGGCCTCGCGCAGCAGCACTGAGCTGCTGCTCGAGCCGGGACGGACGATTCCGTTCCGACCGTCTGAACAGCAAAAAGCCCGATGCGAAGCAGTTCGCATCGGGCTTTTTTGCGTCGGCCGACGGTCGCGCTTATGCGATCCGCTTCGCGAGCTCGACGGCCTTGCCGATGTACGACGCGGGCGTCATCGCGAGCAGGCGGTCCTTCGCGTCCTGCGGGATCGCGAGCGTGGCGACGAATTCCTGCAGCGCTTCGCGCGTGATGCCCTTGCCGCGCGTGAGCTCCTTCAGTTGCTCGTACGGATTCTCGATGCCGTAGCGGCGCATCACCGTCTGCACCGGCTCCGCGAGCACTTCCCAGCAGTTGTCGAGGTCGTCGTGCAGGCGCTGCGGGTTCACTTCGAGCTTGTCGAGGCCGCGGATCAGCGAGTCGTACGCGAGCAGCGAGTAGCCGAGGGCGACGCCCATGTTGCGCAGCACCGTCGAGTCGGTCAGGTCGCGCTGCCAGCGCGACACCGGCAGCTTGTCGGCGAGGTGGCGCAGCGTCGCGTTCGCGAGGCCGAGGTTGCCTTCCGAGTTCTCGAAGTCGATCGGGTTGACCTTGTGCGGCATCGTCGACGAGCCGATCTCGCCGGCCTTCGTCTTCTGCTTGAAGTAGCCGACCGAGATGTAGCCCCACACGTCGCGGTCGAGGTCGAGCAGGATCGTGTTGGCGCGCGCGACCGCGTCGAACAGCTCGGCCATGTAGTCGTGCGGCTCGATCTGGATCGTGTACGGGTTGAAGGTGAGCTTCAGGCGGTTTTCGATCACGTCGCGCGAGAACGCTTCCCAGTCGAATTCCGGATACGCCGACAGATGCGCGTTGAAGTTGCCGACCGCGCCGTTCATCTTGCCGAGGATCTCGACCTTCTCGATGCGTGCGATCGCGCGGCCCAGACGGGCGGCGACGTTCGCGAGCTCCTTGCCGAGCGTCGTCGGGCTGGCCGGCTGGCCGTGCGTGCGCGACAGCATCGGCTGATCGGCCAGGGCGTGCGCGAGCGCGACGAGACGCTGGTGGACGGTGCGCAGCGCCGGCACGATCACGTGCTCGCGCGCGCCGGCGAGCATCATCCCGTGCGACGTGTTGTTGATGTCCTCGGACGTGCAGGCGAAGTGGATGAACTCGCTCGCCTTCTCGAGCTCGGCCTGGCCCTTCACCGATTCCTTCAGCCAGTATTCGACGGCCTTCACGTCGTGGTTCGTCACGCGCTCGATGTCCTTGATGCGGGCGGCGTCGTGCGCGGTGAAGCGCTCGGCGAGCTGCAGCAGGAATTGCTCGGACGCGTCGGAGAAGCGCGGAATTTCGGCGAAGCCGGCGCGCGACAGCGCGATCAGCCAGTGCACCTCGACGGTGACGCGGTGGCGCATGAACGCGGCTTCGGAGAGCCAGTCGCGCAGCGCTTCGGTCTTGCTGGCGTAGCGGCCGTCGATGGGCGAGAGCGCGGTGAGGGCGAAAAGCGTATCGGGACGAGTGTCGGACATGGTCGGGCGGGGCCTCGGGGGCCGGGCGAACGAGGGGAGGAGAATCCGGCATTTTACCATCGGCGCGGGCCGGGGCCGGCCGAACCGGTCGGGCCGAGCGTGGCGGCGTCCGGCCGCGTGCGACCGACTGCGGCCGAGTGCGGCCGGCGGCCGGTAGAATGCTCGCTTCTCCCCGACCCGCCGCCCGCCGCGCCCGATCCGCATGGAACTGAAATGGCTCGAAGACTTCGTTTCGCTCGCGGAAACGCGCAGCTTTAGCCGGTCGGCCGAGTTGCGCCACGTGTCGCAGCCGGCTTTCTCGCGGCGCATCCAGGCGCTCGAGGCGTGGCTCGCGACCGAGCTGATCGACCGCTCGGTCTATCCGACGCGGCTCACGCAAGCCGGCCAGATCTTCTACGAACAGGCGCTGACGATGCTGTCGCAGGCGCACGAGGCGCGCACGCTGCTGCGCGGTCACGTCGGCGCGCCGGTGCCCACGATCGAGTTCGCGGTGCCGCACACGCTGTCGCTCACGTATTTCCCGCGCTGGCTGCAGCGGATCGAGGCGAAGATGGGGCAGGTCCACACGCGGCTGCGCGCGCTGAACGTGCACGACGCGGTGCTGTCGCTCGTCGAAGGCGGCTGCGATCTCGTGATGGGCTATCACCATCCGAGCCACCCGGTCGCGCTCGATCCCGCGCGCTACGACATGCTGGTGCTCGGCAGCGAGCCGATCAGCGCGTTTTCCGCGCCGGCGCGCGCGGGCCGGCCGCGCTACACGCTGCCGGGCACCGCCGAGGCGCGCGTGCCGTACCTGTCGTATACGCCGAACGCGTATCTCGGCCGGATGACCGAAGTGATCGTGGCGAATGCGCCGACGCCGCTGTTCCTCGATCGGGTGTACGAAACCGACATGGCCGAAGGGCTGAAGGCGATGGCGCTCGCGGGCCACGGCGTCGCGTTCCTGCCGCACAGCGCGGTCGAGGACGCGATCGCGAGCGGCAGCCTGATCCGCCTCGACCGCTCGGCGCGCGGCGGCACGCATCCGTTCACGCTGACGATGGATATCCGCCTCTACTGCGACAAGCTCGCGCTGCAGGGCGACGACCCGCGCCAGAAGCTGGTTCGGGCGCTGTGGGAAGTCGTGCGCGACGAGCTGCGTGAAACGGCTGGGTGAGGGCTGGTTGACGGTCGATTGACGGCGGACATGGGGCCGGCTGACGGCCGGGATGACCGAGACGACCAACGGTCGCGCAATCGTCGACCATCGACAGCCGACAGCCGACAGCCGACAGCCGACAGCCGACCGCCAAGCGCCAAGCGCCAAGCGCCCAAGCGCCCAAGCGCCCAAGCGCCCAAGCGCCCAACCGTCCGCCCACCCCCGCACCTAACGGCTCCCTTGCAATCCCCCGGCCGGCCGCCGCAAGCCGCCTCGCACTCCCGATCCCCCGCATTTTTCCCCCACCCGATCCCCGCCCGTTCGCCGCCGTTCTTGCGCAAATCGCCCGTGGATTTGCGCAAAATCGCGATCATGCAAGAAACGCATAATCGAATAAGCAAACGGCATTGGATAAAAAAAACGGGTTTTTCGACAATGTGCGCAATCCGTTGAACGTTGGAGCATCCATGTCTTCGCAATTGCAGTCCATCCCGTCCTACCTGCACGCCGACGATCTCGGCCCGTGGGGCAACTATCTTCAGCAGGTCGATCGCGTCGCGCCGTACCTCGGTTCGCTGTCGCGCTGGCTCGAAACGCTGAAGCGTCCGAAGCGCATCCTGATCGTCGACGTGCCCATCGAGCTCGACAACGGCACCGTCGCGCACTTCGAAGGCTATCGCGTGCAGCACAACGTGTCGCGCGGTCCGGGCAAGGGCGGCGTGCGCTACCACCAGGACGTGACGCTGTCGGAAGTGATGGCGCTGTCGGCATGGATGTCGGTGAAGAACGCGGCCGTGAACGTGCCGTACGGCGGTGCGAAGGGCGGCATCCGCGTCGACCCGCGCAAGCTGTCGCGCGGTGAGCTCGAGCGCGTGACGCGCCGCTACACCAGCGAGATCGGCATCATCATCGGCCCGAACACCGACATTCCGGCGCCGGACGTCAACACCAACGAACAGGTGATGGCGTGGATGATGGACACGTATTCGATGAACCAGGGCCAGACGTCGACCGGCGTCGTGACCGGCAAGCCGATCTCGCTCGGCGGTTCGCTCGGCCGCAAGGAAGCGACGGGCCGCGGCGTGTTCGTGGTCGGCTGCGAAGCGGCGAAGAAGAAGGGCCTCGAAATCGAAGGCGCGCGCATCGCGGTGCAGGGCTTCGGCAACGTCGGCGGCATCGCGGCGAAGCTGTTCCAGGAAGCGGGCGCGAAGGTGATCGCGGTGCAGGATCACACGGGCACGATCTATCAGCCGGCCGGCCTCGACGCGAACAAGCTGCTCGACCACGTGGCGCGCACGGGCGGCGTCGCGGGTTTCGAGGGCACGGAGCCGATGCCGAACGACGAGTTCTGGACGGTCGAAACCGACATCCTGATCCCGGCGGCGCTGGAAAACCAGATCACCGAGAAGAACGCGTCGAAGATCCGCACGAAGATCATCGTCGAAGGCGCGAACGGCCCGACCACGACCGCGGCCGACGACATCCTGAGCGCGAGCGGCGTGCTGGTGATCCCCGACGTGATCGCCAACGCGGGCGGCGTGACCGTGTCGTACTTCGAGTGGGTGCAGGATTTCTCGAGCTTCTTCTGGACCGAAGACGAGATCAACCATCGCCTCGAGCGCGTGATGCGCGAAGCGTTCGCCGGCGTATGGGCGGTCGCGGAAGAGCACAACGTGTCGGTGCGCACGGCGGCGTTCATCGTCGCGTGCAAGCGAATCCTGATGGCGCGCGAAATGCGCGGTCTGTACCCCTGATCGTGCGTGGCCGAGCGTCGCTCGGCCCACTATGAACGATACATGACGCAATCGACCCGATTGCGTACATGAACCCTCGCGGGCGATGCCGAATCCGGCGTCGCCCGCGTGCGCATTCGGGCGCGCAAAGCGCCGCGCGAAGCCGGGAGGACGGCGACGCACAGGACGATTCGTAGTGCGGTAAACAACCAGTACTTTCAAAAATATTACTTTGATACACTGGCGCGGGTTTTAGCCAAGGAGATGACCAAAATGAAATACCAGAAGGCAGTCCTGATGATCGCGGCGCTGTGCGCGTTCGCGAGCGGCGCGCATGCACAGGAGACCGGCACGCTGAAGAAGATCAAGGACACGGGCGTGATCGCGCTGGGCCACCGCGAATCGTCGATTCCGTTCTCCTACTATGACCAGAACCAGCAGGTCGTCGGCTATTCGCGCGACTTCCAGATGAAGGTCGTGGATGCCGTGAAGAAGAAGCTGAACCTGCCGAGCCTGCAGGTGAAGAACATCCCGGTCACGTCGCAGAACCGCATCCCGCTCGTGCAGAACGGCACGGTCGACATCGAGTGCGGCTCGACCACCAACAACCTCGAGCGTCAGCAGCAGGCCGCGTTCTCCGACACGATCTTCGTGATCGGCACGCGTCTGATGACGAAGAAGGATTCCGGTGTGAAGGACTTCGCCGACCTGAAGGGCAAGACGGTCGTGACGACCGCGGGCACGACGTCCGAGCGCCTGCTGCGCAAGATGAACAACGACAAGCAGCTCGGCATGAGCATCATCAGCGCGAAGGACCACGGCGACTCGTTCAACACGCTCGAATCGGGCCGCGCGGTCGCGTTCATGATGGACGACGCGCTGCTCGCAGGCGAGCGCGCGAAGGCGAAGCAGCCGGGCGAATGGGTGATCGTCGGCACGCCGCAGTCGGAAGAGGCGTACGGCTGCATGATGCGCAAGGGCGATGCGGACTTCAAGAAGGTCGTCGACGAGGCGATCTCGCAAGTCGAGAAGTCGGGTGAAGCCGCGAAGATCTACGCGAAGTGGTTCGAGAACCCGATCCCGCCGAAGGGGCTGAACCTGAACTTCCCGCTGTCCGATTCGATGAAGAAGCTGTACGCGAACCCGAACGACAAGGCGCTCGACTGACCACGCCGCCGTTGACGCAGAAATGACGCTACTGAAACGGAAGAGGCCACGCTTCTTCCGTTTCTTTTTGCTGGAGTCTTGCCCATGTCTTACCACTGGAACTGGGGCGTCTTCCTGAGCCCCGTCTCGACCGGCGAGCCGACGACTTACTTCGGATGGCTGATGTCCGGCTTCTGGGTGACGATCGAAGTGTCGCTGGTCGCCTGGGTCATCGCGCTGATCGTCGGTTCGCTGTTCGGCGTGCTGCGCACCGTGCCGAACAAATGGCTCGCCGCGCTCGGCACCGTCTACGTGTCGATCTTCCGCAACATCCCGCTGATCGTGCAGTTCTTCGTCTGGTATCTGGTCGTGCCGGAGCTGCTGCCCGCGTCGATTGGCACCTGGATCAAGCAGCTGCCGCCCGGCACGCAGTTCTTCACCGCGTCGATCGTCTGTCTCGGGCTGTTCACCGGCGCACGCGTGTGCGAGCAGGTGCGCTCGGGCATCAACGCGCTGCCGAAGGGCCAGCGTGCGGCCGGCCTCGCGATGGGCTTCACGCAATGGCAGACGTACCGCTACGTGTTGCTGCCGGTCGCGTACCGGATCATCGTGCCGCCGCTCACGTCGGAGTTCCTGAACATCTTCAAGAACTCGGCGGTCGCATCGACGATAGGCCTGCTCGACCTGTCCGCGCAGGCGCGCCAGCTGGTCGACTACACCGCGCAGACCTACGAGTCGTTCATCGCGGTGACGCTCGCGTACGTGGTCATCAACCTCGTCGTGATGGCGTTCATGCGCTGGATCGAAGGCCGCACGCGGCTGCCCGGCTACATCGGAGGCAAGTGATGCATCAGTTCGACTGGAGTAGTATTCCCGGCGCGATACCGACGCTGTGGACGGGGGCGATCGTCACGTTCAAGATCACGCTGATCGCGATCGTCATCGGCATCGTCTGGGGCACGCTGCTGGCGCTGATGCGGCTGTCCGGCGTGAAGCCGCTCGCATGGTTCGCGAAGGGCTACGTGACGGTGTTCCGCTCGATCCCGCTCGTGATGGTGCTGCTGTGGTTCTTCCTGATCGTGCCGCAGCTGCTGCAGGGCGTGCTCGGGCTGTCGCCGACGATCGACATCCGGCTCGCGTCGGCGATGGTCGCGTTCTCGCTGTTCGAGGCCGCGTATTATTCCGAGATCATTCGTGCCGGCATCCAGGCGGTGCCGCGCGGGCAGGTGAACGCCGCGTTCGCACTCGGCATGAACTACGCGCAGGCGATGCGCCTCGTGATCCTGCCGCAGGCGTTTCGCGCGATGGTGCCGCTGCTGCTCACGCAGGCGATCGTGCTGTTCCAGGACACGTCGCTCGTGTACGTGATCAGTCTCGCGGACTTCTTCCGCACGGCCGCGAACGTCGGCGATCGCGACGGCACGACCGTCGAGATGGTGCTGTTCGCCGGCGCATGCTATTTCGTGATTTGCTCGTTGGCTTCTGCCCTCGTCAAAGGTCTCCAGAAAAAGGTCACAAGATGATTTCCATCAAGAACGTTTCGAAGTGGTACGGCCAGTTTCAGGTCCTCACCGATTGCACGACCGAGGTCAGCAAGGGCGAGGTCGTCGTGGTGTGCGGGCCGTCGGGCTCGGGCAAGTCGACGCTGATCAAGACGGTCAACGGCCTGGAGCCGTTCCAGCAGGGCGAGATCCTCGTGAACGGCCAGTCGGTCGGCGACAAGAAGACGAACCTGTCGAAGCTGCGCTCGAAGGTCGGGATGGTGTTCCAGCATTTCGAGCTGTTCCCGCACCTGTCGATCACCGAGAACCTGACGCTCGCGCAGATCAAGGTGCTCGGCCGCAGCAAGGACGAGGCGACCGACAAGGGCTTGAAGCTGCTCGATCGCGTCGGGCTGAAGGCGCATGCGCACAAGTTTCCGGGCCAGCTGTCGGGCGGCCAGCAGCAACGCGTCGCGATCGCGCGCGCGCTGTCGATGGACCCGATCGCGATGCTGTTCGACGAGCCGACCTCCGCGCTCGATCCGGAAATGATCAACGAGGTGCTCGACGTGATGGTCGAACTCGCGCAGGAAGGGATGACGATGATGGTCGTCACGCACGAAATGGGCTTCGCGAAGAAGGTCGCCCATCGCGTGATCTTCATGGACAAGGGCGCGATCGTCGAGGACGACCGCAAGGACGATTTCTTCTCGAATCCGAAGTCGGATCGCGCGAAGGACTTCCTCGCGAAAATCCTCCACTGAACGCTCCCGTGTAGCGCACGCCGCTTCGACGAACCGCCCGGCCCAGCGCCGGGCGGTTTTTTTTCGGCCGCTGCCGCCGAACGGCAGCGGCGCACGGGCGACGCGACGCGTCCTGCGTTACCAGCTGTAGCGGTAGCCGGCCTGGCCGGTGACGCCGCGCCGGTAGTCGCCGCCGATGTTGCGCGCGTATTTGACGTTCGCGTACAGCGTGCCCGACTTGCCGAAGGCCGCGGTCACGCCGAGGCCGAGCTCGTACCACGTGCGGCCCAGATGCGTCGCGAACGGCGTGCCGCCGACGACGGTCTGGCCCGGCGACAGGAAGTCGTGCAGCACGTCGGCCGTGAAATACGGCGTCGCCGCGCCCAACGCGCTCGCCCCCAGGTTCGGCCGGAACATCCGTACGCCGAGGCGTCCGCGCAGCGCGTGGCTCGTCGTGCCCGACACCGCCGACACGCTGTCGTTGAATCCGTTCAGCTTCAGGTACTGATACATCAGCTGCGCCTGCGGTTCGATCGCGATCGGCGTGGCGCCGATGCCGAACGGCTTGCCGGCTTCCTGCGACAGCGCGATGCCGAAGCCGTTCTGCGATGCGTCGTTGCCGTAGCTGTCGCGATAGCGGTTGCCGTAGTGCGTGACCTGCCCGACGCTGTCGAAGTAGGTGCCGTCGGTCAGATAGCGAGTCCAGTAGCCGCCGGCGCTCTGCGCGTGCATCTCGACCGAGCCGGTCGACGTCGACAGGCCCGGCGCATCGGCGCGCGCCGGATCGCTGAAGCTCGCATTCGACACGCCGATGCTCGCCGTCACGCCCGCATGCGTGCTGCCGCCGTCCGGCGCCTGGCCGAGCGTCCAGTCCTTGCCGAACTGCGCGAAGAAGGTGCGCTCGTCGGCCGCGAAGCGGCCCGCGTTCGCATCGAAGCTCTGTCCGCCGATGCGGCCCCACACGCCGTCGCGGTTGCCGGGCGCCTGCTTGTCGACGTTGTACACGTCGCCGACGCGCTCGTGCAGCTTGCCGAGCGTCGAGAAGCCGTAGTCGGCGTTCAGGAGCGGCGTCATCGCGAAGCCCGCGACGCCCGGACGGTACGCGAGCGTGCCGGCGCCGCCGCCGGCGGTCAGCGGGCCGACCGCGATGACCTGGTTGGACGGATCGAGCTGCGAGCGCAGATACCAGCCGTTGGCGTCGAGCTGGCCGCCGCGATAGAGCCGGTATTCGTATGCGCCGGCCTGGACCGGGCCGGCGAGATGGAACGCGGACGCGGCCGTCGTGCCGCCGTTCGCCGTGACCACCACCGGAATGCCGTCGCCGGTCGTCTGCGCGCCGCTGCCGGCGGTGTTCGCGATCTTCAGCGCCGTCGTGCCGCTTGCGGCGCCGCCGTTCACGATCAGCCGGTCGGTCGGCGACGCGTCGGCGCCGAGATAGGTGTTCAGCGCGATCGTGCCGCCGTTGCCGACGTAGCCGCCGGTGGTCAGCGTCTTGTAGCTGCCGGCCGCCGTCGGCGCGCCCGACGGCGCGGCGAATGCGACCAGGCCCGCGTTGTTCAGGCTGCTCAGCACCGAGCTGCCGGTGATCCGCCATGCGCTCGTCGCGTCGACGTTCAGCGCGACCGGATCGATCTTGCCCGTCAGCGTCGTGCCGTTCGTCAGCGACACGGTCCCGGTGCTCGACGCGTCCGACACGATGTCGCCGGCCAGCGTCACGGCCGAAGCGTCGAAGCGCGCGACGCTGCCGTTCGCGAGGTCGAGCAGCGTGCCGTTGCCGGCCGTCACGATGGTGCCGTTGCGTACCGCGATGTCGACCGCGCCGCCGCGCGCGGCGAACGCCGGGCCGGCGACCGACGCGACGCTACCGCCGTCGACCAGCACCGAACTCGTCGCGCCGCTCGCGCGCGAGTCGACGCTCAGCAAGCCGGCCGTCGCGCCGTGCAGCGTCGTGCCGGTCAGCGCGAGCACGCCGCCGCCGTCGACGGTCGCGCCGTTGCCGGCCGCGCTCGTGAGCGTCGAGCCGGTGTCGCCGATCCGGCCGCCGTTTTGCGCGACGACGCCGTCGGCTGCCGCGCCCGCCGCCGCGATCTTCGCGCCCGACAGCAGCGCGGTCGCGCCGCCGCCGACGACCAGCCCATGCGCGCCGGCGCCGGTGGTCGAGACGGTGGTGCCGTCGGCGGCCAGCGTCGCATCGGCGCCGGCCACGACGATGGCGCGCGCGTTTTCGCCCGCGGTGCGCACGACGCTCGCCGCATCGGTCGCGATGCGCGTGCCCGCGCCCGTCGACGAGATGCCGTCGGCGCCGTTGCCGGTCGTGCCGATCTGCGTGCCCGACAGCACGATCGTCGTGTTGGTACCGAGGTTGTCGATGCCGGCGCCGCCGCCGCCCACCGCGATCGACGTCGCGCCGGCCGCGAGCGCGCCGTTCGCGACGCTCGAGTCGATCAGCACGCCGTGCGCGCTCCCGTTCGCGACGATGGTGCCCGCGCCCGACAGCACGACCGACGCGCCCGCGCCGGTCAGATGCACGCCGGCGACGCCGTCGTCGGCGCCGATCGTGCCCGCGTTGTTCAGCACGGCCGACGCGCCTTGCACGAGCGCGCCGGTGCCGTCCGACACGCGGATCGTCGACATGTTGTCGACCGTGCCGAGCGCGCCGATCGCGACGCCGGTCGAGCCGGCGCCGGTCAGCAGCACCGCGTTGCGGTTCTCCAGCGTGCCGAGGTTGCGCGCAACGAACCCGGTCACGCCGGCGCTCGACGACATGACGGCCGCGTCGTTGCCGAGCACCGTCGCGACCGGCGCGCCGGCGTTCGCGCCGGCCAGGTCGTGGGCCTGGCCGTCGACCACGCCCGCCGTGGCGCCCGCCGCGTTCAGGTTGATCGTCGCGCCGGCGTCGATCGTGCCGTGTGCGCCGCCCTCGACCGCCACCGCGATGCCGTTCGCGCCGCGCACGTTGTAGGTCGCGGAGCCGGTCGACAGCGTCGTGCCGGCGCCGGTCGCGAGCACGCCGCGCGCGCGCTCGCCGTTCACGTCGGTCGTCAGCGTGCCGGCGGCCGACGCGCCCGTGTAGGCCGCGCCGGCTGCGATGCGGAACAGCGTCGAGTCGTCGGTATCGACGCTCAGCCGCTGCGCGGCCACGTTGATCGTCGAGCCGGCGCCGTACACGTAGAAGCCGATCTGGTTCGTACCGGACGTGAAGCGCGGCACGGCGTTCGCGCCGACGTCGATCGCGGCGCCCGCGCGCGCGTGGGCGCCGATCGCGCCATTGCCGGTCAGGTCGAGCGCGCCGTCGAGCGTGGCCTTCGCGCGCGGGCCTTCGGCCCAGACGCCGTAATTGCGTGTGTCCGACGCCGCGTCCAGCCCGCCGGCGACGTCGATCGTGCCGGTCGACGTCGCGGCCGTGGCGGTCGAGCCGGTGCCGACCACCATGATGCCGATGCCGTTCACGCCGTTCAGCGTGATCGTGCCGGTGTTGGTCACGGTCGCGGCCGTGTCGGCCGCGAGCATCCCGACGTTCGCGAGCGGCGTGCGGGGCGCCGCACCGTTCACGACGATCGTGCCGGCGTTGCGCAGCGTGCCGGACGACGAGCCGATGCTCGCCATCGCGGCGCCGTTCTGCGTCTGCGAGCCGATCACGATCGAGCCGAGGTTCGCGGCCGTGCCCGATGCGCCGAGCAGGATGCCGTAGCCGTGCGCGGACAGCGCGACGTCGGCCGCCGCCGCGCCCGGCCGGTACTGCGCCGCGCGTCCGACGTAGATCGTGCCGCCGGCCTCGTTGGTGAAGGCGCCGCCGTCCGCGAGGCCGCCGATCACCTGGCTGTCGAGCGTGGTTGCGTTGACGCCGACGTTCAGCGTGCCGGCGTTCGACGCGGTTGCGCCGTCGGTCGCCGCGATCGCGTAGCTGAGCAGGGTCGGCCGGTTGCCGTCGAGCGTCCATGCGGCGACGTTCATCACGCCGTTGTTCACGAACGTGGTGCCCGCGCCGTTCGCGTACACGCCGTTGCCCTCGGTGTAGGCGTGGAAGCCGAAGTTCTCGGGCGGCGCGGCGCCGGCGGTGTCGAAGTTCTCGCCGGCCGCGTAGCCGGACGAGATCACGCCGTTGTTGACGCCGCTCGCACCGGTGAGCAGCCGCACGAGCGTGAAGTCGCCCGACAGGCTGCCGTCGTTGACGAACTGCGCGCCGTTTTCCGCGAGCACCGCCGAGCTCGATTCGATCGCGCTGGTGCCGCGGAAGTCGATCTGGCCGTCTCGGCCGATATGCAGCGTCGCGTTCGCGCCGGTGCCGTGCAGCGCGGCCAGATGGTCGATCGGCAACGTGTTCTTGTCGCCGGCCGACACGTCGTTCGCGTACTGGAAGTTCTGCCTCGAGAACGTGACGGCCTGGCTGAACGCGCTGTCGTACGCGGCTTGCGAGCCGAGCGCGCCGCTGCGGACCGAGCGTACGAGAAAGTCGTTGTATGCGGCGAGCGACGCGGCGTCGTCGACGCGCCAGCGGCTGCCGTCGAACGCGGTGAAGGTGCCCGCGTAGGCCGGCACGTCGAGCTGCAGGTTGCCCACCGCGCCGCCGGCCTCGACGTAGTCGCCGGTCGTGAACAGCACCTGGTTGCGCGAGTTCCAGTTGACGACGCTTGACGCGGTGCCGGTGCCGTCCGCGAAGGCGAGGTCCGTCTGCTTCGCCGCGATCGTGATCGCGTTGCCGGCCGCGTCGGGCGCGTTCGCCGCGTTGCCGAGCGACACGTTCAGTGTGCCGCCCGAGCGCTCGACGGTGCCGATCCGCGTGTTCAGGTACTGGTTGCCGTCAACGTCGTGATAGAGGGGCACGTAGGTCGCGCCGAGCGTCGATGCGGCGAACGCGGACGAATTGTAGGTCGCAACCGATGCGTGGGTGCCGGTGATCGAATCGGGCGTGCTGACGCTCTGCGTCTTGCCGCCGAGCGAGACCAGCGGCTGGTCGGGATTGCCCGTCACGATCGTGGTCGTGCCGAGCGGGACGCGCGTGTAGCCGGCGTCGCCGCCGTTCTGGCTGGTCCATGCGCCGGTCGCGGCGACGGTATCGCCGCCCGTGACGGTCGTCGCCCCGGCCAGGTTGTCGTTCACGGTCGGGCTGAAGCTGCCGACGGTGCAGCTGCCGCCGCTCGCGACCGCCGACCCGTCGCCGCAGGTCGATGCATGTGCGGCGCCGGCCGACAGCGCGGCGAATGCAGCGCCGGCCATCGCGGCGCGCAGCGGCGCCAGCCGGATCGCGTCGCGGCTCGCGCGACGGCTCGTGGCCGATGTGCCGACAGATGTGCTGCCCGAGCGCTTGCCGCGTGCCCGGGCCGTCTCCGCAACCGCGACCCAGCAGCCGGCGGCTTCGCTCCATATCGATCGAAATGAGTGATTCACGACAACCCCTCTTTGCTTTTTTTGAAGTGATATCCACCGCGGCGCGGTGAAAGCGCATTCCGCGGCCGAAAATGGTTCGAGCCGGCGTGCGCGCCATTGGCCGCATTGCCGTCGTCACGTGAATCGCTTTTCGATATACCGAGGATGAGCGGAGTCTACTGATCTGAATCGCGAAGGATTATCAAAAAAATGAGTGCCGTTGTGATAATGTCGACTCGGTCCGGTATTTTTGAATTATGTGATGAATCGAACCGAAAGCCTTTCTGGTAAAGGCTTGAGCGATATCGTGCGAGGCGGGGTAATCCCGTCGCTCGACGGTGGGCTGGCGCACTGTTCCAAAATGGCGCTGCGATAGAATATGGCTTCCGGAAGGTGGGCGGGGATTTAAAAGGCGTTCCGTTTTATCGCGTATATATTATTTTCGCGTGAACGTTGATTAAATCAAGTTAATGTTGCGTCGCCGCGGTTTGGCGCGCGTCATTGTGGTTTGATTGAAACGAAAGCCGATTGCCGGCGAACGAGCGGCGCGTTGTTCGGCAATGGCTCGTCGCGCGGCCGGCCGGGCCGCGGTCGCTTCATCATGCTGAGATGGAGAAGGAAGGGCGGCGCGTGCGGCTCAGAAATCGATCGCGTCGTCGGCGTCGTCCGCGGCGGCCAGCGCCTCGCGATGCATGCCGCCGCACGGCGCCGAGGCCGACGCGTCGAGCGCCGGGTTGCGCAGCTTCTCGAGCACGCGCTCCGGCACCGGAATCCGCGTCCGCGCGGCGACGTCGCCGCACTGGAACATGATCAGCTCGCCGGGCTCGAACGACGTCCAGACTTCGTTGTCGGTCAGCGGCTGCGTGGCGATCACCGCGACGCGATCTTCGGGCGTCGTGTATTTCGCGAAGTCGATCGACAGGTCTTCGTCGACCAGATGCGCGGTGGAGAACGGCCAGCGCCGCACGATGTAGTGCAGCCGCGTCGAGCAGTGTGCGAACAGCGCCTGGCCGTTCGACATCAGGAAGTTGAATACGCCGTGATCGGTGATGTCGCGCGTCAACTCACTGACGCGCTCGAACAGCTCCGGCAGCGGCGGCTGTGCGCCGGGGAATGCCTCGCGCAGCCCTTGCATCAGCACGCAGAACGCCTTCTCGCTGTCGGTCGTGCCGACCGGGTGGTAGACGCTGCCGTCGAGATCGGGTTCGTAGTCCTGCAGATCGCCGTTATGCGCGAAGATCCAGTGACGCCCCCACAGCTCGCGCATGAAGGGGTGGCTGTTCTCGAGCAGGATATGGCCTTGCGTGGCCTTGCGGATATGCGCGATCGTGTTCTTCGACTTGATCGGATAGCGCTTCACCATTTCGGCGATCGGCGACGTGGCCGAGGCCTGCTGATCGATGAACAGACGGCAGGCCTTGTCCTCGAAGAACGCGATGCCCCAGCCGTCGGCGTGGTGATCGGTGAGGCCGCCCCGGGCCGCGAAACCAGTGAAGGAGAATGTGACGTCCGTCGGCGCGGCGCAGTTCATTCCTAGGAGTTGGCACATTTTACTTGGGGCGGGGGCGGAAGCAGGGTAACCAACCGGGTGAACCCCGGTACAATATGGCTCCTAGCATATCACCGAGCCTCGAGCGGTAAAAAGCGGATTCCGCCGGCCCAAGGCCCCGTGTTGCGGTTTGCCGTCAGTCGGCCCGTGCACGCGTGCTCCGGCCCCGCCGATCCTCGATGGCCAGCCCGTTCCTCACGACGCCTCCTATGACTGCCTCGAACGCTTCCTCCCCGGCGACGCTCACGCTCGCCCGTCCCGACGACCTGCATCTGCACCTGCGCGACGGCGACATGCTGGCCGCGGTGCTGCCGCACACCGCACGCCAGTTCGCGCGCGCGATCGTGATGCCGAACCTGAAGCCGCCCGTCACGACGACCGCGCACGCGCAGGCCTATCGCGACCGGATCCTGGCCGCGCTGCCGGCCGGCAGCGCGTTCGAGCCGCTGATGACGCTGTACCTGACCGACAACACGGCGCCCGACGAAGTTCGTCGCGCACGCGACAGCGGCTTCGTGCACGGCGTGAAGCTGTATCCGGCCGGCGCGACGACGAACTCGGATCACGGCGTGAGCGACCTCGCGAAGTGCGCGAAGACGCTCGAGGCGATGCAGGAAACCGGCATGCCGCTGCTCGTGCACGGCGAGGTGACGGACCCGTCGATCGACATGTTCGATCGCGAGAAGGTGTTCATCGATCGCGTGATGACGCCGCTGCGCCGCGATTTCCCCGCGCTGAAGGTCGTGTTCGAGCACATCACGACGAAGGATGCGGCCGACTACGTGCGCGACGCCGATGCGGCGCCGGGCCTGCTCGGCGCGACGATCACGCCGCAGCATCTGCTGTACAGCCGCAACGCGCTGTTCGTCGGCGGCATTCGCCCGCATTACTACTGCCTGCCCGTGCTCAAGCGCGAGACGCACCGCGTCGCGCTCGTCGAAGCGGCGACCTCCGGCAACCCGCGCTTCTTCCTCGGCACCGACAGCGCGCCGCATGCGCGCGGCGCGAAGGAAACCGCCTGCGGCTGCGCCGGCTGCTACACGGCGCTGCACGCGCTCGAGCTGTATGCGGAAGCGTTCGACCAGGCCGGCGCGCTCGACAAACTGGAGAATTTCGCGAGCCGCTTCGGCGCCGATTTCTACGGCCTGGCGCACAGCACCGACACGGTCACACTGCGCCGCGAGACCTGGGAGCTGCCGACCGAGGTGTTCGCGGGCGATACGCCGGTCGTGCCGCTGCGCGCCGGCGAGACGATCGGCTGGAAGTTCGCGTGAGCGTCGCGCCGCCGTGCGCCGCCGCTCACGCGGCCGACGGCGGGGCGGCGCAATTCGCGCGGATCGACTGGTCCGCGCCGTGGCTCGCGCAGTACGACGAGCCGGGCCGTTTGCTGCAGGTGGCCGCGCTCGCGGGCGAAGCCGCCTTGCTCGATGCATTGGGCGACGCGGCCGGCGCACGCACGAGCGGGCGCGGCAGGCCGCTGCGCTTCGTGCCGCAGGCCGAACTGCCGCCCGGCGTCGCATACGAAACCCACATCGCCGACACGGGGCGCGTGCCGACCCGCCACAATCTTCACGACTTCTTCAATGCGCTCGTGTGGCTCGCCTATCCACGCACCAAGGCCGCGCTGAACGCACGGCAGGCCGCGGCGATCGACGCCGCGGGCGGCGTCGGGCCGGTGCGTGGGTCGCTGCGCGATGCACTCACGCTGTTCGACGAGAATGCGGCGCTGTTCGTGACGGCCGAGCGCGCGCTCGCCGACGCACTGCGCGGCTTCGACTGGCAACGTCTGCTGGTGAGCTCGCGCGCCGCGTGGGGTACGCGCTGCGAGGCGCGCCTCGTCGGCCATGCGCTGCTCGAGAAGCTGGTGGCGCCGTACAAGTCGTGTACCGCGCACGCGTGGATCGTCGAAGTCAGCGACGACTACTTCTCGTGGCCCGACGCGCGCCGCGCCGCGCATCTCGACGCACGGATCGCCGACGAACTCGCGACGCGCGCGCTGACGAGCCGCGATTTCGCGCCGCTGCCGGTGCTCGGCGTGCCGGGCTGGTGCGACGCGAACGCCGCGCCGGCGTTCTACGACGACCCGGCCGTGTTCCGCAGCGGTCGACGGACGGACGCCGCGCGCGCTGCGGGCGGCGGCGCGCAGTGCTAGAATGCGCGTCGCAAAGCAGGCCAGGCAGTCGCGGCCTCGCCGCCTTCGGGCAGGCGGGGGCGAGGAAAGTCCGGACTCCACAGGGCAGGGTGATGGCTAACGGCCATCCGTGGCGACACGCGGAACAGGGCAACAGAAAGCAAACCGCCGATGGCCCGGCGCAAGCCGGGATCAGGTAAGGGTGAAACGGTGCGGTAAGAGCGCACCGCGGCGACGGCGACGTTCGCCGGCACGGTAACCTCCACCCGGAGCAATTCCAAGTAGGCAGGCGCGCATTTTCGGATGCAGGATGGGGCCCCCGTCTCGTCTGCGGGTAGGAAGCTTGAGCGCGTCAGCAATGGCGCGCCTAGAGGAATGGCTGCCACGCGCGGCGCGCTTCGGCGTGCGGCGTGCACAGAATCCGGCTTATCGGCCTGCTTTGCCGTTCGAATGCACAAGGGCCGGCGCTCCATCGGGAGCGCCGGCCCTTTTTATTGCGTCGGCGCAGCGCGCTTAGTCGGCGACGATGTCGAACGAATGCGTGAGCTCGGCCGTCTTCGCGATCATGATCGACGCGGAGCAGTATTTGTCGTGCGACAGGTTGATCGCGCGCTCGACCGTGGCCGGGTTCAGGTTGCGGCCCGTGACGGTGAAGTGGAAGTGGACCTTCGTGAACACCTTCGGGTCCTCGCTTGCGCGCTCGGCCTTCAGCGTGACCGAGCAGCCGGTGACTTCCTGGCGGCTCTTCTTCAGGATCAGCACGACGTCGTACGCAGTGCAGCCGCCGGTGCCGACCAGCACCATTTCCATCGGGCGCGGAGCGAGGTTATGTCCGCCGCCTTCCGGCGCGCCGTCCATCGCGACGAGGTGCCCGCTTCCGGTCTGGGCCGAAAACGCCATCCCGTCCTGACCCATCCAGCTTACTTTGCATTCCATGCTTGCGCTCCAGCGTTGCCTGATTCGGATTCGATCCGGCATTGTAGCCCGCTGCGCAACGGTCGGCTGATGCACTGCACGACGCGAAACGGCGAGCCGGCCTCGGCGGCGTCGCGTCGGCCATTTGGCTGGTATTTCCCTGCTGGCTTTAGGGGTTTTACTCTAGGCGGGGCGGGACGATTGGCGCGGCGTTTTCGGCTATGCAACTGATTTGAAAGAGGAAATCCATGAGGCCCAGTGCGCGCCTTGGATTCCGCATTATGGTTTTGGATTTCGTAATGCAGATTTTCTTGTGAAGTCGGAGGGGCATTCGTATAATGAGCTCCATTGGTTGTCGCGCTGCGGCAACCTCCGAATGTCTCCTCCACCCTCCTCCAAAGGTGGATTAAGCCCGAACCAAACGTTCGGGCTTTTTTTCGTCCAATGCAAACATCGGCGCGCCGGTTGCGCGGTCTGAAAGCGCTTTGAGAGCGGCGAATCCGCGGTGCTTTTGCGGCGGGTGGGCGGCGCTTCGGCAGCGGGCGAGCGCGCCGACATTGGTTCTATTTCGACAGGTGTTCGACACCGGCTCAGGGCCGCTATGGCCCCCGCTCGACAGCGGTTCGACACCGATCAGACGGGCTGCCTCGCCGCCGGCCGCGGCGCCGGCCGTGCCGGCGTGCTGGTCGGCTGCGTCGGCGTTGCCTGGGCGTCGCTGGCCGAAACGTCGCCCTGTTCGTGTGCGCAGAAATGGCGTACGCGCTCGCGCACCGCGCGCAGGCGGGCGACGCGTTCCTCGGTATGGGATTCGCGCGCGTCGGCGATGCGCGCGTCGAGTGCGGCGAGCTTGGCCTCGCAGGCCTGCTGGGCGGCGCTCGCGGGGACGGCGGCAGCCAGCAGGGCGGCCGCGAAAATGGGCATAAGTCCTTGTTTCATCATGCTTGCTTGTTGTTTTTTCGTGGTCGGCCGGTCGCGCGCGGCAAGGTCATGTGCAACGCGCGACGGGTGCGCCGCCGGGCGCTCGGATCGCCCGGTGCGGCACGGCACGCCGGAATTTTCGCCGATTTCGGGCGCCGCCGGCGCGGGCCACGGATTCTCTTTGACCGCCCTGTGGTATTTCCTTTATAATTCAGGGCTTTTCCGCATTCATGCCCACGGAAAAAGAACAGGGAGAGCCTGCACCGCGCCTCGAAGCGCACTCAGACAAGCAGGAAGAACACATCGGGCAAAGCATTTTTTTTGGATCGATCATGAAGACGTTTTCCGCAAAAGCCCATGAGGTGACGCGCGAATGGTACGTGATTGACGCGACGGATAAGGTTCTCGGCCGTGTTGCCAGCGAAGTGGCACGCCGTCTGCGCGGCAAGCACAAGCCTGAGTTCACCCCGCACGTCGACACTGGTGATTTCATCATCATCATCAACGCGAGCAAGTTGAAGGTCACGGGCAACAAGACGCTGGACAAGAAGTACTACCGTCACTCGGGCTACCCGGGCGGCATCTATGAAACGACGTTCGGCAAGATGCAGGAACGCTTCCCGGGCCGTGCGCTCGAGAAGGCGGTCAAGGGCATGCTGCCGAAGGGCCCGCTCGGCTACGCGATGATCAAGAAGCTGAAGGTCTACGCAGAAGCGACGCATCCGCACTCGGCTCAACAGCCGAAGGCGCTCGAGATCTAAGGGGAGCCCACATGATCGGTAACTGGAACTACGGTACGGGCCGCCGCAAGAGCGCAGTCGCACGTGTCTTCATCAAGGCTGGCAAGGGCGACATCATCGTCAACGGCAAGCCCATCGCTGACTACTTCTCGCGCGAAACGTCGCTGATGATCGTGCGTCAACCGCTGGAACTCACGAACCACGGCCAGACGTTCGACATCAAGGTCAACGTCAACGGCGGCGGTGAAACGGGTCAGGCAGGCGCAGTGCGTCACGGCATCACCCGTGCATTGATCGACTACGATGCGACGCTCAAGCCGTCGCTGTCGAACGCAGGCTTCGTCACGCGCGATGCGCGTGAAGTCGAGCGTAAGAAGGTCGGTCTGCGCAAGGCACGCCGCGCAAAGCAGTTCTCGAAGCGTTAATTCTGCTTCATGGCCACGCCGCTTTCGGGCGGTGTCCGCCGAAAAAACCGCCAGCTTTCACGCTGGCGGTTTTTTTATGCCCGCTCGACGCGGGTGCCCATGGCGTTCGCTTTACCGAAATCAACAAGAACCTATTGATTTCATGGACATCGGCACGATCTTCTGATCCGCCCTACAATAGCGGCTAAAGCTTTTTGGAGAGTTCGCATGAACGCTGTTAACGAATCCGCAGCAACGACGGCCGAAATGCCGGTCCCGTTCGTCTTCACCGACGCCGCGGCCGACAAGGTCAAGCAACTGATCGACGAAGAGGGCAATCCCGACCTGAAGCTGCGCGTGTTCGTGCAAGGCGGCGGCTGCTCGGGCTTCCAGTATGGCTTCACGTTCGACGAGGAAGTCAACGAGGACGACACCGTGATGGACAAGAACGGCGTCCAGCTCCTGATCGACTCGATGAGCTACCAGTATCTGGTCGGCGCCGAGATCGACTACAAGGACGACCTCAACGGCGCGCAGTTCGTGATCAAGAACCCGAACGCCACGACCACCTGCGGTTGCGGCTCGTCGTTCTCGGTCTGAGCGCGACTCGGATCCTGTCCGGTTCGCCGGAATAAGAAACGGGGCTTGATGCCCCGTTTTTCATGTCCGCGCGCCGCGCGTCATCGGATCAGCGCGGATACAGCGCGCCGAGCACGCGCTCGCCGGCCGCGCCCGTCACGCTGGCCAAATTGCCGGGCAGGCGCGCGGTGAAGCGGTACGCGAGCCATGCGAACGCGAGCGCCTCGACCTGTTGCGGCGGCACGCCGAGCGCGGCCGTCGTGTCTACCGTGGCTAATACGCCGGCTTCCTGCAGCGCGCGACGCAGCGCGTCGAGTAGCACGGGATTGCGGGCGCCGCCGCCGCACACGAACACGGCCTTGCAGCCGGCTGCGTGCCGTGCGATCTCGCGGGCGACCGACACCGCGGTGAGCGCGGTCAGCGTCGCCTGCACGTCCTCCGGCGCAACCTGCGCAAAGCCGGCCAGCTTCGCGTCGAGCCACGCCGCGCTGAACAGGTCGCGCCCGGTGCTTTTCGGCGGCGGCGCGGTGAAATAGGGTTCGTCCAGCAGCGCGTCGAGCAACGCCGCATGCACGGTGCCGCGCGCGGCGAACTTGCCGCCGTCGTCGTACGGCTTGCCGAGGTGGCGCGTCGCCCATGCGTCGATCAACGCGTTCGCCGGCCCGCAGTCGAAGCCGCGCACGTCGCTGCCTTCAGCCGGCAGGATCGTGATGTTGCTGATGCCGCCGAGGTTGCAGACGACGCGCGTGTCGCCCGGCGCGCCGAACACCGTCGCATGAAACGCCGGCGCCAGCGGCGCGCCGTGGCCGCCGGCCGCGACGTCGCGCATGCGGAAGTCGGCGATCACGTCGACATGCGTGAGCTCGGCGAGCAGCGCCGGATTGTTCAGCTGACGCGTGTAGCCGCGTTCGGGACGGTGCCGGACCGTCTGGCCGTGCACGCCGATCGCGCGCACGTCGTCGCGCGACAGGCCGGCCGTACGCTGCAACTCGTGGCAGCACACCGCATAGCGCGCGACGAGCGCATTCGCGGCGACCGACTCGCGGTCGATCTCGTCGTCGCCCGGCTGCTGCAGCGCGAACAGCGCGTCGCGCAGCGACTGCGCGAAGCCGACGAACGCTTCGGCGAGCACGACCGGCGCGCGGCCCGTTTCGAACCGGACCGCGACGCCGTCGACGCCGTCCATGCTGGTTCCCGACATGAGTCCGAAGTAGACGCCGTCGGCCGGATGGGCGGGTTGCGGGTGTCGTTGCGGCACGTTGGGTTCTCCTGGATCGAGCGGCGCGGGCCGGTGCCGCGCGCCTCGCACCTGATTATCCGCGCAACCTGACGCGTCGTTAAGCGATGCGCGCGCAAGTTATGGGAAAATCCCTGTCTTTGCGACATTCTTCCTGGCACCGATGAGCACCGAACCCAGTTCCAAGCCCGTTTTCCCGATCACCGACGAAGTCCGCCACGCGCTCGCCGTCACGAAGCGCGGTGTCGACGAACTGCTGATCGAGGAAGAGTTCGCGCAGAAGCTCGCGCGCAGCGCGGCCACCGGCAAGCCGCTGCGCATCAAGCTCGGGCTCGACCCGACCGCGCCCGACATCCACATCGGCCATACGGTCGTGCTGAACAAGATGCGCCAGCTGCAGGACCTCGGGCACACGGTGATCTTCCTGATCGGCGATTTCACGTCGCTGATCGGCGATCCGTCCGGCCGCAACGCGACGCGCCCGCCGCTCACGCGCGAGCAGATCGAGTCGAACGCGAAGACTTACTTCGACCAGGCCGCGCTGGTGCTCGACCGCGACAAGACCGAGATCCGCTACAACAGCGAGTGGTCGATGCCGCTCGGCGCCGACGGGATGATCAAGCTCGCGTCGCGCTACACGGTCGCGCGGATCCTCGAACGCGAGGACTTCACGAAACGCTTCCAGAGCGGCATCCCGATCTCGATCCATGAATTCCTGTACCCGCTGATGCAGGGTTACGACTCGGTCGCGCTGAACGCCGACCTCGAGCTCGGCGGCACCGACCAGAAGTTCAACCTGCTGGTCGGCCGCGAACTGCAGAAGCAGTACGGCCAGGAACAGCAGTGCATTCTGACGATGCCGCTGCTCGAAGGGCTCGACGGCGTCGAGAAGATGTCGAAGTCGAAGGGCAACTACGTCGGCATCAGCGAGAAGCCGACCGACATGTTCGGCAAGCTGATGAGCATCTCGGACACGTTGATGTGGCGTTACTTCGAACTGCTGTCGTTCCGCAGCCTCGACGAGATCGCCGGCTTCCGCCGCGAAGCCGAAGGCGGCCGCAACCCGCGCGACTTCAAGGTGCTGCTCGCGCAGGAAATCGTCGCGCGCTTTCACTCGCAGGCCGACGCCGAGCGCGCGCTCGAGGACTTCAATCACCGCGCGAAGGGCGGCGTGCCGGACGATATCCCGTCGGTCACGCTCGCAGGCGCGCCGCTCGCGATCGGCCAGTTGCTGAAGCAGGCGGGCCTCGTGCCGTCGACGAGCGAAGCGCTGCGCAACATCGAGCAGGGCGGCGTGAAGATCGACGGCGCGACCGTGTCCGACAAGGGCCTGAAGGTCGACGCCGGCGAGTTCGTCGTGCAGGTCGGCAAGCGCCGCTTCGCGCGCGTCACGCTGACCGCATGATCGCGCTGATCCAGCGCGTGAAGCGCGCCGACGTGCAAGTCGGTGAGCGTACGACCGGCGAGATCGGCGCGGGCCTGCTCGCGCTGGTCTGCGCGGAGCGCGGTGACACCGAGGCCGCGGCGGACAAGCTGCTCGCGAAGCTGCTCGGCTATCGCGTGTTCAGCGACGCGGCCGGCAAGATGAACCTGCCGGTGTCGAACATCGACGGCGCGGGCCGCGCGGGCGGCCTGCTGCTCGTGTCGCAGTTCACGCTGGCGGCCGACACCAACAGCGGGCTGCGGCCGAGCTTCACGCCGGCCGCGCCGCCCGATGAAGGCAAGCGCCTGTTCGATTACTTCGTCGCGGCCGCGCGCGAGCGTCACCCGATCGTCGAGACCGGCGAGTTCGGCGCCGACATGCAGGTATCGCTCGTCAACGACGGCCCCGTGACATTCTGGCTGCAAGTGCGGCCCTGATTCTTTCCCGGAGGCGCGCCGCGATGGCGACCACGCAGATCCTGTTCATCCGTCACGGCGAGACGGCCTGGAACCGCATCAAGCGCATCCAGGGCCACATCGACATTCCGCTGGCCGACTCGGGGCTCGCTCAGGCGCAGCGGCTCGCCGTGCGGCTTGCGCGCGAAGCGCGCGAGGGGCAGCGCCTCGACGCCGTTTATTCGAGCGACCTGATGCGGGCGCAACAGACCGCGCAGCCCTTTGCCGACGCGCTCGGCTTGCCGCTCCAGTTGCGCGAAGGGCTGCGCGAGCGCGCATACGGCGTGTTCCAGGGCCATGACAGCACCGAGATCGAGACGCTGTTTCCCGATGCATACGCCGCATGGCAGACCCGCGACCCGGGCTTCGCGCCCGATGGCGGCGAGTCGCAGCGCGCGTTCTATCATCGCGTGCTGCATGCGCTCGAACCGATCGTCGCCGCTCATCCGGGCGGCCGCATCGCGTGCGTCGCGCACGGCGGCGTGCTCGACTGCGTGTACCGCTTCGCCAACGGTCTCGACCTCGCGGCGCCGCGCAACTATCAATTGCTCAACACGAGCATCAACGTCGTCGACTACGCTGACGGCCGCGCGCAGGTCGTGCAGTGGGCCGACGTGGCGCACCTCGACGCCGCGAGCGACGACGACGGCTATCGCAAGGTGCTCTGAGGCGGTCGCATCGGCGTGACGGGTTGGCGGGCGTCAGTGCGTTGCCGGCATCCGGCCGCGCGTTGGTGACTCTGACCTACTGAGCGACTTACCGACTCACCGTCACGCAGGCGGCTCGCCGCCCGACGGCGCTGAGCTGGCGCGGCGCCGTGCGCGTTTCGATACGCCGTTCACGAGCGCCCAGCGCAGCACCGGCGCGACTGCGCGCACACCGGGCCGGACCACCGCCCGCCGCAGCGGCGCGAACCGCGCGAGGCCGAGCATCTGCTGCGCCCACGGCGGCAACAGGTCGATCCCGGCGTGCATCACCAGCGTGGCGGCCGGCCGCAGCGCAGGCTTCGCGAGCGGCGCGTTCAGCAGGATGCGGATCACTTCGAACGTGCGCGGGCCGGCTTCGAGCTCCGGCTGCATGCGCGCGAGATAGGCGGCGACCTCCGCGCGCGAGCGCGGCACGGCCTGCGCGCCGAGGCGCTCGGCGATCTGCGCGGTTTCCGCGTAATAGCGATCCTGACATTCGCCGCTCAGCGCCGGATTCACATAGCGCAGATGCGCGGCCAGGAAGCTCGATACTTCCGCGACATGCACCCACGTGAGCAACGCCGGATCGTCGGCGCGGTACGGGCGGCCGTCGGGCGCGGTGCCCGATACGCGCGTGTGAATGGCCTTCACGCGCTCGATCAGCGCGAGCGCGTCCGCGCGATTGCCGAACGTGGTGCCCGATATGAACGTCGCCGTGCGGCGCAGGCGGCCGAGGATGTCGGTGCGAAACGACGAATGATCCCAGACGCCCGCCAGCGCGAGCGGATGAAGCGCCTGCAACAGCAGCGCCGAGACGCCGCCGGTCATCATCGACGCGAAATCCGCATGTACGCACCAGCAGACCGCGTCCGGCCCGAACAGCCCGGGGTCGCCGGGCGGTGATGAATAGTCGATCGACGGGCCGCCGCTGCCGGTCGTCAGGTGCGTGACGCCGGCCGCGAGCCGCTTGCGCAGCGGCTCGATCCAGCGCGGGCCCGCGCTCGGCGCGGCGGGATGACGACGGGGCGGCGTGGTCATGGCTGGTTGGCCGGGAGCGACGCGGCGGGCTACGCGCCGTCGGGCGTGTTCCACATGCTGCCTTCCGCACTGCCGGCCGCCGGCGCGGACAGCCCGAAATGGCGGTAGGTGAGCAGCGTCGCGACGCGCCCGCGCGGCGTGCGCTGCAGGAAGCCTTGCTGGATCAGGTACGGTTCGAGCACGTCCTCGATCGTGTCGCGCTCCTCGCCGATCGCGGCCGCGAGGTTGTCGATGCCGACCGGGCCGCCGTCGAACTTGTGCAGGATGGCTTCGAGCAGCTTGCGGTCCATCAGGTCGAAGCCGACCGGATCGACGTCGAGCATCGCGAGCGCGGCATCGGCGACGGCCGCGGTGATCTGTCCGTCGGCCTTCACTTCCGCGTAGTCGCGCACGCGGCGCAGCAACCGGTTCGCGATCCGCGGCGTGCCGCGCGAGCGCTTCGCGATTTCCAGCGCGCCGTTCGGGTCGATCTGCGCGTTCAGCAGTGCCGCCGAGCGCCGCACGATGCGCGACAGCTGCTCGGCGTCGTAGAACTCCAGCCGCGCGACGATCCCGAAGCGATCGCGCAGCGGATTGGTGAGCATCCCCGCGCGCGTCGTTGCGCCCACCAGCGTGAACGGCTGCAGATCGAGCTTCACGCTGCGCGCGGCCGGACCTTCGCCGATCATGATGTCGATCTGGTAATCCTCGAGCGCCGGATACAGGATTTCCTCGACGACCGGCGACAACCGGTGGATCTCGTCGATGAACAGCACGTCGTTCGCTTCGAGATTGGTCAGCAGCGCGGCGAGGTCGCCGGCGCGCTCGAGCACCGGGCCCGACGTCTGGCGCAGATTCACGCCCATTTCGCGCGCGATGATGTGCGCGAGCGTGGTCTTGCCGAGGCCCGGCGGGCCGAACAGCAGCACGTGGTCGAGCGGCTCGGAGCGGCGTTTCGCGGCCTCGATGAAGATCTCGAGCTGACCGCGCACCTTCTCCTGGCCGACGTAATCGTCGAGCTGGCGCGGCCGCAGCGCGCGTTCGAACACCTCCTCGTGCGACGAGGCGGGCGTGGCGGCGATGATCCGCTCGGCGGCGAGTTTGTCGGTTTCAATCATGCGGGCATTGTACCGCGCGCCGTCGCGCGCCCGAATCGGCCGAACGGCCGACTGGCGCGCGCCGCCAGGCGGCGCAACACTGGCTCCGACAGCCCGGCCCGACAGCCCGACAGCCCGGCCGTTACGCCTTCGACAGCGCCTTGAGCGCGAGCTTGATGCCGTCGGACACGCCGGTGCCGGCCGGCACGTTCTTGATCGCCGCGAGGCCTTCCTTTTCGGAATAGCCGAGCGCGACGAGCGCGTTCAGGATGTCGGCCGCGTGGTCGGACGGCGACGCGGCGCCGGCGAGCGCACCGAGGTCCGCGCCGAGCTTGCCCTTCAGTTCGAGCAGCAGGCGTTCGGCGGTCTTCTTGCCGATTCCCGGCAGGCGCGTGAGACGGGCGGCGTCCTGCATCGTCACGGCTTGCGCGAGCTCCTGCACGCTCATGCCGGACAGCACCGCGAGCGCCATGCGCGCGCCGATGCCGGTGATCTTCAGCAGCTCGCGGAAGGTCGTGCGCTCCTGCGGCGTCAGGAAGCCGTACAGGAGGTGGGCGTCCTCGCGCACGATCTGCTGCGTGAGCAGCACGACGCGCTCGCCCGTTTGCGGCAGGTTGTAGAAGGTGCTCATCGGCACGTCGATTTCATAGCCGACGCCGTTGCAGTCGACGAGCAGGTGAGGCGGGTTCTTTTCGAGCAGGATGCCGGCGATGCGACCGATCATGGATGGCGGGATGCGAGGAAGAAAGCGCGAGTGTAGCGCAGCTGCGGCGCGATGCCGATGGGAGGGTGCCGGGGGTGCTTGCGCGAGGTGCGCGAGTTGCGCAAGGCCGGCGAAATGGCGAACCGGCAAACCCGCGAAACGGCGCACCGCGACTACGCACACGTTTCGTGCGAGACGATCCGCCGTGTCGCGCGCCGGACCGACGAGGCCGCCCGCGTCAGCCGACGAGCCGCCCGCGTCGCACACGCAGCCCCTTGCGCGCGAGCGCCGGCGCGAGGCCGCTGATCGTGCCGAGCGTATTGCCGCTGTGTGCATGGCAGATCGCCATCCCGAGCGCGTCGGCCGCGTCGCTGCCCGGCTGGCCCGACAGATTGAGGAGCCGCGTGACCATCTCCTGCATCTGCGATTTGGTAGCGCGGCCGTAGCCGACGACGGCCTGCTTCAGTTGCAACGCGGTGTACTCGGCAACCGGCAACCCGCCCGCGACGAGCCCGCAGATGGCGGCGCCGCGCGCCTGCCCGAGCAGCAGCGTCGACTGCGGGTTGACGTTGACGAACACCTGTTCGATCGCGGCCTGGTCGGGCGCGTGTTCGCGCACGAGCGTCGACACGCCCTGGAAGATCGTGCCGAGCCGCGTGGCGAGGTCGGCGGTTGGCGTGCGGATCACGCCGCTCGCGACATACGCGAGCCGATGGCCGCTGACGTCGATCACGCCGAAGCCGGTGACGCGCAGGCCGGGGTCGATGCCGAGAATTCGCATGAGTGAGGAGAAAGACGGGATGCAGCGATACTACAACGAACGGTGCGCGGCGCCGGCCGCACGACAGCATGCATCGGCGCCGCGCAATAAAAAACCCGGCGAGCAGGCTGCCGCCGGGTTCTCGAGCCGCGGCCACACGGGCCGCGAGCGATCAGTGACGGAAGTGACGCACGCCCGTCAGCACCATCGCGATGCCGTGTTCGTCGGCCGCCGCGATCACTTCGTCGTCGCGCATCGAGCCGCCCGGCTGGATCACGCAGGTCGCGCCCGCGGCCACGACCACGTCGAGACCGTCGCGGAACGGGAAGAACGCATCCGACGCGACGGCCGAGCCGGCCAGCGTGAGGCCCGCGTTCTGCGCCTTGATGCTCGCGATGCGCGCGGAGTCGACGCGGCTCATCTGGCCTGCACCGACGCCCAGCGTCATGCCGTTGCCGCAGAACACGATCGCGTTCGACTTCACGTACTTCGCGACGCGCCATGCGAACAGCAGGTCGTCCATTTCCTTCGCGCTCGGCTGGCGCTTCGTGACGACGCGCAGCTCGCTCGGCTGCACGTTCCGCGAATCGAGCGACTGCACGAGCAGGCCGCCGCCCACGCGCTTCAGGTCGAATGCGTTGTGGCCGTCGCCGAGTGCGATCTCGAGCAGGCGAACGTTCTGCTTCGCGGCGAATACCTGCTGCGCGGCGGCCGAGAACGACGGCGCGATCAGCACTTCGACGAACTGCTTCGCGACGGCTTGCGCGGCTGCCTCGTCGACTTCGCGGTTGAACGCGATGATGCCGCCGAACGCCGACGTCGGGTCGGTCTGGAACGCCTTCGCGTATGCGTCGGCCGGGTCGTTGCCGACCGCGACGCCGCACGGGTTCGCATGCTTGATGATCACGCACGCCGGTGCGTCGAACGTCTTCACGCATTCCCACGCCGCGTCGGAATCGGCGATGTTGTTGTACGACAGTTCCTTGCCCTGCAGCTGGCGGTAGTTCGCGAGCGCGCCGGCCGGTGCGGCCAGATCGCGGTAGAACGCGGCGCTCTGGTGCGGGTTCTCGCCGTAGCGCAGGTCCTGCACCTTGTCGAACGCGAGGTTCAGCGTGGCCGGATACGTGCTGCGCGAGGCGTGCTGCAGCTCGTCGGTGAGGCTCGTCAGGTAGTTCGTGATCGCGCCGTCGTATTGCGCGGTGTGCGCGAACACCTTCGTCGCGAGGCGGAAGTTGGTCGCGTAGCCGATCGCGTTGCCGTTCGCCTTCATTTCATCGAGCACGACCGCGTAGTCGGCCGGATCGACGACGACGGTCACGTCGCGGTGGTTCTTCGCGGCCGAGCGCAGCATCGTCGGGCCACCGATGTCGATGTTCTCGATCGCGTCGGCGAGCGTGCAGTCGTCCTTCGCAATCGTCGCGACGAACGGATACAGGTTCACGACCAGCAGGTCGATCGTCGGGATGTCGTGCTGTTCGAGCGCCTGCATGTGCTCGGGCAGATCGCGGCGCGCCAGGATGCCGCCGTGCACCTTCGGGTGCAGCGTCTTCACGCGCCCATCGAGCATTTCCGGGAAGCCCGTGTAATCGGCCACTTCGGTCACGGGCAGGCCGGCGTCTGCGAGGAGTTTCGCGGTGCCGCCGGTCGACAGCAGCTTGACGCCGAGGTCGGACAGCGACTTCGCGAAGTCGACGATGCCGGTCTTGTCGGAAACGGAAATGAGCGCTTGCTTGATCATGATGGAACCACCAATAGCCAGGGAAACGGGGACGGGACGGCCGGCTACAGCAGGCCGTGCTGCTGCAGCTTCTTGCGCAGCGTGTTGCGATTGATGCCGAGATACTCCGCGGCGAGCGACTGGTTGCCGCCGGCCTGTACGAGCACGACCTCGAGCATCGGCTTTTCGACGCAGGACATCACCATTTCATAGACGTCGTGCGGATTGGAGCCGTCTAGATCCCGGAAATACACGTCCAGGCTCTCGCGGACACATTGTTCGATGTTGTGCTTGCTCATGCTGCTAACTGGTTATGGTCGTCCGACTCGCGCTGGCCGTTTTCGGGTTCGTCGTCGACGTACACGAGGCGGTCCGACAGCGCCTCTTGCGCGTCGAAGAATGCGTTGACGGCGGCGAGCTGCTCGCGGGTGGAATCGAGCGTGTTCATCCTGTGCCGGAACCCGTTGGCACCGGAAAGGCCGCGAGTGTACCAGCCGATGTGCTTGCGCGCAGTACGGACTCCGGTGAATTCGCCATAGAACGCGTAGTGATCTTCCAGGTGCTCGTTCATCACCTGCCGGATCTCGTCGATGCGCGGCGGCGGCAGCAGCTCGCCGGTTTGCAGGAAATGATCGATTTCGCGGAACAACCACGGACGGCCTTGCGCGGCGCGACCGATCATCAGTGCATCGGCGCCGGTGGCGTCGAGCACGGCCTTCGCTTTCGCCGGCGACGCGATGTCGCCGTTCGCGACGACCGGAATGCCGACGGCCGCCTTCACGGCCGCGATGGTTTCATACTCGGCGTCGCCGTGGTACAGGTCGGCGCGCGTGCGGCCGTGCACCGTCAGCATCGAGATGCCCGCGGCTTCGGCGAGGCGGGCGACGGTGACCGCGTTCTTGTGTTCGCGATCCCAGCCGGTGCGGATCTTCAGCGTGACGGGCACCGCATCCGGCCCCGTGCCGACCGCCGCGACGACGGCCTCGACGATGCGCTGCACGAGCGGCTCGTTCTGCAGCAGCGCCGAGCCGGCCGCGACGTTGCAGACCTTCTTCGCCGGGCAGCCCATGTTGATGTCGATGATCTGCGCGCCGTTGTCGACGTTGTAGCGGGCCGCTTCGGCCATCATCGCCGGATCGGCGCCGGCGATCTGCACTGCGATCGGCTCGACTTCGCCCTCGTGGTTGGCGCGCCGCATCGTCTTCGCGCTCTTCCACAGCTGCGCATTCGACGCGACCATTTCGGACACCGCGTAGCCGGCGCCGAGCCGCTTGCACAGCTGGCGGAACGGACGATCGGTGACGCCGGCCATCGGGGCGACGAACAGGTTGTTGCGCAGAACGTGAGAGCCGATAACGGGCATCGCAATGGCACCGCCCGCGAGCGCCGGGACGTCGCGGGCCAAAAAGGGCGGAGGGAAAACGCGCATTTTACCGTATTCCCATGCCCCGCCGATTTGACCCGGTTTGACCGGGTTCGACCGATCATGTCGAACGCGCCGAATGCGCCGAACGCACCGAACGCACCGAACGAGCCGAACGAGCCGAACGAGCCGAACG